>WBTZ01000082.1 GCA_009026175.1 Zoogloea sp. | reverse complement strand
GTGGGGACGGGGGGGACCGGGACGGTGTCCAGCGCGGTGACCGTGGGCTCCATCTCAGGTTTCGGTTCGGTCATCGTTGCGGGCGTGCGTTTCGACGATACGAGCGCCAGCGTGGCCGACGAGGACGGCCACACCCGGAGCCGTGCCGATCTGCGCCTGGGCATGGTGACGACCATCAGCGGTACGGCCGACTTCGTTGCGCGGACCGGTCAGGCCAGCCGGATCGTATATGGCAGCGAGATTGTCGGTCCGGTCGAGGGTGTCGACCTGGCGCGCGGGCATTTCACCGTGCTGGGCGCCACCGTGAGCGTGAAGCCCACGACGGTCTTCGATGAGCGCCTGAACGGCCTGGCAGCCTTGCGGCCCGGCGATCTGGTGGAGGTCTACGGTGCGTATAACGCGGCCACCGGCGCGTACACCGCCACCCGCATCGAGCCCAGCGGCAGCGTCAGCCGTTATCGCCTGCGCGGGCCGGTGAGCGGCATCGACGGGGCTCGGCGGCGCTTCGTGCTGGCGGGGGTCGTCATCGACTACCAGGCGGTGCCCGCAGCACAGCTTGGGGCGCTTGCAGAAGGCCAGATCCTCCGGGTGTCGTCACCGCGGGGGCCGGCGGGCGGGGCCTGGAGCGTGGATTCCATCGAGGGGGCGCGGCGTGCCGCCCTGGCCGACGGGGAGGCCAAGGTCGAAGGCAGCATCTCGCAGATGCTGTCGCCCACCTCCTTTGTCGTCGATGGCGTCACGGTGGACGCGGCGCGGGCCCGTGTCGAAGGGCGCCTGGTGGCCGGCGTGCGTGTGGAGGCCGAGGGCACGGTGCGCAATGGGGTGTTGATCGCCGACGAGGTGGAGACCAGTGACGAGGATGCCGCGAGCAGCGAGGCCTTCGAGATTACCGCCGTCATCGAGGCCTTTGACCCCGTCACCCAGCGTTTCACCTTGCGGGGGCAGGCGGTGGACGCCAGCGCAACGGTGATCTTCGAGGGCGGGAGCCGGAGCAGCCTGGCCAACGGACGCAAGATCGAACTGAAGGGATGGTTCGACGCCAGCCGTGGTGTCGTGGTGGCCACGCGCATCCACTTCGAGGACTAGTTTCGGTGCGCCCGCCACCGCGGGTGCCGTGATGGAGGGAGCAACATGACAGCCTATGGAAAGACCTTGCCCGGAGCACTTGCCCTGGCCCTGCTGGGCGCGGCCAGCGCTTATGCAGCGCCACCCCCCGGGCGCCTGCTCGCCGCCCAGTGTGCCCAGTGTCACGGCACCAACGGCCAGGCCGTGTCAGGCATGGAGAAGCTGGCTGGCGAGAGCGAGGGGGAGATCTACAAGGAGTTGATCGAGATGAAGGCCAAGCTCAAGCCCGACGAGATCATGCACCGGCAGGCGGCAGGCTACTCCGACGAGCAGATCCGCCTGATCGCCCGCTACTACGCATCCCTCGGCAAGAGCGGCTCCACCGCCTCGACCGGGACGTCCTCCAGGAACCGCAAGTCGCGGGACGACTGAGCGCATCGATCAAGAAGGAATAAACCATGTTCTCGAACAATCGTCGCAAACTCCTGCAGGCCTCCGGGGCACTCGCTGCGGTGGGCTCCCTCGGGGTCGCCAGCCGTGCCCAGGCGGCCGCTCCCCGGGTCGTCGTGGTTGGCGGTGGCTTTGCCGGCGCAACCGTGGCCAAGTATGTCCGCCTGTGGAATCCGCAGATCCAGGTCAGCCTGATCGAGCCCAACCCGAGCCACGTGTCGTGCATCCTCAGCAATCTGGTGATGACCGGCGCGGCCGGCATGAGCACCATCACCCTGCGCTACGACGCCCTGCGTACCCGGTACGGCGTCAATATCGTCGCAGACCGGGCGGTCGGCATCGATACGGTGAGCCGGGTGGTCACCACCGCCAATGGCACCCGGCTGCCCTACGACAAGCTGGTGCTGGCGCCGGGTATCGATTTCGATGCGATCCCCGGGCTCGACAGTGCCGTGCTGCCCCACGCCTGGCAGGCGGGGCCGCAGACCCTGGCCCTCAAGGCCCAGCTGGATTCGGTGCCCGCCGGTGGAACCTTCGTGATGTCCATCCCCAAGGCCCCCTACCGCTGTCCGCCGGGGCCTTACGAGCGGGCCTGCCTGCTGGCCGACAGCCTGCTGCGCCGTCGCCGTGCGGGGAAGGTCATCGTGCTGGACGCCAACTCCGACGTCGTCGCCGAGCCGCACACCTTCCATACGGCCTTCCAGACCACCTATGCCGGGGTGATCGACTACAGGCCGAGCTCCGAGGTGCTGTCTGTCGATTGGGCCGGCAAGAAGATCGTTACCAACTGGGAGACCATCGCATTCGACGCCGCGAACGTCATCCCCCCCCAGCGCGCCGGTAAGCTGGTGGCGGCAGCGGGCCTGCTCGGCAGTGATCCGGCGACGCGCTGGGCGCCGGTGAATCCCCTGAGCTATGAGTCGAAGCTGGTGCCCAATGTGCACGTGATCGGCGACTCCCAGGGCACCGGGCAGCCCAAGTCGGGCCACATGGCGAATGCCCAGGCAAAGGTCTGCGCGGATGCGCTGGTGCGCTATTTCGCCGGTGAGCAGCCCGATCCCGCGCCGATGACGAGCTCCGCCTGCTACAGCCCGATCACCGCCACCACCGCCTCCTGGCTGACCGTGGTGTTTGCCTACGACCCGGTCAGCGGCCTGATGAAGGCCGTCCCCAATACCCTGGCCGAGGCACCTGCGCCCACCAAGGGGCACTACGAGGACATGTTCGGCTGGGCCAGGAACCTCTTTGCCGACAGCTTCGGCTGAGTGGCCCGAGCGCTTCAGCCCTGGCCTTCGGCCTTGTGGAAGAAGGCTTTCCACAGGCTGAAACAGCCCAGCCCGAGCACCAGGTAGGTGGCCATGCTGCCCGCCAGGCCGCCGGGCGTGTCCCACAGGGCCG
Source organism: Zoogloea sp. (assembly GCA_009026175.1). Classification (GTDB taxonomy): domain Bacteria; phylum Pseudomonadota; class Gammaproteobacteria; order Burkholderiales; family Rhodocyclaceae; genus Zoogloea. The sequence goes on along the minus strand of WBTZ01000082.1, from coordinate 20,455 downwards.
GCGCCACCACCCCGGCGGTGACCGCGCCCACCAGCATCTGCAGGAAGCTCTGGCAGCTGGCGGCCAGCCCCCGGTGGGTGGGGAAGTGATCGAGGGCCAGCAGGGTCAGGCTGGGCATCGCGATGGCCATGCCAAAGTTGTACAACACGATGGGCAGCACCGACTGGGGCAGCCCCGGCTGCATCAGGAAGCTCACGCCCAGGTTGGCGGCGGCAGCGCTCAGCATCAGTGCGAAGCCCAGGGCGATGGTGCGCGGCGGCGGCAGGCGGCCGGCCAGGCGGGCCGACAGGGCGGAGCCACACATCATGCCCATCACGCCGGGGATGAACATCCAGCCGAATTCCGTCTCGCCCAGCCCCAGGTGGCGCATCAGGAACACCGGGGCGGACAGCACGTAGATGAAGAACCCGTTGAAATTGAGCCCCACCGCAAAGGTCAGCAGCAGGAAGCCCCGGGTCGTGAACACCTGGCCGTAGCGGCGGGCCAGGGGGGCAGGGTGCAGCGGCTGGCGGGATTCCGGAGGGTGGGTCTCCGGGAGCTTCCAGGCCGTCAGGGCGGCCAGGGCGAGGCCCAGCAGGGCCAGGAAGACGAAAATGGCGCGCCAGCCGAAGGCGGTATGGATCCATCCGCCCAGCACCGGCGCAATCGCCGGTCCGATGGCGAAGGCCATGCTCACATGGCTCATCAGGCGCTGGGCGCGGGGGCCGTCCATCAGGTCGCGGACGATGGCCCGCCCCACCACCATGCCTGCGCCCGCGCTGATGCCTTGCAGGGCGCGGCCTACGAGCAGGGCCTCGATGCTGGTGGCCAGCACGCAGACCACCGAGGCCAGCATGAACAGCAGCATCGACACCAGGATCACCGGCTTGCGGCCCCAGGCATCCGAAAAGGCGCCATGCCACAGCACCATGATGCCCATCGGCAGCATGTAGGCGGTGAGGGTCTGCTGGACCTGCACCGGGTCGGCCTGCAGGTCGCTGCCGATGGCATGCAGGGCCGGCAGGTAGGTGTCGATCGAAAATGGACCGACGGTGGCGAGCGCCGCGAGGAGCATCGCCAGTTGGGCGTAGGGCATCGGGGAGTTCCGGGAAGGGGCGGCGCGGGCCGCCCGTGGCAGACTGGATCGCCTTTGCCCTGGCGGGCTGCGGGGCGAGCGCCTTCGGGCGGTCGGGCGGTGGTGCTTATTCGACGGAGTGGATCCTGTCGACGTAGTAGCCGGTCTCACCGAAGCAGGTGGATGGTACACCCACGTGCTGGTCGTAGGACAGGGCGACGCGCTTGCCCATCAGGGCATTGATCTCGGCCGCGACCCTGTCGTCCCGCACCGTGAAGCTGAATATCTCGGGCATGCTGCCAGGGATGGCCACGATGGCCAGCTCACCCTCCCAGGTCTTGCACAGCCAGCCCTTCTGCGAAAATTTCTGCACGTAGCCGGCCCGTTCGCCGGACGAATAACTCCAGCGCAGCACCAGCCACGTGTAGCCGGCGAACAGGCCCCCAAGCAGGATGATGAATCCGATGAGCCAGAGCAGCCATTTCGACGAGCGGGGCGCGGTGGCGGGCATGGGTGATGACACGGAAGTACTCCTGATGGATTAGGGATGGGTGCCCGGGCCGCGCCGGCTCTGTACCGCCTCGGCCACATGGGGGGCGCATACAGTATCGGCGCCGTTCATGTCTGCAATTGTACGCGCGACCTTCAGGATCCGATGGTAGCCCCGGGCCGACAGGCCGAGCCGGTCGATGGCGCTGGCAAGCAGACGGGCGCCGGCGGAGTCGGGGGTACACCAGCGATCGATCTCGGCGCCTGCCAGCAGTGCGTTGGGTTTGCCCTGCCGCGCCAGCTGCACGGCCCGGGCCTCTGCCACCCGGGCACGCACGGCGGCGGAGGCTTCGCCGGGGGTGGCCGACTGCAGTTCGCCGGCCGGCAGGGCGGGGACCTCCAGCATCAGGTCGATGCGGTCCAGCAGCGGACCGGAGAGCTTGTGATGGTAGCGGGCGATCTGCTCCGGCGTGCACCGGCAGCGTCCGTCCGGGTGACCGTGGTAGCCGCAGGGGCAGGGGTTCATGGCCGCGACGAGCTGGAAACGGGCCGGAAACTCGGCGCGCCGGGCGGCCCGCGAGATGGTGATGTGGCCGCTTTCCAGGGGTTCCCGCAGGGCCTCCAGCACGCGCTTCTCGAACTCGGGCAACTCGTCCAGGAACAGCACTCCGTTGTGGGCCAGGCTGATCTCGCCGGGGCGGGGTGTGCCGCCGCCGCCCACCAGGGCCGCCGTGGATGCAGAGTGATGCGGGGCCCGCATCGGCCGGGTGCCCCACTGCTCGGGACGGAAGCTGCCCTCCACCGACAGGATCGCTGCACTCTCCAGGGCTTCGTCGTCGCGCATCGGCGGCAGCAAGCCGGGCAGGCGCTGGGCCAGCATCGATTTGCCGGTGCCCGGCGGGCCGAACAGCAGCAAGGAGTGCTGGCCGCTGGCGGCCACCTCCAGCGCCCGGCGGGCCTGCAGCTGGCCCTTCACGTCGGCGAGGTCCGGGTAGCGGGGTGGTGCAGCCAGGGCCTCGCCCGCGTAGGCGGGCAGCGGGGTGTGGCCACACAAATGGGCGGCGACGGCCAGCAGGCTGGTGGCCGGCAGCAGGCGCACGCCGTGTACCAGGGCTGCTTCGGGGGCATTGGCGGCGGGCAGGATCAGGGTACGCCCGCTGCAGACAGCCTGCCTGGCCAGGGCCAGGGCGCCGCGTACCGGGCGGAGCTCGCCGGTCAGGGAGAGTTCGCCGGCGAACTCATGGCGGGCCAGCCCCTCCACCGGGATCTGCCCGGAGGCGGCGAGGATGCCGAGGGCAATGGGCAGGTCGAAGCAGCCACCTTCCTTGGGCAGGTCGGCGGGGGCCAGGTTGACCGTGATGCGCCGCTGCGGGAATTCGAAGCGCGCCGTCTGCAGCGCGGCCCGTACCCGGTCGCGGGCTTCGCGCACCTCCACGTCGGGCAGGCCGACCAGGGTGAAGGCCGGCAGGCCGTTGGCCAGGTGGACTTCGACGGTGACCTCCGGGGCGAGGAGGCCGACCAGGGCGCGGCTTGTCAGGAGGGCCAGGCTCACGGAATTTCCCGGAATGGGTAAAGCCACGAGTGTAGCCGGGACCGGCGCCCGGCGGTATCAGGATGTCATGGCTTCATGGGGCGTCCCGGAAGGCTTCGACGGCGATCAGCAGGCGGACCTCATCGCTTACCGACGGAATGTTCTTGGTCATCCCGAACTCCGAGCGTTTGATGCGGGCGGTGATGTCGGCCCCGCAGGTCTCGCGCTTGTTGAGGGGGTGGGGGGCACAGTGGAAGCGGGCGAGGGTCAGGGTGACCGGCCGGCTCACGCCGAGCAGGGTCAGGGTGCCCTCGGCGGCCACCGGCTTGTCGCCCTCGAAGCGGAGCTGCTCGGACTTGAAGCTGATCACCGGAAATTCGGCGGTGTTGAAGAAGCCCTCGCCGCGCATGTTCTCGTTCCACTTGGCAAAGCCCATGTCGATCGAGGTCGCGTCGATGCTCACTTCCACCGAGCCCTTGCGGGCGGCGGTGTCGAGGACGATCTTGCCGCTGGTCTTGTTGAAGCGGCCGCGCTGGGTGGAGAAACCCAGGTGATCCGTTTCGAAGAGCGGGAAGGTGTGGTTGCTGTCGATGGTATAGCCGGCGGGGGCCGCCAGGGCCGGGGCGGCGCACACGGCGAGCAGGGCGAGGATCAGTTTCAAGCGGGGGCTCCTTGGGGCGAGAGGAGAAGTGGGTCCAGAGCGGAGGGGGCTCAAAGAAAAAAGGGCGCCGAGGCGCCCCTGTACTGACCGCCGGGCGGCGGGGTGGTTCAGACCCCGGCTGCAGGCGGCCGGGAGGCGAGCTCGGCCTCCAGGCGGGCCACCCGGTGCTCGAGCTCGGCGAGCTTCTCGCGGGTGCGGATGAGGACTTCCTTCTGCACTTCGAATTCTTCGCGGGTGACCAGGTCGAGCTTGGAGAAGCCGCTCGCCAGCAGGGCCTTTGCGTTCTTCTCGATGTCCTTGGCGGGGCTGCTGGCGAGCAGTTCGGACACTTTGGCACCGAGTTCGTCGAGGATCTTGGGGTTGGCCATGGCTGTATACCTCTTGGATGGGAGTGAGCTTGGGCGGGCCGCGGAAGAGGCCCGGATTGAATGAAAGTTTAGCACCGGGATGGAGGATGGGCGCCCGGTGCGCGCGCACCAAATCGGCGCCCGATATTGGTGCATGATGCCAACTTGGTGCGTGCGCTAATTTTCATGCACTGCAGCAGATGCCGGGTTTCTTTTGTATCTATTTGAAAATATATGTTTTTCTCAAACTGGCATATCGATTGCTAAGTGTGACTCGCCAACTTTGATTACCAGGAGAATTTCCATCATGCGCAAGACCGTCATCGCCTCCGCCCTGATCGCTGCTGCCAGCGTCGTTCTCCCGACTCTGGTCCATGCCGAAGAAGCTGCGCCGGCGCCCGAGCACACCTTCACCAGCAACCTGACCTTCGCGTCCGAGTACGTCTATCGCGGCATCGGTCAGACCAACCGCAAGCCGGCGGTGCAGGGTGGCTTTGATTACGCGCATTCCAGCGGCCTGTACGTCGGCACCTGGGCGTCCAACGTGTCCTGGCTGACCGATGGCAACTCCACCGTCAGCAACAGCATCGAAATGGACTTCTACGGCGGCTTCAAGAACACCGTCGGCGACTTCAGCTACGACGTGGGCCTGCTGCAGTACTTCTACCCGGGCTCCGGCTACGGCAACAACCCGAACACCCTGGAAGGCTACGTGGCCGGGACCTACAGCATCCTGACCCTGAAGTACTCCCACTCCTTCAGCGACCTGTTCGGCTGGGTGGGCTCCAGGAACTCCGGCTACCTGGACCTGACCGCCAACTACGAACTGATGCCCACCCTGAACCTGGTTGCCCACGTGGGCCGCCAGAAGGTTAACGGCGCTTCGTCCGACGGTGCGTCCTACACCGACTACAAGCTCGGCATCACCAAGGACTTCAGCGGCAACGTGATCGGCCTCAGCTACGTCAACACGAATGCCTCCAGCGCCTGGTACACGAACGCGCTGGGCAAGGATCTGGGCAAGGACCGCGTGGTTCTGTCCATCACCCGCACCTTCTAATTCCCGCAACCGCACGGCGGCCGTCCGTCGGCCGTCGGTCTGAGGATCCAAGCCATGAAACTCGTTACTGCCATCATCAAGCCCTTCAAACTCGACGAAGTGCGTGAAGCCCTGTCCGCCATTGGCGTGCAGGGGATCACCGTGACCGAAGTCAAGGGCTTCGGCCGCCAGAAGGGTCATACGGAGCTGTATCGCGGCGCCGAATACGTGGTCGATTTTCTGCCCAAGGTGAAGATCGAGGCCGCCGTGAAGACCGAAATCCTCGATCAGGTCATCGAAGCGATCGAAAAGTCTGCCAGCACCGGCAAGATCGGCGACGGCAAGATCTTCGTGTTCGATCTGGAGCAAGCCATTCGTATCCGTACCGGCGAGTCCGGGACCGAAGCGCTATAAAAGGGAGCGTTCAATCATGAGAAAACTCGTTACAGCCCTGCTGACCACCCTGGCGGTCAGTTTTGCGGGCAGTGCGCTGGCCGACGACAAGGAAGCCCCTGTCGCGCCTGCCGCCGCGCCTGCCGTGACTGCCCCGGCTGCTGCCGCTGCGGAAGCCAAGCCGGCTGAAGCCCCGGTTGCCGCCCCGGCCGCTGAAGCCAAGGCCGAGGCCGCTGCGGCCCCTGCCGAGGCGGCTGCACCGGCTCCTGTCCCCAACAAGGGCGACAACGCCTGGATCATCGTCGCCTCGGCGATCGTGATCATGATGTCCATCCCCGGCCTGGCCCTGTTCTACGGCGGCCTGGTGCGCGCCAAGAACATGCTGTCGGTGCTCCTGCAGGTGTTCACGGTGTTCTCGCTGATCACCTTCTTGTGGGTCCTGTACGGTTACTCCGTGGCCTTCACCGAAGGCAATGCCTTCTTCGGCGGCCTGGACAAGGTGCTGCTCAAGGGCATCACGCCGGATTCCGTGGCTGCCACCTGGACCAAGGGCGTGGTGATCTCCGAGTTCATCTACGTGATCTTCCAGGGCGCCTTCGCCGCCATCACCGTGGCCCTGATCCTCGGCGCCTTCGCCGAGCGCATCAAGTTCTCGGCCGTGCTGCTGTTCTCGGTGCTGTGGTTCACCTTCAGCTACCTGCCGATGGCTCACATGGTCTGGTACTGGGCGGGTCCGGATGCCTACACCTCGGCTGAAGCGGCCGATGCGGCCAACGCGACGGCAGGCTTCCTGTTCCAGAAGGGCGCCCTCGACTTCGCCGGCGGTACCGTGGTGCACATCAACGCCGCCGTTGCCGGCCTGGTGGGTGCCTTCATGGTGGGCAAGCGCATCGGCTACGGCCGTGAGTCCTTCGCTCCGCACAGCCTGACCCTGACCATCGTCGGTGCCTCGCTGCTGTGGGTGGGCTGGTTCGGCTTCAACGCCGGCTCCGCCCTGGAAGCCAACGGCGTCGCCGCCCTGGCCATGGTCAACACCTGGGTGGCCACCGCTGCTGCGGCCCTCTCCTGGCTGTTTGCCGAGTGGATCATCAAGGGCAAGCCGTCCGGCCTGGGCGCTGCATCCGGTGCCGTTGCCGGCCTGGTGGCGATTACCCCGGCGGCTGGCGTGGTCGGTGTGGTCGGTGCGATCGTGATCGGCCTGCTGGCTGGCGTGGTCTGCCTGTGGGGTGTGAATGGCCTGAAGCGTCTGCTCGGCGCCGACGACTCCCTGGACGTGTTCGGTGTGCATGGCGTCGGCGGCATCATGGGTGCCATCCTGACTGGCGTGTTCGCCTCCCCGTCCCTGGGCGGTGCCGGCGTGTGGGACTACGTGGCCAACAAGGTTGCCGATGGCTACTCCATCAGTGACCAGGTCATGATCCAGGCCACCGCGGTCGGCGTGACCATCGTCTGGTCTGCCGTGGTTGCCTTCATCGCCTACAAGCTGGTGGACATGTTCATCGGTCTGCGGGTGCCGGAAGACGAAGAGCGGGAAGGTCTCGACATCACCTCCCACGGCGAAAGCGCCTACCACCAGTAAGATCGGTAGTCCTTCGCATCATGAAAACGGGCGCTTCGGCGCCCGTTTTTCGTTGCAGGGGCGGGCTGGTTTGCGGCTGCGCCGGGGCGGCTTGCGGCCGGACTTCTTCTTCAGGCCGAGGGCGGCCAACCCGTTTGAAGGCGGTCCTTTGTTTGCGTCGGACTGGCCAGGTATTCGCCCCGCCGGCCGCCCGACCCGATTCAACGCCGAACAACCGGAAGCTGCCCGGCAAAGAAGCCTGGCCGCAAGGACACCGATAGCCCCGCTCCCATGCCACCAGGGCTCCGCCCGGTGCCACCGGCGCAATAAAAAGCCGGCCTCGTGGGCCGGCTTGGCGTGTGGAGAGCGGAACGCCCTCAGCGGAACACGACGGTCTTGTTGCCGTGGATGAGCACCCGGTCTTCCAGGTGGTAGCGCAGGCCGCGGGCGAGGACCGCCTTCTCGATGTCCTTGCCGTAGCGGACCATGTCCTCGACCGAGTCGGAGTGGTCGATGCGGATCACGTCCTGCTCGATGATCGGGCCCTGGTCCAGGTCGGCGGTGACGTAGTGGCAGGTGGCGCCGATCAGCTTGACGCCGCGCTCGTAGGCCTGGTGGTAGGGCTTGGCGCCGACGAAGCTGGGCAGGAAGCTGTGGTGGATGTTGATGATCTTGCCCGGATGCGCCGCGCACAGGTCCGGCGACAGGATCTGCATGTAGCGGGCCAGCACCATGGTGTCGCCGTGGGACTCCTCGAACAGGCGCTGCACTTCGGCGTAGGCCTGGGGCTTGTTGTCGGCGGTCACCGGGACGTGGTGGAAGGGGATGCCGTGCCACTCGACGAAGCCGCGGAAGGTCTCGTGGTTGGAGATCACGCAGGGGATCTCGATGTCGAGCTCCTTCGACTGCCAGCGGGCGAGCAGGTCGTAGAGGCAGTGCTCCTGCTTGGAGACGAGGATGACCACGCGTTTCTTGACCGCCGAATCGGTGATCTTCCAGTCCATGTTGAGCTCTTCGGCGATGGGCCGGAAGCGCTCGCGGAACTCGGTGAGCATGAAGGGCAGCGAGTCCGCCCGGATCTCGATGCGCATGAAATAGCGCCCGCGGCTGCCGGCATCCACGGCCGGTTCGGCGTGCAGGGCGGTTTCGAGGATCCAGCCCTTGTGCTCGGCGATGAAGCCGGAGACCTTGGCGACGATGCCGGTGCGGTCGGGGCAGGAGGCGGAGAGCGTGTAGAAGCGTTCGCGGTGCATGGCAGCGGGGCCGCCGGACGCCGGCCCAGAGGCCGCGGCCGGCGTATCGGTAAGGGTCAGATGCGGGCGGAGGCGGCGCGGATCTGGGCCATCAGGCCGCTGTATTCGCGCTCGACGGGAAACTGCGGGAACTCGGCAATGACGTTGTCCGGGGCGCGGAACAGGATGCCGGCGTGGGCTTCCTTGAGCATCGCGGTGTCGTTGTAGGAGTCGCCGGCGGCGATGACCTTGAAGTTGATCTCCTTGAAGCGCTGGACGGCTTCCTTCTTCTGGTTGGCCATGCGCAGGTGGTAGTTCACCAGGAAGCCCTCGGCGTTGGCTTCGAGCTTGTGGCAGAAGAGGGTCGGCATGCCCAGCTGCTGCATCAGCGGCATGGCGAATTCGTAGAAGGTGTCGGACAGGATGATGACCTGGAAGTCCTGGCGCAGGGCGTCGAGGAAGTCCTTGGCGCCGGGCTCGGGGCCCATCTCGGAGATCACCTTCTGGATGTCGGGCAGGCCCAGCTTGTGCTGTTTGAGCAGGTCCAGGCGGTACTTCATGAGCTTGTCGTAGTCCGGCTCCTCGCGGGTGGTGCGGCGGAGTTCGGGGATGCCGGTGCGCTCCGCGAATTCGATCCAGATTTCGGGGACGAGAACACCTTCGAGGTCGAGACAGACGAGTTGCACGGCGGGAAGCTCCAGGTTACGACGGTTGAATTGGGGGAATCCGCGATTCTAGCAAAGAGACCGTGACGGCTTGAGGGAATTGCGTGCGGGAAGGCTGAGGCCTGCGGGGGCGGCCTTAGCCGCCCGCAGGTGCCGGATCGGAGTCCGCGGGCGGCTGAAGCCGCCCCTGCAGGACCTTGCGGCGGTCAGTCGGCAGGGATGGCCTCCAGGGCTTCGTGCAGTTCAAGCCAGCGTAGTTCGGCATCGTCGATCTTCTCGGCCAGCTCGGCCTGGCGCTTGAGCAGCTTGGGCACCTCGCCGGCGTCGGGGCCGGTGTACAGGTCCGGGTCGGCCAGGCGCTCGTCGAGCTTGGCCTTTTCGGTGTTCCAGGGGCCGAGCTTCTTGTCGAGTTGCTCGAGCTCCTTGACCAGCGGCCGGCGGGCGGCCAGGCGGGCCTGGCGGTCGGCGGCGGCGGCCTCCCGGTCGGCCTTGCGGCTGGCCTTGTCGGCGGCCTTGTCCGGGCACTGGCCGGCGGCCGCGTCGGCGGCGCGTTGCTGGGCCAGCCAGCTCTTGTAGTCGTCGAGGTCGCCGTCGAAGGGGGTCAGGCGGCCACCATCGACCAGCAGGAAGCGGTCGCAGGTGGCGCGCAGCAGGGCCCGGTCGTGGGACACGATGACCATCCCGCCTTCGTAGTCCTGCAGGGCCAGGGTGAGGGCGTGGCGCATTTCCAGGTCGAGGTGGTTGGTCGGCTCGTCGAGCAGCAGCAGGTTGGGCTGGTTCCAGATCAGGATGGCCAGCGCCAGGCGGGACTTCTCGCCGCCGGAGAAAGGGCCGCAGGGGGTGGTGGCCATGTCTCCGTTGAAGTCGAAGCCGCCCAGGTAGTTGCGCAGATCCTGCTCGCGGGTCTGCGGGGCGATGCGCAGCATGTGCTGCAGGGCCGATTCGTCGGGGCGCAGGCTTTCCAGGGCGTGCTGGGCGAAGTAGCCGAGCTGCAGGCCCTTGCCTTCGCGGCGCACCCCGGCGCTGGGCTGGAGGCCACCGGACAGGAGCTTGATGAGCGTGGACTTGCCCGCCCCGTTGCGGCCGAGCAGGCCGATGCGCTCGCCCGGGCGGATGGTCAGCTTCATGCCCGACAGGATGGGTTTGTCCACGTAGCCGGCGGCGGCATCCTCGATCTGCAGCAGCGGGTCGGGGGCGGCGGTGCAGTCCCGGAAGCTGAAGCTGAAGGGGTTGTCGATGTGGGCTGCGGCGATCAGTTCCATCCGTTCCAGGGCCTTGATGCGGCTCTGGGCCTGGCGGGCCTTGGTGGCCTGGGCGCGGAAGCGGTCCACGTATTTCTGCAGGTGGGCGCGCTCGCGCTGCTGCTTCTCGAACAGCGCCTGCTGCTGGGACAGGCGCTCGGCGCGCTGGCGTTCGAAGTTGGAGTAGCCGCCGGTGTAGAGGGTGAGCTGCTGATTCTCGATGTGGGCGATCTGGTTCACCACCGCGTCGAGGAAGTCCCGGTCGTGGGAGATCAGCACCAGGGTGCCGCGGTAGTCGGTGAGCCACTGCTCCAGCCAGATCACGGCGTCCAGGTCGAGGTGGTTGGTCGGCTCGTCGAGCAGCAGCAGGTCGGAGCGGCACATCAGCGCCTGGGCCAGGTTGAGGCGCATGCGCCAGCCGCCCGAAAAGTCGGCGACCGGGCGCTCCAGGTCGGCGGCGCTGAAGCCCAGGCCGCTGAGCAGGGCGGCGGCGCGGGAGCGGGCGGCGTACCCGCCGATCTCCTGCAGGCGGCCGTGGAGATGGCCGATCTCCTCGCCGTTGTGGGCGGCTTCGGCGGCTTCGAGGGCCGCCTCGATGCGGCGCAGCTCGGCATCGCCGTCGAGGGCGTATTCGATGGCCGGGCGGGACAGGGCCGGGGTTTCCTGGGCGACGTGGGCGATCACCCAGGCGGCGGGGATCTCCAGGTCGCCGGAGTCCTGGTGCAGCTCACCTCGCAGCAGGCCGAACAGGCTGGACTTGCCGCAGCCGTTGGCACCGGTGAGGCCGACCTTCCAGCCGGGGTGGATCTGCAGGCTGGCGCCTTCGATGAGAGTCTTTACGCCACGGGCGAGGCGGAGGTTGCGAAACTGGATCACGGCAGAGGAAGCGCGGGTAAGCGGGCAGGAAATCCGGTATTGTAAGCGGTCCCGAAGTCCACCGCCCTGCCGTCCCATGCGTCTGCGCCACCTGACCCTCGCCGCCTGCCTGTCTTCCCTGTGTCTTGCCGCTCTGCCGGCCGCTGCCGAGGAGGCCCCGGTGGCCGATCCTGCCGCCGAAATCGCCCGTGCCAAGGGGATGAAGGAGGAGGCCGCCACCCTGCGCAAGGCTGCCGAGGCCCGTTTCGCCGAAGAGGAGATCGCCTGTTACCAGCGCTTCCTGGTCAATCGCTGCATCGATCAGGCGCGGGCAAAACGGGTGGCCGACGTGCGCAAGGCCCGCGAGATGGATGTCGAGGCTGGGCGCATCGAGCTGGCCGAGAAGAACCGCCGCTATGCCGAGCGCCAGGCTGAGGCCGTCGAACTGGCTCCGCAGAAGGCCGTGGAGCGTTCGGAGCAGGAGGCGCGTGCCCGGGCCGACAACGAATCCCGCCTGCGCCAGCTGTCCGACAAGGAGACGGCCCGGGTGCAGCGCGAGCAGGAGGGCAAGGCCCGCGCGGTGCAGGAGGTGGCGGAGCGCAAGCGCAAGGATGCCGCCGATGCGACCCGTCGGGCCGCCGAGGCCAGGGCGGCGGCCGTGCGCGCCGAGCAGACCCGCGAAGGCAAGGCCGACTACGAGGAGCGCGCCCGCAAGGCGGCCGAGAAGAAGGCAGAAAAGGCCGAGAAGGCACGCCAGTCGGAGCAGGACAAGCGCAGCGGCAAGCCGTCCGGCGACGCTGGCCTGCTGCCCGGCAAGTAAGCTCGGGCCGGCCGTTCAGGCCGGTCGCGCCACGACCCAGGCGAGGGCATCCTCCAGGCGGTCGTTGCCCCAGAACAGTTCCCCATCGGGCGTGATGAAGCTGGGGGCTCCGAACAGGCCGATCTCGCCGGCTTTTTCGGTCTGCCGGCGCAGGGCTTCCTTGATCTCAGGGCTGTGTGCCTGTTCCAGGATGGTGTCGGCGTCGAGTTTCAGGCTTTCCAGGATGCTGCGGATCACCGCCGGGTCGGAGATCTCCCTGTCCTCGGCAAAGTTCGCCGTCATCACCCCCCGCGAAAACTCGCCGATCCAGTCTTCCTCCACGCCGGCCAGGGCCACCCGGGCCGCCAGCAGGCCGTTGCGCGGAAAGCGCGAAGGCACCTGCAGGGGCAGGCCGTAGCGCGTCGCCAGCCGCGCCAGATCCCGCCACATGTAGCGTCCTTTGGGCGGATAGATGTTGAAGGGTGAATCGTTCCACCCCAGCGAGAGGAACACCGGCCCCAGCAGGAAAGGGCGCCATTCCAGCGTCACCCCGGCGTCACGGGCCAGGGCTTCGATGCGCATTACGCTGAGGTAGGAATACGAACTGGCGAACTCAAACCAGAATTCCAGGGTCTGTGCATGCATGGGACATCTCCAGGGTGGTCAGATCCAGTCTAGCACTCGTGCATGGAGCCGCCCGCGAGACGTCGGGCCGCGCTCTGCCAGCGTGGCCGGAATGGATTGCGAAGCAGGCCGCGCAGGAAGCCGGCAAGGCTGCCCGATCGACCGGGCCGGGCGTTGCCCGGAGGCCTGATGTGCAGGCGTGCGCCATGGTGGGCGGTCATCACCACGGTGCCCGGGCCATCCACTTCGAAGTGGCTTCCGGCGTGGAGGATGACGTCCCGCGGGTCGCCATAGCGGGTCACCCAGACGCAGCCGGCGACGCAGGTGATCAGGGTGCCCGCGGCTTCGCCGAGGACGGTGGAGGCGTGGCCTTCGAGGTTCACGCAACGGATCGGGGTCAGGCTGCTCATCGACGTTCTCCCGGGCCTGCTTCGCGATGCGTGAAGTGCATTTGCGCGGTGGCCGTGAGTCCAGTATTGGTTTTTACGGACAGGGCCACAAACGGATATTTGGAATCTTGATGATGAGTAATTCGCATGGATGACCCTCTGCTCAGACTGCCTCCGCTGGACCCGTTGCGGGGATTTGTCGCCACCGCCAGGCTGTTGAGTTTCACCAAGGCCGCGAAGGCCCTGTGCCTGACCCAGTCGGCGATCAGCCGGCAGATCCAGTCGCTGGAGGAGGCGCTCGGGGTCAGTCTGTTCGTGCGTGGCACGCGGACCCTGAGCCTGACGCCCGAGGGGGAGCGCTTGTACCGGCTGGCCTCGCCCTGGCTGCGCGATTACGGCGAACTGGCTGCGGGCTTCAAGGCCAGCCACCAGCGCCCGCCGGTGACGGTGACGGCCAGCCTGGGGATCACGGCCTTGTGGCTGCTGCCCCGCCTGCGGGATTTCCAGGCCCGGCATCCGGACATCGATGTGCGCCTGGCCAGTTTCAACCGGGTCGTCGAGCTGCGCCGGGAAGGGATCGACCTGGCCCTGCGGTTCAGCCCGGAAGCGGATGTGCCGCCGGGCAGCGAGCGCCTGTTCGGTGAGACGGTGTTTCCGGTGGCCAGCCCATCCCTGGGCATCGACTCCCTCGACGCGGACAACCTGCCCACCGTCACCCTGATGAACTACGACGATCCGGGCTTTCCCTGGCTGGGCTGGGAATCATGGCTGGACGAGTACGGCCTGGCCGAGCGCCGGCCGCGGGCGCTGCTGCATTTCAACCACTATGACCAGCTGATCCAGGCGGCGGTGGCGGGGCAGGGAGTGGCCATCGGTCGCGCCGAGCTGGTGTCGGACCTGATCGCCGACGGCCGCTTGCGCCCGGTGGGGGGCGTTCGTCGACGCATCCGCGAGCGGGGTTACTGGCTGGTTGCTGCGACGGCCCGCCCCCGGGAGGACGTGGCCTGCTTTGCGGACTGGGTGCGCGAGGCGGCCCGGCAGACCCGCGAGGCGGCCACGGGCCTGACCGGAGGCGCCTGAAGGCCCCGGAGAGGAGGGGGCCGGCCGGCGGCTGGGCCGCCAGCCGCCGCGCGGTGCTTACTTGCTGCTCAGCCGGCTGACCAGGAAGAGCAGGATCACCGCGCCCAGCACCGAGCCGATGAAGCCCGCGCCCTGGCCGGCGCGGTAAAGGCCGAGGGCCTGGCCGCCGTAGGTGGCCAGCAGCGAGCCGCCGATACCGAACAGGATGGTCTTGATCCAGCCCATGCTGTCGTCGCCGGGTTTGACGAAGCGGGCGACCAGCCCGACCAGCAGGCCGATGATCACGGTGGAGAGGATTTCCATGGGGACTCCGGAACGGTGAAAGAAGTCCGACTGTACGCTGCCGGCCATGGAACCCCGGTTAAATCATGAAAACGCTGATGGCATTTGCGTGTCGCATAATTTTACACATATGTCGTACGGCCTGCTCCGGCAAGGGGGCTTTGCCAGCGTAATCAGTGGCTTGCCAGCCCGGGTTCGGGATTTGCTAGTGAAGGTGTCCGAAAATATCAAGCTGGCAAAGGAAGCCATCACAATGAACAACACAATGAGAATCCTGGTCGCCTCCCTCCTGGCCATGGGCGCGTTTGCTGCCACGTCGGCACAGGCCGATGTCCTTACGGCGAGCGGTTCCGCCACTGCCGGAACGACCAGCGTGTTCGGGCCGACCACCGGCTCCAGCTTTGTCAATGATGGCAGCAATGTGAATGACGCCACCGGCAACATGGCGTCGGCCTACGCCTGGGGTAACGATCATGGCACCTATCGGGCAGACTCCTCGGGGCAAGGGACGTTCGACAGCACCGCCACCTTCCATCGCACCCTCCAGGTGATCAATGGCAATGCGGCGGCCACCCAGTACTCCCTCAATTTCTTCATCTATTACGGCTATCTCTCCATCGAGAACTGGGCCGGGGTCAGCGGCAGCGGTGCCACGGGCTATGATCTGAGCATCAAGCGGAATGGCAGCACGTCGCTCTTCGGCAGCTCGGCACACCTGGATTCCCTGGGCGGCCTGACGGTCATCAACGCGCTCAACGGGGCCCAGCTCCAGGATACGGGCAGCGGCTACTCCTACAACTGGAACGGCACCTACGTGACCCTCGACCTGGGCGTGCTCGGTGCCGGCGAGAGCATGAACATCGACTTCGACCTGGTCACCACGGCCAGCGGCAGCTATGCGGTGCAGAGCACCCCCTGCGGCTATTACGGCGAGTACGGCTACGGTGATGTACCCAGCCTGATGAGCGACGCCTACGGTGGCTATGGCGGCTATGGCGGCACCTGTTACCAGACGGCGCACGTGAATGGTGCCCTGGGCGACCCCTCGAACCTGAGTTCCACGCTGCCGCCGGGTGGTGTCAATTTCGTGGTGACGGGGTCTCCGCTCAACAGTGTGCCTGCACCCGGGAGCCTCTCCCTGCTGGGGGTCGGCCTGGGGGCCATGACGCTGGCGCGTCGTCGCCGACGCTGAACCGTCTGCTGATATCCTCCACCGCGACGCAGGTGGCCCCGGACCCGGTGGCCCCTGCGTCGCGTCCATTTCCTCCTCCGCGCATGACATGGCCACCATTGCCCTGATCTGGGAACTCGGTTCCGACTACGGCCACATCGGTCGCTTCCTGCCCATCGCCCAGGCCCTCAAGGCCCAGGGCCACCGCCCGGTGATGATCCTGCGGGACATCTCTCGGGCCGACGAGATGCTCGGCGCCTACGGGCTCGAATACCTGCAGGCGCCCCTGTGGTTGCCGCCGGTGTCCGGCTTGCCGCAGGCCCTCAACCTCACCGAGACCCTCTTCCTGTTCGGCTTCCTGCAGCCGGCGGGGTTGCTGTCCATCCTGCGCGCCTGGCGCAAGCTCTTCGAGCTGCTGCAGCCGGACCTGCTGGTCTTCGACCATGCGCCGACCGCCCTGCTGGCCAGCCGTGGTCTGGGCCTGCCCCGGCTGATCACCGGCAACAGCTTTGCGGTGCCGCGCCGCGCCACGCCCATGCCCCTCTACCAGTGGTGGGATCCGAAAGCGGGGGCGCCGGCAAGGGAGCAGGATTGCGAGGACAAGCTGGTGCGCAATGCCAACCACGCGCTTGAAGCGCTACAGGCGCCCCGGCTGGGCTGCGTCGCCGATCTGTACGAGGCCGAGGCGACCCTGATCACCGGGGTCGCCGAGCTCGACGTGTATGGCCCCCGGGCCCCCGAACTCTATGTCGGGGCGATCAACAGCATCGACCATGGCGCCGAGCCCCGCTGGCCGACGGGGCGGTCGCGCCGGGTGTTCGCTTATCTCAAGCCCCACTACGCCCAGCTTGAGCCGGTGGTGGCCGCCTTGTCCAAGCTGGATGCCAGTGTGCTGGTGTTTGCCCCCGGGCTGGCCAGGGCGACCGTGCAGCGACTCCAGACCGCCAATCTGGCCTTCAGCTCCGAGCCCCTGCGGATGCGCAGCGTGAGGGAGCAGGCCGACATGGCGCTCTGCCACGCCGGCGGAACGGTGGACGTGATGCTGGCGGCGGGCAAGCCGCTCTTTGTGCTGCCCCTGCAGATGGAGCAGATGATGACCAGCCGGCGTCTCGAGGAGACCGGCTGCGGACTGCATTACTGGTATCAGCAGCCCCCTCGGGAGATCGAAAAGGGCTTGCGCAAGGTTTTCGGCATGCCTGAATTCACTGCCCAGGCCCAGGCCTGGCAGGCCCGTAACGCCTGTTTCACCCAGGAGGCGTCCGTGGCCCGCCTGCTGGGCACCTGCGAGGCGCTGCTGTCAGGGCGGCCCTGACGGCGGGTCAGTGCCCTGCCAGCCAGGCCGCGATGCCTTCGCCGGCCCGGCGTCCGGTGGCCAGGCAGGCGGTGAGCAGGTAGCCGCCGGTCGGGGCCTCCCAGTCCAGCATCTCGCCGCTGCAGAACACACCGGGCAGGGCTTTGAGCATCAGCGCCTCGTCCAGGTCTTCAAAGCACACTCCACCCGCGCTGCTGATGGCTTCATCGAGGGGGCGGGCTGCCACCAGCTCCAGCGGCAGGGCCTTGATGCGTTCGGCCAGGCAGGCCGGGTCGGCCAGCTCCGCGGCGGACAGGCATTCCCGCAGCAGGGCCATGCGGACCCCCGCGATGCCGACCCGGCTTTGCAGATGGCTGGCCAGGGAGCGGGCGCCGCGGGGGTGGGCGGCCTCGGCGCGGACGCGCTCGAGGCTGCGGCCAGGCGCCAGGTCGATCCGCAGGGTGGCCCGGCCGTCGGCCTTGATGCGCTCCCGGATGCTGGCCGACAGGGCATACACCAGGCTGCCCTCGATGCCGTCATCGCTGATCATGGCTTCGCCGGGGCGCATCGGCGCATCCACGCCGTCAACCGCCAGGGCGATCGACTTGAGCGGTTCGCCGGCGAAGCGCTCGCGGAAATGGGCGCTCCAGCCGGCCTCCGGCCGGGTGCGCGGTGAGGCGACCACGAAGCCGCAGTTGGCGGGTTCGAGGGGGGCGACGCCAACGCCGCGCCCGGCCAGCATGGGCACCCAGGCGCCGTCCGAGCCCAGGCGGGCCCAGCTCCCTCCGCCCAGGGCCAGCAGGGTGGCGTCGGCCCGGGCGTGGCGTTCGCCCTCCGGGCTGATGAAGCGCAGGGCGCCATCGGCCGTCCAGCCGGCCCAGCGGTGGCGTACGTGGATGCGCAGGCCGGCCTCGCGCAGGCGCGTCAGCCAGGCGCGGAGCAGCGGCGCAGCCTTCATCCCGGCGGGGAAGACCCGCCCGGAGCTGCCGACGAAGGTCTGCACTCCCAGTGCTTCGACCCATTCCCGCAGGGCCTGGGGCGGAAAGGCCCGCAGCAGGGGCTCGATCTGCCCGCGGCGGTCGCCGTAGCGGCTGGCAAAGGCCTCGAAATCTTCCGCGTGGGTGATGTTGAGGCCGCCCCGTCCGGCCAGCAGGAACTTGCGCCCGAGCGAGGGCATGGCGTCGAATAGATCTGCCTGGATACCTTGCCGTGCAAGGGTTTCGGCGGCCATCAGGCCGGCCGGGCCGCCACCGATGATGGCCACGCGGCAGGAAGGGAGGAAATGCATGGGGGAGGGCGTTGTTCACGGGGACAGGTGCGGAATTGTAGTGGTCCCGTCCGCGCTGACCTAGAATCCTGTGCAGGCCGTAGTCCGCGACCCGACTGGATTCACCCAGGAAGCGCACATCATGCCCCGATTTCTTGTGATATCTCTGGCCCTGCCGGTATCCCTGGCAGTGGGTTTGTCCTGTTTCACAGCCGCTGCCGCGGCCGAGCCCTCCGGGGCCCGGGACCATCTGGCACGGATCACCCAGTCCGGCCCCGCTGGCCTCAAGGCCGCCCAGGACGCGGGGCGCAAGGCCGCCTTCTTCTGCGCCAACTGCCATGGCGAGACCGGGGTCAGCAAGTATCCCGAAGTGCCCAACCTCGCCGGCCAGCATCCGGTCTATGTGCTGGGGCAGATCGAGGCTTTCCTGTCCGGGAAGCGCAAGGATGCCTTCATGCAGGGCCTGATGAAGGTGCTCAGCGACGAAGAGAAGGCGCAGATCGCCGTCTTCCTTGCTGCCCAGCCGGTGCCCCCGTCCAGGCCTGGCGCCGTTGCAGGGGAGGGGCGTGAGCTGTTCAGCCGCAATTGCGCCCGCTGCCACGGGGCCGAGGCCAAGGGGGGCGAGACCTTTCCGCGCCTGGCCGGGCAGCAGGACGAATACCTGCGCCGCAGCCTGCATCGCTACCTGAAGGCGAGTGGCGAGCGGATCTACCCGCCGATGACGGCGGCAGTGAACGGCCTGGGCGAGAAGAACATCGAGGCCGTGGTCAATTACCTGAGCAGCCAGCCCTGAGGCGCGCGGGCCGCCAGGGGCCGCCGCCTGCGTGACCGGCCAGCCCTAGCGGGTGATGGGCACGCCGCCCTCGCTGCCGCCAAACACCGTCACGCCTTCCTTCACCGTGCCGATCACGCGGATCTCGCCCAGCTTGTCGGCCGGGGTCTTCAGCGGATTGGCCGACAGCACCACCAGGTCGGCCAGCTTGCCGACGGCGATGCTGCCCTTGATCCTCTCCTCGCCGAGCTGGCGGGCCGGCAGCAGGGTGATCGCCTTGAGGGCATCGAGGGCACCGATCTGCTGCTCTTCGCCGACCGCCCGCCGGATGGCCGCCGACAGGGTGCCGAAGGGCGCGGGCTCCGGCTCCGCCGCATCGTGGGTGAGCAGCACCGGGACGCCTTGTTTCAGCGCGCTGCCTGCGGGGATGAAGCGTGCCGTGCGTTCGGCGCCGAGGGCGTCGTCCTTCAAGACGTCGAGGGACAGGCCCAGGCGACGCGGGGCCAGCGCCAGGCTGACGCCCAGGGCCTTGAGGCGCTCGATCTGATCGTCGCGGAGGGTCTGGGCGCCGACCAGCAGGGGCCGGCGGTCCTTGCCCGGGTGCTTGGCGGCGGCACCCTCCAGACCCTTGATGAACTGGTCGATGGCGGCGTCGCCGTTGGCCTGCGCGGCCACCTGCCAGCCGCTGGCGTAGGCCTGGGCGAAGAGCTCCCCGGCCTGCTCGTCGCTGACGCCGGGGTAGCCCGCGTAGCTGGTCCGCTTGCCCGGCGGCGGCAGCTTGTAGGGCTGGGTCAGCCAGGCGCTGCGGGTCTCGGCGCTGCCGTCCAGGGTGAAGGACACGCCCGCCAGCTTGAGGCGCTCCTTGTAGTAGCGGGGGGTGAGGGTCTTGCTGCCCTTCAGGGCCTGGACGCCGCTGCCCAGGTCGGCGTAGACCAGCACGTCGAGCTTGAGGGTGCCCAGCTCGGCCGCCTGCGCGTACAGGGCCAGGTCGTCGGCCGTGGCGCGGCCCTCGACGGCGGTGGTGTAGCCATTGCGCAGGTAGAGGCCCTGACCCTCCTGGATCATTGCCTGGCGTTCCTCTTTGGGGAGTTGCGGCAGGCTGCCCAGCAGGGCGAAGGCGGCGCTGCCCTCGAGCACGCCGTCCGGGTCTTTGGAGCCGGGCCAGCGGCCGATGCTGCCACCCGCCGGATCCACGCTGTCGCGGCCGATGCCGGCCAGCTCCAGGGCCTTCGAGTTGGCGACGATCTGGCGGCCCGACTGGTGGATGATGATCACCGGCTTGTCCCGGGAGACGCTGTCCAGATCATGGCGGGAGGGCAGACGCTGCTCGCGCAGCCGGGTTTCGTCGTAGCCGAAGCCGATGATCCAGCCGAAGCGCTGGGCCAGCTCGCCCTTGCCCCAGTCGCGGAGCTCGCGCAGCAGGGCGCCGGTGTCGCCGACCCGGCCTTCCGGCGGCGACTGCAGGCGCGCGGCCACCGAGAACAGGCCGCTGCGCGACAGCTGGCCCCAGGCATCGACGAAGCCGGGGGCCAGGGTCTTGCCGGCCAGGTCCACCACTTCGGTGCCTTCACTCTTCCAGCGGGCCAGGATGTCCTTGCTCTTGCCCACCGCGATGATCTTGCTGCCCTTGATGGCCACCGCCTGGGCGACGGGGCGCTTGTCGTCGAGGGTGATGATCTCGCCGTTGGTGAAGATCACGTCCGACAGGGGCGGCG
>WBTZ01000081.1 GCA_009026175.1 Zoogloea sp. | reverse complement strand
CTTCGGCCTCGGCCTGGCCCTGATGCGCCAGGGCAACACCGCCGACGGCCGCCGCGAGGTGGAGATCGCCGCCCTGCTCGACCCGTCCAATGCGGAGCTGCGCAGCTACCTGGGCCGTGCCTACCTGGAAGAAGCCCGCAACAAGGTGGCCGGCGACCAGTTCGATCTGGCCCGCCGCCTCGACCCGGCCTCCCCCACCCCCTGGTATTTCGACGCCTTCCGGGCCCTGCGCAACGGCGACCCGCTGACCGCCATCGAAAACACCAACCAGGCCATCGCCCGCAACGACAACCGCGCCGTGCTGCGCCCCAGCGCCCTCATCGACCAGGACCGGGCCGCCCGCAGCGCCAGCATCGGCGCCGCCTACCAGCAGGTGGGCTTTGCCCCGGCGGCCCACAGCCTGGCCATGAATGCCATCGAGGACGACACGGCCAGCCCCGCCGCCCACCGCCTGCTGGCCGACGTATATGCCGAGCTGCCGCGCTTCGAAAGCGCCCGCCAGTCCGAACTGCTGCAGGCCAACCTGCGCCAGCCCATCGGCCAGTGGCCCCAGACACCCCAGCAGGTGATGCCGCCGACCCCGCTGTTCGACGGCCCGCGGGCAGTTTCGCCGGACGAGGCCACCGCCTTCTTCGACCGCAAGCCCACCCACTTCGCCGCCACCCTCGGCGGCGGCACCCACAGCGCCCTGGCCGCCAGCGTGCTGCTGTCCCACTCCTGGGAGCAGGGCCAGCTGTCCTTCGGCAGTTTCGACTACCGTAACGCCGGCCTCACCGACCGCATTGCCGACACCCACCTGGCCGGCAGCCGGCTGGATGCGCGCATCCGCCTGGCCCCCGGCACCACCCTGCTGGCCGAAGCCCGCCATGCCGAGCTCGGCGGTGGCACCCAGTACCGCAGCCTCTTCGACGGCCAGTCCCAGACCCTCGAACGGCGGCTCATCAACGACCTGGGCCGGGTCGGCCTGCGACACGAGCTGGGCAATGGCGACGAGCTCCTGGTGGAAGCCAACACCCAGCGCGTCCGTTTCCTGCAGCAGGACTTCTTCCAGTACAGCAGCGCGCAATACGGTATCAACCTGGACATCGGCAGCGAGGTGCTTGAACAGCAGCGGACCCGCGGCCTGTCGGCCCTGTACACCCGCCAGCGGGAAGAGCTGGCCCTCAGCGCCGGGGCCAGCGTGGCCCGCCAGTCGGGCAAGCGCGACATCTCCGTCTCCACGGCACTGACCATGGACCCGAGCATCGTGCTGGATGTGACCCGCCTGCCCACCAGCCCGCTGAAGGCCGACCACGACACGGTGTTCGGCTATGCCCAGTGGCGCCTCCACCCGGCCCTGACCCTGCATGGCGGCGCCGACTACGTCCGCTTCGACGACCAGGGCCGGACCCGCTCGGAGCGCATCAACGGCAAGCTGGGCCTGGTGGCCCGCCCGGCCGCCGGCACCACCCTGCGCGGGGCGATCTTCCAGGGCGTGTCAGGCTCGAAGTACGACGCCGAAAACCTCGCCCCCACCCAGTTCGCCGGCTTCAACCAAGTCTTCGACGAGATCGCCGGCACCCGCTGGCGCCGTGCCGCCGTGGCGGTGGACCAGCGCCTGGCCGGCGGCATCACGGCGGGCCTGGAAGCCTCGGGCCGCTGGCTCGACGCCCCCATGTTCGATCCCAATGCCAGCACCGGCTACCACCCCGAGCGCTGGAAGGAGGCCCTGCACCGGGCCCACCTGGCCGTGCCCCTGGGCCACCGCCTGGCCCTGAGCGCCGAATGGCGCCATGAGTCGATCCGCTACGAAGGCCAGGATGGCCTGGTACGCGACACCCCCTACAAGGTCACCACCGACCTGCTGCCCCTGCGCCTGTGGCTGAAGGCCGGCCCCGCCGACGCGCTGCTGGAGCACTGGATGGTGCGCCAGCGTGCATCGCAGATCGCCGGCGACATCACCACCAGCGAATCCGAGGCCCGCTCCACCTTCAGCGTCACCAACCTGCGCTTCAGCGTGCCGCTGGTGGAGCACCGGCTGAGCGCCAGCCTGGGGGTGTACAACCTGTTCGACCGGCAGTTCCGCTTCCACAACTCGGATCTCAACGGCGACCCGCGCGTGCCCCTGTTCTACGCCCAGCGCACCTTGATGCTGCAGGGCCAGTTCCGCTTCTGAAGCGCAGCACTTGAACCCAGTTTCCACCCACCCACGGAGATCATCGTCCATGAGGCAGCACCCCTCCCCCTTGCGGTCCACCCTGCTTGTCCTCGGCCTGCTGGCCGGCATCACCCTGCAAGCCCCCGCCCACGCGGCAGGCGGCCTGGGCCAGTTCACCAAGGGCAGCATCGCCCCCGCCGACATCAGCGGTGGCGTCATCTTCGGCAAGAACGGCGAGGTCATCCAGCTCGACGCCAAGGGCAAGCCCCAGCACGCTTGCGTCATGGCAAAGGCAGGCGCAGCCAAGACCAGCAAGCTGCCGGAATGCCAGGCCGGCGACAAGGCCGTCAGCCGCAGCGCGGCACCTGCCGAGAACGCGACAGGCGTTCCGTGTGAGGGCTATTACATCGTCTGGGTTGGTGGCTACCCGGTGAAGATCTGGTACCCCTCCGGCTGCACCCCGCCGCAATAAGCTGCGTACCGGGCATGAAGCACCAAGGGCCGCATCTGCGGCCCTTGTCGTTTCCGGCGTATCAGGGTGCGGGATGAACGATCAGCGAAGCCCGGCGCGCAGCAGCCGGGACGGGTCATGCGCGTGGCGGACGAAGCGGGCCAGCACCAGTTGCTGCAGATCGATCTCGTCGGGCAGGTTGCCGACATCCAGGTTCTGGCACTCGCTGCAGCAGTGCCCGGCCTCCGAGCACAGGGACAGGGCTTGCCAGCAGTCGGGGGGGCAAGGATTGGCCATTACAGAGCACTCCTCGAAAAGGAGCGAACCGGGGCGGCCCGACAGGCCGCCGACGGCGACGCCCAAAGGCAGAAGCTTAGGCAGCGCCGGCCGTCAGGACAATCGGGCGGATCACGCCAGGACTGTGCGGGGATGCACAGCAGCGTGCCACGGCATGGCCCGCCAAGGGCTCAGCGCTGCACCACGAAGGGCTTCAGCTTGAGGGTGGTGGCAATGCGCTCGGCGATGCTGCGGGCCTCCGGTGCAGAGGGGAAGGGCCCCACGCGCAGGCGGTACTTGCCATCGGCGGCCAGCACCGACACGGACTCCGACAGCCAGGCCAGCTCGTGCTCGACGAAGTTCTTGAACTGCTCGGCATTGAGCAGGGATGGGAAGACGCCCAGTTGCAGGAAGACCTGGGGCGCCGCGGCCCGCTCCGCCGTCCGGGCGGCAGGCACAGCCTGTGTCGCCGCCACCACCTCGACAGCCGGCCCGCGGACTTCGACAGGCCCGGCGGCGGCAGGGGCCGTTGCCGGAGCCGCGGCGGCCACCTGGGTCGGAGCATGCCCAGCCCTGGCCACACTGGTGGCCGGCTGGGCCGCACGGGCACGCTTCAGGGGCGGTACGCTGCGGCTGGGCTGGACCATGGCCACGCCTTCGGGCAGCACCAGGGCGATCTCGACCTGGGCCGAGCCCTGGCCGGCGTAGCCGAGCTTGTAGGCCGCCGCATACGAAAGATCGATGATCCGCCCGGGGTGATGCGGCCCGCGGTCGTTGATGCGCACCACCGCGGAACGGCCGTTGGCCAGGTTGGTCACCCGCACATAGCTGGGAATGGGCAGGGTGGGATGGGCCGCGGTGAGGGCGTACATGTCGAAACTGTCGCCGCTGGAGGTCTTGCGGCCATGGAAGGCCTTGCCATACCAGCTGGCCATGCCCCGCTCGCGGAAGGCGCTGCTGCTGTTGCCGAGGGCCAGGCCGCTGCCCAGGGAGTAATCGCCCTTTTCGTAGCGGGGCGCCTCGGAGCCCAGGTTTTCCTCGCCATCATCCTGATCCGCCTCATGCAGCGAACGGTCGAAGCGGAGCGCGCTGCCCAAGGCGCGGCCCGAGGCCGTGGGCTTGAGGCCGGCCTGAAAATAGGCGGGCTCACCGGGCTTCTCAGCAAGCTGCGCGGGAAGGGGTTCGGACGGGAGATGCGCCGCGCTCTGCGGATTGCTGGCGCAACCGGCCAGCATCAGGGCGCTGAGAACAGGCGCCAGCCAGGGGCCGGCGCGACGGTGTGTCGCTACAGGGGTCATGACGCTCAATCCTGTTCGGGCGCGCGCGAAGGCGCGCGCGGGTTCAGGTGCCTACCCGGCGTCGATGGCGCTGGATGCTCATGAGCATGCCAATGCCTAGACACAAGGTAACGAGTGCAGTGCCACCGTAACTGACGAAGGGCAGCGGGACCCCGACGACGGGGAGGATTCCGCTTACCATGCCCATGTTCACAAACGCGTAGGTGAAGAAGATCAGCGTAAGGGCGCCGGCGAGAAGGCGCGAGAACAGGGTCGGGGCACCAGCGGCGATAAAAAGGCCGCGAAAAATCAACAGGATGTAGAGTACTACAAGAACTGCCGCGCCGGCTAGACCGAATTCTTCGGTGAGTACCGCGAAGATGAAGTCGGTATGACGCTCGGGCAGGAAGTCCAGGTGGGTCTGGGTGCCGTTGCCCCAGCCCTTGCCGATCACCCCGCCGGAGCCAATGGCGATGGTGGACTGGATGATGTGGAAGCCCTTGCCGAGCGGGTCGGAGGTCGGGTCCAGCAGCGTGCACACCCGGTGTTTCTGGTAGTCCCGCAGGCCCGGCCACTGCACGTCGGGCTGGCAGATGGTGTCGCCCATGGCCACGATGGAGGCCACCGCGACGATGCCCACCACCGCCACCGGCAGGATCAACCGCCAGGTCAGCCCGGCAAAAAACAGGACATAAAAGCCCGCTGCCGCCACCAGGATGGCGGTGCCCAGGTCGGGCTGCTTGGCGATCAGGCCCACGGGCAGCAGCAGCAGGCCGGCGGCGATGAAGAAATCCCGCACCCTCAGCACACCCTCCCGGCTCTGGAAGTACCAGGCCAGCATCAGGGGCATGGCGATCTTCATGAGCTCGGAGGGCTGGATGCGTGCCACCCCGATGTTGAGCCAGCGCCGCGCCCCCTTGGACACATCGCCGAACAGGGCCACCCCGATCAGCAGCACCACGCCCAGCACATAGAGCGGCAGGGCGATGGTCATCATGCGCTGGGGCGGCACGCTCGCGGCCACCCACATGACCACCATCGCCACGCCGACGTTGAGGGCCAGGGTGTCCAGGCGCTCGGGCGAGGCGCTGACCATCACCACGGTGGAGAAACCCATCAGGGCGAGCACGATCAGGGCCAGCGGGCCGTCCAGCGGGGACAGCACGCGCAGCAGCCACTTGCGGGGATCGAAGCGGAAATCACTCACCCGCGCCATCCCCCGAACCACCCTCGGCGCCCGGATCCTCCGGCGCCACCCCGGCGGGCAGCTTGCCGAGCAGGTAGTAATCCAGCACCTGGCGGGCGATGGGCGCTGCAGATTCGGCGCCGAAGCCGCCGTTCTCGACCAGCACCGCCAGGGCGATGGTGGGCTTGTCGGCCGGCGCAAAGGCGATGAACAGGGCATGGTCACGCAGGCGCTCGGTGATCCGCGAGGAGTACTTACCCCCCTTCAGGGAGAACACCTGGGCCGTGCCGGTCTTGCCGCCGGCCACGTAGCCCGCCCCGGCGAAGGCCCGGGCGCCGGTGCCCTCCCGGTTCACCCCCACCATGCTGCGGCGGATGGTCTCGAGGTGTTCGGGCTTGATCGGGATGGTCTTGATGGGCTGGGGCTCGATCATCCGCCGCGAGCCGTCCTTGGCACTCTCGATGTACTTGACCAGGTGGGGCTTGAACATCACCCCGCCGGCCGCCACGGTGGCGGTGGCATGGGCCAGCTGGATCATGGTGTAGGCGTTGTAGCCCTGGCCGATGCCGATGGAGATGGTCTCGCCGCCGTACCACTTCTGCTGCTCGGGCTTCTTGAAGCGGCGCTTCTTCCATTCCGGCGAAGGCAGCACGCCATTGCTCTCGCCTTCGATGTCGATGCCCGTGCGGGTGCCGAAGCCGAACTGCCCGATCGACTGGGCGATCAGGTCGATCCCCATGTCGTTGGCGAGCTTGTAGTAGTAGGTGTCGCAGGAATGGACGATGGAGCGGTACATGTCCACCATGCCGTGGCCGCCCGCCTTGTCGTCGCGGAAATGGTGGCCACCGAAGTCGAAGAATCCCGGGTCGGCGATGGCCTGACCGGGGGTCCGCTTGCCGGTCATCAGCGCCGCCAGGGCCATGAAGGGCTTGAAGGTGGAGCCCGGCGGGTAGGCGCCGTTGAGGGCGCGGTTCACCATCGGGTGGTTGGGTGAGTTGTTGAGCTCGTCCCAGTCCTGCGGCGCGATGCCGTCCACGAACAGGTTGGGGTCGAAGGTGGGCACCGAGACCAGGGCCAGCACGCCACCGCTGCCCGGCTCGATCGCCACCAGGGCACCGCGCCGGTTGCCGAAGGCCTTCTCGGCGATCTCCTGGAGCTTCAGGTCGACGGTGAGGATCAGGTTGTTGCCCGGCACGGCGGGGGTGCGACGCAGGGCCCGCACGGCGCGGCCGCCGGAGTCCACCTCGACCTCCTCGAAGCCGGTCACCCCGTGCAGTTCGCGCTCGTAGCTCTTCTCGAGGCCCGCCTTGCCGATGTGGTCGGTGCCCCGATAGTTGGCGGTGTCTTCGTTCTCCTCGATGCGCTCCAGGTCCCGGTCGTTGATGCGGCCGATGTAGCCGATCACGTGGGACGCAAAATTGCCCATCGGGTAGTCGCGGAACAGGCGCGCCTTCAGCTCGACGCCGGGGAAGCGGTAGCGCTGGGCGATGAAGCGGGCCACCTCTTCGTCGGACAGGCGGTTGCGGATCGGCAGGGATTCGAAGCTCTTGGACTCGTCCATCAGCTTCTTGAGGCGCTTGCGATCCTTGGGGAGGATGTCCACCAGCTTCGACAACTCCTCGATGGTGGCTTCCAGGTCGGCCACCTTGGACGGCGTGATCTCCAGCGTGTAGGCCGAGTAGTTGCGGGCCAGCACGGTGCCGTTGCGGTCGGTGATCAGGCCCCGGTTGGGGACGATGGGCACCAGGGAGATGCGGTTGTCCTCGGCGCGGGTGGAGTAGTAGTCGTAGCGCAGCACCTGCAGGTAGAAGAAGCGCGCCACCAGCAGCCCGAAACACACCAGCGCGACCACGCCGGCCACGGCCAGCCGGCCGCGGAAACGGGCCAGCTCCTGCTCGGGGGTGCGCACGGGGCTCATCGCGGGTGCCCCCTAGATGGGCCGGTTCTCATCCCGCTCGACGGGCTGATACTGGGGCAGCAGCAGCACGTAATGCAGGGGAATCCACAACACGGCGGCGACAAAGCTGCCAAAGAACATCCACCAGCCCGGAAACTCCGCCCCCGCCAGCAGCCGCACCAGAACCATCAGGACCTGGGACATGAACAGCAGCGGCAGCACGTGCAGGGCCTGCTCCACCGGGGTGAACCACAGCACCCGGCGCGACAGCTCGTTGGCCGCATAGGCCAGCAGCACGTAGGCAAAGGCGTGCTGGCCGAGGGCCGCGCCCACCCCCACATCGGTCAGCAGGCCGAACATGAAGCCGGTGCCGATGCCGATCTTGACCGGCTCGCGAACGCACCAGAAGGCCAGCACCAGGGCTACGAAATCAGGCACGGCCGGCAGATGGCCGGTGGGGATGTAGTTGAGGAAGAGCGCGATGAAGAGCGTGGTATAGACGAACCACAGCTTCACGGGCAGCAGGATCCGGCGCGAACGGTTGGTGGGCTGCATGACCGGCTCTCCTTAGTCCCGCGGGGCACGGCCGCGGCGGCCCTTGCCCTTGTTGATGACTTCCGGCTCGGGCGGCCGGGACGGCAGCGCCTCCCGGTGGCCGAGCACCAGCACCTGGCCGTATTGCTCCACGCCCGCGGCGGGCAGGCAGGGGATGCCGGCGAAGGTCCGCGCCTGGTCGCGTTCGACCTTGGCCACGGTGGCCACCGGCAGGCCGGCCAGGAAGACCCCGTCGAGACCGGAGGTGACCACCTTGTCGCCGGCCTGGACGTCGGCATTGGCCGCCAGGTAACGGAGCTCCATGAGCCCGTTGCCGGCACCGAACAGCACCGCGCGCAGGCCGTTGCGGACGATCATCACCGGGATCGCCTGGTCCCGGTCGGTCAGCAGGGTCAGCTCGGACTGCATCGGAAAGACCCGCGTGATCTGGCCGATCACCCCCAGGTCGTCCACCACTGCCTGGCCGGCCTCGATGCCGGCCTGGGTGCCCTTGTCGAGAATCACCTTGCGCGAGAAGGGGTCCTTGGCGGTGTACATGATCTCGGCCACCACCGACTTCACCGGCTGGCGCTCCCGCGCCTCGAGCAGGGCCCGCAGGCGGCGGTTCTCCTGTTCGAGCTGATCCAGCCGCAGCAGGCGCTCGCCGCCCTGCAGCTGCCTGTTCTTCAGTTCCTTGTTCTCGATCTGCAGGCGGACCAGGGAGGCGAAGTAATTGGACGCGTTGCGCACGAAATCCGCCGGGGTGGCCGCCGCCATCTGCAGGGGATAGGCCAGCACCGACAGGCCGGTGCGGAAGGCATCGAGATAGCGCAGGTTCAGGTCGCTGACCAGCAGGGCCAGGGACAGCACCAGGAAAAAGACGAGCTTGGCCAGCGGCGCCGGCCCGCGTTTGAAGAAGGGAGGAGGAGAATGGCCGACCACTGGCAGTCAGGTCGTCCGGCAAACGGCGGCACCCGGGGCCGACCCGGGGTGCTGGCGCGGGCGGCAAGACATGTTGCTCACCGCCGGCGCCCGGCCGCCTGGCCGACGCTTATTCGCTGGTGAAGATGGAACCGAGCTGGTCCATCTTTTCGAGAGCCATGCCGGAACCCCGCACCACGCAGGTCAGGGGGTCGTCGGCGACGATCACCGGCAGGCCGGTCTCTTCCATCAGCAGGCGATCGAGATCGCGCAGCAGCGCGCCGCCGCCGGTCAGGACCATGCCCCGCTCGGCAATGTCGGCACCCAGTTCGGGGGGGGTCTGCTCCAGGCCGATCTTGACCGCGGAGACGATCTGGTTGAGAGGCTCGGTGAGGGCCTCGAGGATTTCGTTGGAGGAAATGGTGAAGGCGCGGGGAATGCCCTCGGCCAGATTGCGCCCCTTGACTTCCATCTCCTGCACTTCGGAGCCCGGGAAGGCCGAGCCGATGCCCTTCTTGATGGACTCGGCGGTGGTTTCGCCGATCAGCATGCCGTAGTTGCGGCGGATGTAATTGACGATGGCCTCGTCGAACTTGTCGCCGCCGACCCGGATGGAGCCCGCATAGACCATGCCGCCCAGGGAGATCACGCCTACCTCGGTGGTACCGCCGCCGATGTCGACCACCATCGAACCCGTCGCGTCGGCCACCGGCATGCCGGCGCCGATGGCCGCGGCCATGGGTTCTTCGATGAGGTAGACATTGCTGGCACCGGCGCCGAGGGCCGATTCGCGGATGGCGCGGCGTTCGACCTGGGTGGAGCCGCAGGGCACGCAGATGATGATGCGCGGGCTGGGGGAGAACAGGCGGGTGTCGTGGACCTTCTTGATGAACTGCTTGAGCATCTGCTCGGTGACGGTGAAGTCAGCGATCACCCCGTCCTTCATCGGACGGATGGCAGTGATGTTGCCCGGCGTCTTGCCCAGCATCTGCTTGGCCGACATGCCCACGGACAGGATGGTCTTCTTGGCGTTCGGCCCGCCTTCGGTGCGGATCGCCACCACAGACGGTTCGTCGAGGACGATTCCCTTGCCGCGAACGTAAATCAGGGTGTTGGCGGTGCCGAGGTCGATGGCGAGGTCGTTCGAAAAATAGGAGCGCAGGGAACCAAACATCGGAGAAAAATCCCGGTAAAGCCGTTGGACGGGGGGGTGGGAATTGGGGCAACAGAATCGCTTATGATAACCTACAAACCTTTGTCGTTTAAGCAACTTTGTAAATTACCATGTCTCTCAGCCTCGACGAAGTCCGCCACATCGCCAAGCTCGCCCGCCTCGAACTCGCCGACGGCGATGTCGAAGCCACCCAGGCCAAACTGAACGGGATCTTCGGCCTCATCGAGGAGATGCAGGCCGTCAACACCGACGGGGTCGAGCCGATGAGCCACCCCCAGGAACTGGCCCAGCGCCTGCGCCCCGACGCCGTCACCGAAGGCAACCGCCGCGACGCCTTCCAGGCCATCGCCCCGCAGACCGAGGCCGGGCTCTACCTGGTCCCCAAGGTCATCGAATAAGCCCTGCCCTTCCGGCGCCGGCCCCTGCAGCAGACGCCCGCCGGGCGCCCCAGGCACCCTATAACGCTCACCTTGCCGCCCCACGCACCATGATCGACTCCAGCCTCAAGGACATCGCCGCGGCCCTCCGCGCGAAAACCGTCTCCGCCGTCGAACTCGCCACCGACAGCCTGGCCCGCATCGAAGCCGGCAACCCGAAGGTCAATGCCTTCATCACCGTAGACCGGGAGGGCGCCCTGGCCGCCGCCCAGGCCGCCGACGCGCGCCTGGCCGCAGGCAGTGCCGCACCCCTCACGGGCATTCCGATGGCCCACAAGGACGTCTTCTGCACCGAAGGCGTGCTGACCACCTGCGGCTCGAAGATGCTGTCCAACTTCACCAGCCCCTACGACGCCCACGTGGTGAGCCTGCTCAAGGCCGCCGGCGCGGTGATGGTCGGCAAGACCAACATGGACGAGTTCGCGATGGGCTCCTCCAACGAGAACTCCCATTTCGGCCCGACCCGCAACCCCTGGAACACCGACACGGTGCCCGGCGGCTCCTCCGGCGGCTCGGCCGCCGCGGTGGCAGCGCGCCTGGTGCCGATCGCCACCGGCACCGACACCGGCGGCTCGATCCGCCAGCCGGCCTCCCTGTGCGGCATCACCGGCATCAAGCCGACCTACGGCACGGTGTCGCGCTACGGCATGATCGCCTACGCCTCGTCCCTCGACCAGGGCGGCGCCTTCGGCTACAGCGCCGAAGACTGCGCCCTGCTGCTGTCGGCCATGGCCGGCCATGACCCGCGCGACTCCACCAGCCTCGAGCGCGCCGCAGAGGACTACACCAGCGCGCTGGACAAGCCCCTCGCCGGCCTGCGCGTGGGCCTGCCCAAGGAGTTCTTCGCCGAAGGCATGTCCGACGACGTGCGTGCCGCCGTGGACGCCGCCATCGCCGAGTATCGCAAGCTGGGCGCCTCCATCGTCGAGGTGAGCCTGCCCAACGCCCGCCTGGCGATCCCGGCCTATTACGTGATCGCCCCGGCCGAGGCCAGCTCCAACCTGTCGCGCTTCGACGGCGTGCGCTACGGCCATCGCGCCGCCGAGTACACCGACCTGATGGACATGTACTGCAAGAGCCGCGCCCAGGGCTTCGGCGCCGAAGTGAAGCGACGCATCCTGATGGGCACCTATGTGCTGTCCCATGGCTACTACGACGCCTATTACATCAAGGCCCAGAAGCTGCGCCGCCTGATCGCCAACGACTTCCAGGCCGCCTTCGCCCAGTGCGACCTGATCGCCGGCCCGGTCAGCCCGACGGTGGCCTTCGGCATCGGCGAGAAGAGCGACGACCCGGTGCAGATGTATCTCTCCGACATCTACACCATCGCCGTCAACCTGGCCGGCCTGCCCGCCCTGTCCCACCCCGCCGGTTTTGGCGCAGGTGGCCTGCCGGTAGGCCTGCAGCTGATCGGCAACTACTTCGGCGAGGCCCGCCTGCTGGGCGCCGCCCACCAGTTCCAGCGGGCCACCGACTGGCACACCCGCAAGCCGGCCGGTTTCTGAGGCCAGGGATGCGCGTCCAACTCGCCCGCACGCTCGCCCCCCGCATCGCCACCAGCCTGGCCGTAGCCCTGCTGGCCGGCTGCGCAGGCCTGCCCGGCCCTGCTCCACGCCCGGCCGAAGGTGCGCCGGCAGCCCGCGAGCCTTCCACGGCCAGCCCGCTGCCCGCCCCCTCCGGCAAACTCAAACCGATGCCCCTGCGCACCTTCACGGTGAGCACCCAGTGCAATTTCCGGGACGAGGCGGGCAACTTCGGCAAGGCCCTGGTGGACGTGGAAAACTCCAAGGTGAAGGCCCTCAACATCGAACTGGTGATGCCCAAGCGCGGTACCTGCCGCTACGACCTCACCCAGTTCCGCCAGACCCAGGCCCTGCCCTCCATCGAGCTCGCCGGCAAGAACAACTGCCGGGTGCGCATGTGGGAGCAGGGCGAGCAGGTCACCGTGTCCTTTGCCGACTGCCACAACCTGTGTTCCCCCGCCAGCGCCCACGATTACGTGTGGCCGCTGCTGATCGACAAGCCTACGGGCAAGTGCGACTGAACGACCATTTCTAGAGAGCCATCATGAGCAGAACCGACTGGGAAGTCGTCATCGGGCTGGAAATCCACACCCAGCTCAACACACAGTCCAAGATTTTCTCGGGCGCCAGCATCGCCTTCGGGGCCGAGCCCAATGCCCAGGCCTGCGCCGTGGACATCGCCCTGCCCGGCGTGCTGCCGGTGCTCAACAAGGGGGCCGTCGAACGAGCCATCCGCTTCGGCCTGGCCATCGGCGGCACGGTTGCGCCGAAGAGCATCTTCGCCCGCAAGAACTACTTCTACCCCGACCTCCCCAAGGGCTACCAGATCAGCCAGTACGAGCTGCCGGTGGTGCTGGGCGGCAAGATCAACCTGCTGGTGCCGGACGGCAAGGGCGGCCACTACGAGAAGCTCGTCAACCTCACCCGCGCCCACCTCGAGGAAGACGCCGGCAAGAGCCTGCACGAAGACTTCCACGGCATGACCGGGATCGACCTCAACCGCGCCGGCACGCCGCTGCTCGAGATCGTCTCCGAACCCGACATGCGCTCTTCCGCCGAGGCGGTGGCCTATGCCAAGGCCCTGCACGCCCTGGTGCGCTGGATCGACATCTGTGACGGCAACATGCAGGAAGGCTCCTTCCGCTGCGACGCCAACGTGTCCGTGCGCCCCCGCGGCCAGGCCGAGTTCGGCACCCGCCGCGAGATCAAGAACCTCAACAGCTTCCGCTTCCTGCAGCAGGCCATCGACTACGAGATCCAGTGGCAGATCGACCTGATCGAGGACGGCGGCAAGGTCCAGCAGGCCACCGTGCTGTTCAACCCGGACACCGGCGAGACCCGCGCCATGCGCAGCAAGGAAGACGCCCACGACTACCGCTACTTCCCCGATCCCGACCTGCTGCCGCTGGTCATCTCCAGCGACTGGATCGAGCGCGTGCGAGGCGAGCTGCCCGAACTGCCGGCCGCCCTGTCGGCACGCTTCGAGGGCGAATACGGCCTGTCCGCCTACGACGCCACGGCCCTCACCGCCAGCCGCGAGACCGCCCAGTTCTACCTGGACACCGTGGCCGCCGCCGGCACCGCCAATGCCAAGGCCTGCGCCAACTGGGTGATGGGCGAACTCGCCGCGCGCCTCAACAAGGCCGAGTTGGACATCACCGCCAGCCCGGTGAGCGCCGCCCAGCTGGCCGGCCTGGTGCAACGCATCGCCGACAGCACCATCTCCAACGCCATCGCCAAGAAGGTCTTCGAAGCGCTGTGGAACAAGGAGGGCGAATCGGCCGACGCGATCATCGACGCCCAGGGCCTCAAGCAGGTCACCGACACGGGCGCCATCGAGGCGATCATCGACGAGGTGCTGGCCGCCAACCAGAAGTCGGTGGAGGAGTTCCGCGCCGGCAAGGAAAAGGCCTTCAACGCCCTGGTCGGCCAGTGCATGAAAGCCTCCAAGGGCAAGGCCAACCCGGCCCAGGTGAACGAGCTGCTGAAGAAGAAGCTGGGCTAGTGCAGCGCCCGCAGGGGCGGCTTCAGCCGCCCCTACAGCAAGGCCTTGGCGGCCTCGATGCGCAGGGTCATGTCCACCGTCGGGTCGTTCATCACCGCCAGCAGGAAGCGGCGGGCCTCGTCGGCGGCTTCGCCGGCGGCAGGGCGGGGCGCCGCCACGGACCGTGCCGAAACCGCCTCGGGCGGCGGCCCCAGGCGGGCCAGGGCCTGCTCGAAGGCCGCCGGCTTGATCGCCGCGAAGCCGGCCAGGATGTCCGCCTGCTTCTCCGGGTTGGGTGCCATGTCCAGCCAGGGCTCGTCGGCCAGCATGCCGCCCAGGCCCGGATCGATGAAGGCAGACCATCTCCCCGTGGCCGGGTGCGGCGCCGGCACCATCACAACGTCTAGCACATCCCCCAGGGGGCACAGGATCCGCCGCGCCGGCGCCAGCGCCGCCAGGTAGCGCTCGGCCAGCCCCTGCAGGAAAGCCTCGGCCTGCCCGACGGACACCGGCTCCACCAGCGAGAACCACAGCCGGTAGCCCGCATCGCCCGACACCGCCATGGCCGGCGCGGCGAGCGCCAGGTCGTCCAGCACCCCCTCGTACAGCGCGGCAATCACCTCCCAGGCGCCCTCGCCCTCCACGCCGACCACCATCCAGGCCACCCGCCCGTCAGCGGTCAGGGGGGACAGACGCAGGGACGCCCCGGTGGCCAGGGCATTCAGCAGGTCATCGCCCCCGGCTCCCGTGGTGGTGGATCGAAGGTAAAGACGCTGCAATTCGGCAACGAGGCGCAAGGGAGGCTGGGACATGGCGATCCTGCAGGCTGGCCGGTCGGCGGAAGCCACCGGCCAAATGGGGAAAAGCGCCATTATATCCACCGGACCTGAAGCCCCCGGCAAGCCGGGGGCGCCCCCTCAGTAAGGCCGCCCGTCCTTGTGCAGAAAGCGCCAGCGGCCATCTTCGCCGAGCTCGGCCGCCAGGTCGTCGTCCGGGTAGCTCGCCCGGTCGCCCGCGCTGCGGTCGCCCACCTCCAGGTAGAGCACATCCTCCGCCGTATCATTCACCAGGTGATGGGCATCCCCGTCCCCGGCCGGAAAGCCGGCACACATGCCTGGCCCCAGGCGGGTCTTGCCGGCATTGGTGACCAGGGCAGGGCTGCCCTCCAGCACGTAGATGAACTCGTCCTGGGTGAGGTGGGCATGGCGCAGGGCCGACATGGCGCCCGGCGGCAGGCGGGTCAGGTTGACCCCGAAATTGCGCAGCCCGAAGGCATCGCCCAGGGGCTGCTTGACGCGCCCGGCCATGCGCCGGGCGAACTCGGGGGGATAGGACGACGGGGTGCGCCGCGGTGGCATCCCGGCAGCCAGCAGGGCCAGGGGGCGATCGGATGGGGTCATGACATGCTCTCCTTTCTCGGCATGCGCAGCGCCGGTCGCGCTCCGCAGGAGCCACCATTGTCCCGCCCCACCGGCCGCCGCCCCTAGCCCATCCGGGCCGGAATCTGTGCCAGACCGCTCAGCCGGGCCCGCGCAGCCGGGACGGGGCAAACCCGAAGCGGGACCGGAAAGCAGCCGTGAAGCGGCTGTGGGAGTCGTAGCCGCAACGGGCAGCGATCTCGCCGACCGGCAGCCCGGTGCTCTGCAGCAGGCCCAGGCCGACCTCCAGGCGCACCTCGCGCACCAGCGCCGCGCAGGCAAGGCCGTGGGCGGCCAGCCGCCGCCGGAGGGTGCTGGCGCTGACCTGGCAGGCCGCAGCGATGGTCTCGACCGTCCATTCTGCGTGCGGCCGGCCGAGGATCAGGCGACGCACCTGCTCGGGCCAGTCGGGGACGCCCCGCGGACGCAGCACACAGCCCGCCTCTGCCAGCATCAGCAGGACCTCCTCGACCCGATGCTGGCGCAGCCCCTGCGACAGGCCGGGCGCCGCCAGCCCGGCCAGGGTGCGCTCCAGGCATTCGGCCAGACCACCGTCCGGCGTCAGCACGCGGGCATCCTGCAGCGGCGCCTGCGGAAAGTCGCCACCATGGCGGGCGGCAAAGCGGCTCACCGCGGCATCGCCAAACTGCAGCACGTGGGCCTCGTAGCGCCCGTCGGAGCGGGGGTCATTGATCACGTCCCAGCAACTGCCCCTCGCCAGCACCACCACCCGCCCCGCCGGGACCTCCTGCGGCCCCTGCGCCCCGAGCAGGGTCTTGCAGCCTTTGCGGACCCAGATCAGCGCATCGTCCCGCACGCTGAGGGTGCGGATGCGATGCAGGGCGCGCACCGAGATGCAGCCGGTCGCCGCTTCATCGAAAGCGCTCATGGAGGCAAGCAGCCCGCTCAGGCCTTCGGGTGGCCCAGCCATTTCAGCAGGGTGCTGAACAGCAGCTCGGGCCGCACCGGCTTGCCGATGTGATCATTCATGCCGGCCTCCAGGCACACCAGCCGGTCCTCGTTGAAGGCATTGGCCGTCATGGCCAGGATGGGGATGCCGGCGTAGCCGTCGAGGGCCCGGATCGCCCGGGTGGCATCCACCCCGTTCAGGTTCGGCATCTGCATGTCCATCAGGATCAGCGCGTAGCGGTTCGCGCGCGCCAGCTCGACCGCAGCAAGGCCATCTTCGGCGAGGTCCACCACCAGCCC
Source organism: Zoogloea sp. (assembly GCA_009026175.1). GTDB lineage: Bacteria > Pseudomonadota > Gammaproteobacteria > Burkholderiales > Rhodocyclaceae > Zoogloea. The sequence goes on along the minus strand of WBTZ01000081.1, from coordinate 7,090 downwards.
CACCCCTTCCAGCATGTCCCGGGAGACCTCCTGGTTGATCGGCTCATCCTCGGCCAGCAGGATGCGGGCACCGGCATGGCGGGCCTGCAGCAGGCCTGCCGAGGCCTCGTGCTCGCTCCCCTGGCCCCGTGGCGCGCTCTCGGAGCTTCGATTCAGGCGCACCGTGCACCAGAAGGTGCTGCCCTCACCGAGGCGGCTCTCCACGCCGACCGCGCCCCCCATCAGTTGGGCCAGGCGCTTGCTGATCGCCAGCCCCAGGCCGGTCCCGCCGTAGGCACGGGTCATCGAGCTGTCGGCCTGCTCAAACGGCGTGAACAGGCGCTGCTGGTCGGTGTCGCTGATGCCGATGCCCGTATCCTGCACCTCGAAGCGCAGGAGCACCCCGGCGGGACCGTCCTCGGCCACCCGGGCGCGGACGGTGATCACGCCTTGGGGTGTGAACTTGATCGCGTTGCTGACGAAGTTGAGCAGGATCTGCCCCAGGCGCAGGGAGTCGCCCAGGAAGACCCCACGGGCCAGCCCGGGGGGCAGGTCCACGCGCAGGTCGAGCTGCTTGCGGCGGGCCTTGTGGCCCATCAGGCTCATCAGGTTCTCCACCACCTCGCCGAGCTGGAAACTCGCCGTGTTCAGGGACAACCGTTCGGCCTCGATCTTGGAGATGTCGAGGATGTCATTGATGACGTGCAGCAGGTGCCGCGACGCCTGGTCGATCTTGCCCAGCTGTTCCTTGAGTCTGGCGTCCGGAACATTGCGCAGGGCGATGTTGGTCATGCCGATGATGGCGCTCATCGGCGTACGCAGCTCATGGCTCATGTTGGCCAGGAATGTGCTCTTGGCCCGGCTCGCGGCCTCCGCCACCTCCTTGGCCTGGGACAGGGAGACGTTGATCTCGTTGATTTCCCGGATCTTCTGGGTCACGGCGTCGTTCATCGCCAGAAAGCTGCGGGTCAGCTCGCCCAGTTCGTCCTCCCGCCCCTGCGCCTCTGCCAGGGGCCCCGTCTCCTCCCCCAGGACGCCACTTTGCTCCCCGCCGGCGACATCGTGAAAGATGCGGCTGAGGGTGCTGATCGGGGTCGAGATCGAGCTGGTGAAGCGCAGCACCATCGGCAGGATCAGCAGCAGGCTGCCGGCAGCGATCAGGCCCAGGGTGGTGACGATCTCCACGATGTTCTTGCGCACGGTCTCCTTCGAGCGCAGCACCGCGATGGTGCCGACCAGCTCCTCGCCGCGCAGCAGGGGGATCAGGCCCTGGTAGAAGCCGGCTCCGCCCACCGCAATCTCGTTGAACGAATGGGTCCCGGCGCGGTGGTCCGCCCCCGCGGGGACCCCCTTCCAGTCCGGCGCGGCATAGGCCGGCATCACGCCGACACTCAGGCCCTGCGGGGTGAAGATGTTGATCTTCACGTCACTCAGGCTGGACAGGCGCGCCACAAAGGGCTGATCGAGCGGCTGGGCCGTCACCACCCGGCCCACCTGCCGAACCTCGCGCTTGCCCGTGGCGGGCTCGAAGGCCTCCCCCATGATGTGCGCGTCGCCCTCGATCAACACCCGGCCTTCGTCCACCACATAGCGCGTCAAGGGCTTGCGGGGTGGCTCCACCGCCAGCTGCAGTGTGGCCCTGGCCGAACGCTCGATCTGCAGCCGCTCCCGGCTCAGCTCCTCACCGTCCTTGAGCGTGGCAACCCGGAAGACCGGTGTCGCCTGATAGTCGACAAAGCCGACCTGGTTTCCCGCGCCGTCGAAGCGCGCAAAGAACACCAGCCGCCCCGCCGCATCGTAGAGGGCCAGGCGGGACAGCCGGGCCGTGTGGCCGACCCGGATCGCCTCCTGGGTCAACTGACGGTAGGTCCCGAGCAGGGTTTCCCCTTCGACATCCGCCTGCGCGTACTGCGCCAGGTACCAGATGGTGTCGCCGATGCTCTTCTGCGTTGCCAGCTGGGTCGTGGCCTCCAGCAGGCTGTCCTCGCGCTCGGCCAGACTGTCGCGGATCACCTCCGAAGCCTTGCGCAGCCCGGCCTGGGCCTGATCCAGATACTGCTGCCCGATGACCCACGAGGCGGCCAGCATGGAGCTGAGCGCCACCACCAGGCTGACGGCCACCGCGCCAAGCAGCAGCCGGTTCCTGATTCGCGTGATCTTCATGGGGCAGCCGCTAAGGGCCCGTTCCGGGCCTGTGGGAAAGCACCGGCAGGTATCCTTCCGGCGCGATGGAGGCGCTGAAGGGATAGCGGGCCGCATTGCTGCGATCCACCAGTCCGAGCTTGATCAGGATGGTGTGCGGCAGCTTGCCGCCACGGCCTTCCAGGTAGCTCACCACGGCATTGGTGGCCACCCGGGCCTGGCTGACACCCTTGGTATCGGCGGCAGCGGCAATCTCGCCCTTGCGGATGGAGTCGGCGATGTTACGCGTCAGGTCGTAGGCCACGATGCGGATCCTGCCACTGAGCCCGGCCTCCCGGACCGGCAGGATGGCCGCCGGCGCACAACCGGTGCAGCCCAGGATGTAGTCGAGCTTCTGCCCATGGCGGGCAAGCAGCTGCGCCGCCAGCTGGGTCTGCCCGATGAGGTCGCTGTCGCCGTAGAGTGTGTCGAGGATATTCACCTTGATGGGCGCCCGGCGCGCCGCCTCATGGCTCCCGGCCACTTCGCCCGAGACCCAGCCGGCCCCCTCGGGCCCGGGCAGCAGGGCCACGTTGACCGTGCTGAGGCCACGTTTCTGCGCATCCTGGATGACCCAGTCCATGGCATTGCTCCCCATGGCCTTGAGCGAAGTGGTGACCTTGACGGTCAGGCTGTCGCTGGTGCTGTCGTTGGCCAGCTCGAAGACCGGCACCCCCCTCTTGCGGGCCCGCGCGATGGCGGCGTTATTGGCGGTCAGGCTGATGGGGGAGATCACGATCGCATCGTAGCGGGCCGCAATCGACTCATCCATCTTGCGCAGCTGGCCGACCAGATCGTTGTAGCCATCGGCCGGCAGGATGTCGACGGCCACGCCCAGACGCCGGGCCTCGCTGATCACACCATGGCTGCAGCCGACCCAGTACGGGTCCTTGAGGTGGGGGAAGAGGAAGGCGATACGCCACGGCTTCGTGGCGGGGGCGGTCAGGGCGTAGTGACCATTGACCACCCGCCCGGTGGCCAGCGCATCGTCCGCCGTGCCCTGGGGTTTGAGCGGCGGAAAAATGGACTGCACTGGAATGGGCGCTACCTCCCCCGATGACCCGGAGGGCGCGTTGGCACCGACCGCGGTCGACAGGCACACGCCCACCCCCAGCATGGACACCACGCCGACTCTGCCAATTCGAACTACCGACCGGATCAAACCCACCCTCGCCCGCCTCTCTGTGTTCGGCCCCGCATCCAGATCCGGGCCACCTGCGTCTATCGACAATACACAGCCCGGCCTTGAGGCGGTGCTCCGACATGCCCGACCGCGTGACGCAATGCGCCATTGATGCGCGCAAGGGCGGGCGATCCCCCAGGGCTCCGCCGTCAACCGAAGCCGGCCTCCAGGTGGCCCAGCAGGGCCTTGATCCTGGCGGGCTGATAGCGCCGGCTGGGGTAGGCCACGTAGAGGGGCGTCGACTCATAAAGGGCGTCCGGGAACAGATCGACCAGGCGGCCGGCGTCCAGGTCGGCCTGCACATCGAGCCGCGACTTGTAGGCAATGCCATGCCCTGCCAGGGCCCATTGGCGGACCAGGGCGCCGTCGTCGGCGGCACGGTCGCCGGACACGGTGATCTCCCGCTGCTGATCCTGCCAGTAGAGGCGCCAGCGGTCGAACAGTTCGCCATTGCGATAGAAGCAGATGCAGTTGCGGCCGGTCAGTGCCTCGAAGCGCTCGGGGTGCCCGTGGCGGGCCAGGTAGGCGGGAGAGGCCACCAGCACCCGGCGGTTGTCGCACAGCTTGCGCCCGACCAGGCCGGAGTCCTCCGACAGGCCATAGCGCAGGACCAGGTCGATGGGATTGCGGTAGAGATCGATGAGGCCATCGGAGAGATGCATCACCAGCCTCAGCTGGGGGTGGCGCTGGCGGAAGGGCTCGAGCAGCCTGTCGAGGCAGCCGCGCCCCAGATCGGAGGGCACGCCCAGGTGGATGTCGCCGGAAAGCTGCTCACGCCCCTGGCGCAAAGCGGAAAGGCCTTCATCCAGGGCCTGGCGGGATTGCTGGCAATAGACCAGGAAGATCTCGCCCGCCTGGGTCAGGCGCAGCGACCGCGTCGAGCGCTCGAAGAGCTGGCTGTCCACGCGCTTCTCGAGGCGCTTGAGGGCTGCGCTGGCCGCCGCCGGGCTGAGCCCCAGGACTCTTCCGGCAGCGCTGATGGAACCCAGTTCGCTGACCCGGATGAAAAGCTGGACGTCGGAAAGCTGGATCATCTTTCAAATTATTTTTGAAACTGCGTCAAATCATAGGCCAATTATCAAACACCGGCCCTATCCCTAGACTGACGCGGTCTTCACTCACTTCCGGTGCCCGCCCATGAACACCTCACTCTTCCAGCCCTTCACCCTCGGCGGCATCACCCTGCCCAACCGCATCGTGATGCCGCCCCTGACCCGCGCCCGGGCCGCCCAGCCGGGCAATGTGCCGACGGGCCTGAATGCGGCCTACTATGCCGAGCGCGCTTCGGCCGGGCTGATCATTGCCGAGGCCACCGACATCTCGGCCGATGCCAAGGGCTACTCCCTGACGCCGGGCATCCATTCGGCGGAGCAGATCGCCGGCTGGCGCCAGGTGACCGACGCGGTGCACGCGGCCGGCGGACGTATCTTCCTGCAGATCTGGCATTGCGGCCGCATGTCCCACCCGGACCTGCACGCTGGAGCCCGCACCGTGGGGCCGTCGGAGGTCGCCTTTCCCGGGCAGATCTGGCTGGCCGGCCCGGACGGCAAGGGCGGCATGGTCGACTGCCCGGTGCCCCGCGCCCTGGACATCGGCGAGATCCCGCCCATCGTCGCCGACTTCCGCCAGGCGGCGCTGAATGCCATCGAGGCGGGGTTCGACGGGGTGGAGATCCACGCCGCCAACAGCTACCTGATCGACCAGTTCCTGCGCACCACTTCCAACCGGCGCGACGACGCCTATGGCGGCAGCCGGGAGAACCGCCTGCGCTTCCTGTTCGAAGTGGTGGACGCGGTTACCGGCGCCATCGGCGCCTCCCGCACCGGGGTGCGCCTGTCGCCGCGCAACCGGGCGCGCGGCATGGACTGCCCGGACAGCCTGCCCACCGCCCTGGAGGCCGCGGCCCGCCTGCACCAGCGGGGCGTGGCCTACCTGCACTTCAACGAGCCGGAAGAGAACCCGCCCAGCGCCGAGGCCGGGGTCTTCCACCGGGACCTGCGGGCGGCCTTCCCCGGCCCGGTCATCGTGGCCGGCGGCTACACCGCGGCGCGCGCCGCCGCAGTGATCGGCGCCGGCCATGCCGACCTGGTGGCCTTCGGCCGCCCCTTCATCGCCAACCCGGACCTGCCGGCCCGCCTTGCCCACGGCTGGCCGCTCAACCCGCCGGAGCCGGCCACCTTCTTCGGCGGCGACGCAGCCGGCTACATCACCTACCCGGCCTATGCCGGGGCAACCGAGGAGCACCCCGCATGAGAGCCGTTGGCTACACGACCCCGGGCGGCATCGACCGGGAAGATGCCCTGATCGACATCGAACTGCCCCGCCCGGCGCCCACCGGCCGTGACCTCCTGGTGGAAGTGCAGGCCATCGCGGTGAATCCGGTGGACACCAAGGTGCGCCGCAGCGCCGCCCCGGCCGAGGGGACGTACAAGGTGCTGGGCTACGACGCGGTCGGCATCGTCCGCGAGGTGGGCCCGGCGGCCAGCCTGTTCCGCCCGGGCGACGCGGTGTGGTACGCCGGCGCCATCGACCGGCCGGGCAGCAATGCGGAATTCCAGCTGGTGGACGAACGCCTGGTGGGACGCAGGCCGGCCAGCCTGGCGGCGGCCGACGCAGCCGCCCTGCCGCTGACCGGCATTACCGCCTGGGAACTGCTTTTCGACCGCCTCCAGGTGCCCCTGGCCGGCCACGGCCGGGCCAGCACCCTGCTGATCGTCGGCGCCGCCGGTGGGGTAGGCTCGATCCTGATCCAGCTGGCCCGGCAGCGCACCGGCCTCACCGTGGTGGGCACCGCGTCCCGCCCGGAAAGCCAGGCCTGGGTCCGCGAGCTCGGGGCCCACGCGGTGATCGACCATCGCCAGCCCTTCGCACCGCAACTGGCCGGGCTCGGCCTGCCGCCGGTGGATCAGGCGATCAGCCTGACCCACACGGACCAGCACTTCGCGCAACTGGCCGAGGTCCTGGCGCCCCAGGGCCGGCTGGCCCTGATCGATGACCCGGAACCCATCGACGTGCGCCTGCTCAAGCGCAAGAGCATCAGCCTGCACTGGGAGCTGATGTTCACCCGTTCCCTGTTCCAGACCGAGGACATGATCGCCCAGCATCACCTGCTCAACGCCCTGGCCGACCTGGTGGACCAGGGCGCCGTGCGCAGTACCGTGCAGGCCAGGCTGGGGCCGATCTGCGCCGCGAACCTGAAGCAGGCCCATGCCCTGCTGGAGAGCGGCAAGGCGGTCGGCAAGATCGTGCTGGAGGGCTTCCCGACGGGCCGCTAGAGCCGGCTGGACTCAGCGGGACTGCTTGCGCAGCCAGGCCAGGAGCGCGGAGTAAAGCCGGTCGGGCTCCACCGGCTTGGCCAGGAAGTCGTCCATGCCGGCCTCGATGCAGCGCACCCGGTCCTCGGCGAAGGCGTTGGCGGTCATCGCCACGATGGGCACCCGGCGCCCGCTCTCCAGCTGGCGGATCAGCCGGGTGGCCTGCAGGCCGTCCATCTCGGGCATCTGCATGTCCATCAGGATGATGTCGAAGGGCGAGTGGCGGACCATGTCCAGGGCCACCGCGCCGTTGCCGGCAACGGCTACGTCGAGGCCGGCATCCTGCAGGAAGAGCCTGGCCACCTCCTGGTTCACCGGCTCGTCCTCCACCAGCAGGACGTGGGCCCCGGCAAACTCCCGGCGCAAGGCCACCTCGGCCTGGCCGATCACGTTGCGGGCATGGCGCACCTCACGCAGCGGCCCGCCCACCCCC
>WBTZ01000080.1 GCA_009026175.1 Zoogloea sp. | reverse complement strand
TCGTTGAAGGCCTCGATCACCTTGAGGCCTTTCTCCAGCCCGGCAATCCAGTCCCGCCGGTCGAGCTGCTGCTCTTCGGTCATGGGATGTCTCCGTTATCGTTATTGGAATTCGCGCGATTATTGGTGCGCGTTGCGCGATTGTCGCGCAATCGAAGCCCCGGGGCAATGTTCGTCGCGGTGGGCGCTCCCTAAGATTCTCCTGCCAGAGAGAGCGGCCGATTGCCCTGCGGGGCCGTCGCCGCGACACCACAAGATCCCACAAGACCCACCCAGGCGGAGACCCGAAATGCGCCGATCCATCGCCACCGTATGCATCAGTGGCACCCTCGAAGAGAAGCTCGAATCCATCGCCCGCGCCCGCTTCGACGCGGTCGAGATCTTCGAGAACGACCTCATCGCCAGCCGCCTGTCTCCGCGGGAGATCCGCCAGCGTTGCGCCGACCTGGGCCTGGGCATCGACCTGTACCAGCCCTTCCGCGACATGGATGGGGTGGACGAGGCCCGCTTCCGGCGCAACCTGGACCGGGCCCAGCGCAAGTTCGACCTGATGGTGGAGCTCGGTGCGCCCATGCTGCTGGTGTGCTCCAACGTGCAGCCGGACATGATCTGCGACGACGAACTGCTCGCATCCCAGCTCCACGCCATGGCCGAGAAGGCCGCCGAGCGCGGGCTGCGGGTGGCCTACGAGGCACTGGCCTGGGGCCACCACGTCAACCGCTACATGCATTCCTGGGAGATCGTGAAGAAGGCCGACCACCCGCACCTGGGCCTGTGCCTGGACAGCTTCCACATCCTGTCGCGGGGGGACGATCCGGCGGGCATCGAGACGATCCCGGCGGACAAGCTGTTCTTCCTGCAACTGGCCGACGCGCCGATGCTGGCCATGGACGTGCTGCAGTGGAGCCGTCATTTCCGCTGCTTCCCGGGGCAGGGCACCTTCGACCTGGCCCGCTTTGTCGAGCACGTGCTGATGGCCGGCTACCCGGGGCCCCTGTCGCTGGAGGTGTTCAACGATGTCTTCCGCGCGGCACCCAACCGGCGTACCACCCTGGATGCCCATGAATCCCTGCTCTTCCTCGAAGAGCAGGTACGCCAGCGCATTGCTGCGCGGGCGGTGGCGGATCCGGCGGCGGCGCAGCTGGCGGAGCGCATCGAGCTGTTCAACCCGCCGGCGCCGCCGGCCGTGCGCGGGGTGTCCTTCATCGAGTTCGCGGTGGACGCGGCCTCCGGCCACGTGCTGGCCCGGGCCCTGGAGGGGCTGGGCTTCGACCGCCTGGGGGCTCACCGCAGCAAGGATGTGACCCTGTATCAGCAGGGGGAGGTGCGCCTCATCCTCAACCAGGAGCCCGGCTCCTTCGCCGCGGACTTCTTCCAGCGGCGCGGGCCGTCGATCTGCGCGCTGGGCCTTGCCACCGACGATGGCCAGCGGGCGGTGAACCGGGGGGTGGCCTTCCAGCTGCCCCGTTACGCGGGGCGCGTGGGGCCCAACGAGACCATCATCCCGGCCCTGCGGGCGGTGGACGACAGCGTGATCTACTTCGTCTCCCAGGCCCTGGAGGAACGGGGTTTCCTGGAGAGCGATTTCGTCATCGAGGCGGGCCGGCAGGGGCACAGCCGGGCGGGCATCCGCCAGGTGGACCACCTGGCCCATGCCTACCCCCTGGAGCAGTTCGACACCGGGGTGCTGTTCAACCGGGTGGTGCTGGGGCTCGCCCCCCAGCCCAGCCTGGAGCTGGCCGATCCCCACGGCCTGGTGCGCAGCTGCGCCATGGTGAACGACGACCAGTCCCTGCGCATCGCCCTGAATGTGTCGCAGAGCCGCACGACGGCGACCGGGCGCACCGCCGAGACCCTGCAGGGCGGCGGCATCCACCACATCGCCCTGGCCTGCGACGACATCTTCGCCTGCGCCACCCGGCTGCAGGCCGGTGGCACCGAGCTGTTGCCGGTGCCCGACAACTACTACGATGACCTGGCGGCCCGGCTGGACTTGGCGCCGGCCCTGGTGGAGCGCATGCGCCAGTTCGGCGTGCTCTACGACGAGAACGCCGACGGGGCCTTCTTCCACTTCTACGTGCGCTCCTTCGTGGGCAGCTTCTTCTTCGAGATCGTCCAGCGCGTCGGCCGCTATGCAGGATTCGGCGCAGCCAACGCGGCGGTGCGGATGACGGCCCAGAGTGCGCAGTAAAGTGGAGGCTTGAAGATACTTCGGAGCTTCCGTGTTGCCTGAGTCACCTGAACCACCCGAGTCACGCATCCCTGAGTTCGCGCGCTCCCTGCGGGCGCGGGATTTCCGGCTGTATTTTTCGGGGCAGGCGATCTCCCTGCTCGGGTCGTGGATCCAGCAGGTGGCGCTGGTGTGGCTGGTGTACCGCATCACCGGGTCGGCGGCCCTGCTGGGGGTGACCACCTTCGTGGCGCTGGTGCCCCAGCTGCTGGTGGGGCCGCTGGCCGGGGCCTGGATCGACCGCCAGGACAAGCGGCGCTGGCTGATCGGCGTGCAGAGCCTGCTCGGGCTGCAGGCCCTGACCCTGGCCGGGCTGAGCGCGGCGGGCTGGATCGGCCCGGCACTGATCGTCGCCATGTCGGCCCTGCTGGGGGTGCTCAACAGCTTCGATGCGCCCCTGCGCCACGCGCTGATCAGCGCCTACGTGCGTGACAAGGACGACCTCCCGAACGCCCTGGCCCTGAACTCCATGCTGGTCAATGGCGGACGCTTCATCGGGCCGCCGATCGCCGGCCTGCTGCTCGGGCTGACCTCGGAGGCCACCTGCTTCGCCCTCAACGCCCTGAGTTTCCTGTCCCTGATCGTGGCGGTGCTACGCGCCGAGGGGCGTCCGCTGCAGCGGGCAGGGGGCTCGGTGGGGCGGGTCTTCAAGGAGGGCGCGCGTTACGTTTGGTCGACCTGGTCGGTGCGGGTGCTGATCGCCGCGCTGGCCGTGGTGAACCTCACCGCCTCGAGCTACGCCACCCTGCTGCCCATCCTGGCCAAGGATGTCTTCCTCGGCGATGCCCGCACCCTGGGCCTGCTGTGGGGCGCGGCCGGCGGCGGGGCCTTCGTCGGCACCTCCACGCTGGCAGGGGTGAAGTCCTTGCCGCGCCTGAGCCTCGGCGTGATCGGCGCAGTGGCCCTGTGCGCCGCCGGGCTGGCGGTGACCGGGGGTGGCGGGCTGGTGGCGCTGGCCTGCCTGGGCCTGGCGATGATCGGCTTCGGGGTGGCGGTGAGCAATGCAGGCATCAACATGCTGCTGCAGTCCAGCGCGCCGGATGCCCTGCGCGGGCGCGTGGTGTCCTTCTTCATGGCGGCGCGCTTCGGTGCCGACGCCATCGGCGGCCTGCTGGCCGGGCTGCTCGCCGCCTGGCTGGGGGTGCGCCATACCCTGTGGGTGGAGGGCGTGGTGCTGGGCGTCTGCCTGGTCTTCCTGTTCAAGCGCCGTGCGCGCCTCAAGGCGGCCTTCGGGCCCTGATTCCCACGGACGCAGCCGCCCGGCGGCAAGGTCCATACCGGCGGGTTCTTCCCTCCCATTTCGTCCCCGCCGGTCATTTGGCCCATCGGACCACCTGGTTCGGTGGGCTTTCTTTTTCCCCATGCGGCAGGCCCGGTCCGCGTGATCTGTTGTGCGCGTTGATCGCGCATTTCGGACGAATGTCGCGCACATGCACTCGGCAGGCTGCGGATGCAGGGCGAGGCCATTGCTAGCATCTGCCTCACGAATCCGGGTCTGGCAGCGCCCCGTCCCGGTCGATCACGACAACAACGGAGACATCATGAAAGTCCAATCCCTGTACCGCAGCTTCGCCTTCGGCAGCTTGTTGAGCACCGCGTTCCTGGCCACAGCGCCCGCATCCGTGTGGGCGGCCGACATCCAGGAGCGCAACTTCAAGGTGGCCATCGCCGTCAATGCCGGCACGGCCCATTACGACGGCGGCGTGAAGTTCTGCGAGCTGCTCGAGAAGAAGAGCGGCGGCAAGATGAAGGCCAAGATGTATGGCGGCGGCGCCCTCGGCAAGGACACCGCGGTGGTGTCCTCGATGCAGGGGGGTGTGATCGAGATGGCCATCATGAACGCCAACCTGCTCACCGGCCTGGTGAAGGATTTCGGCGTGCTGGATTTCCCCTTTGCCTTCTCCAGCGAGAAGATCGCCTACAAGGTGCTGGACGGCGAGTGGGGCAGCAAGCTGGCGGCCAAGCTGCAGGACAAGGGCCTGGTCGGGCTCGGCTGGTGGGAGATGGGCTACCTGAACTACCACACCGGCAGGAAGCCGATCCAGAAGGTCGAGGACATCGCCGGCCTGAAGATCCGCGTCACCGAGACCCCGCTACAGATCGACTTCCAGACCTCCCTGGGCGCCAACCCGGTGCCCTTGCCCTTCGTCGAGGTGTACACCGCGCTGGAACAAAAGACCGTCGATGGCGGCAACCAGACCCTGATCAACCTGCAGCAGAGCAAGTTCTACGAAGTGCAGAAGTACGTGACGATCACCAATCACATGTACAACCCGCAGATCCTGCTGATGAGCAAGAAGGCTTACGACAAGCTGTCGGCTGACGAGAAGAAGATCCTCAACGAGGCGGCTGTCGAGGCACGAGACCATCAGCGCCAGCTGTCCCAGAAGTATGGTGCCGAGGCGCTGGCCTTCCTGAAGACGAAGATGAGCATCAACACCCTGCCGCCCGAAGAGGTGGCGAAGATGAAGGAGAAGACCCGGCCGCTGATCGACAAGTACGCGAAACAGTACGGCGAACAGACCGCCCGGGAGATGTTCTCGGAGATCGACAAGGCCGGCCGCGGCAACTGATCCGGCGCGTGTCCGGCATCACCGGCAGCCCGGGCACTTCGGTGTCCGGGCTTTGCCTTCCTGGGGCCAGGCGCAAAAAAAACCGCCGGACCGTAAGAGGGAGGGTGTCCGGCGGGGCAAGAGGCCCGTCTTTCCGGGCTGCGGAGGAGACACTCCGCTAACGGCGGCAGTCTACGCCTGTTTAGTCATTTTTCATTATTTTGCGTACCCGGACTGGGTTGATTCTCCGGCGGCGGCGGGCCGCGGCTGGCGGCGCTTGGGCAGGTGGCGCGTCAAGGCGTTAGACTGACGGACTTTGATGATCCAGCTTTGGATGGAAAGGATGTCGGCAGCATGACTTTGCGGATCGCGATCAACGGCTATGGGCGGATCGGCCGCTGTTTCCTGAGAGCCCTGCACGCCTCGCCGGTGCGGGGGCGTTTTCAGGTGGTGGCCATCAACGAGCCGGCAGACCTGGAGAGCATGGCCTACCTGACCCGCTATGACTCGACCCACGGCTGTTTCCCGGGCCAGGTCGAGGCCGGCGAGGGCTGCCTGAAGATCGACGGCACGGTCATCCCGGTGTTTCACGCCGAGACCCCCGAGGGGGTCGATTGGGCGGCCATCGGCGTGGATGTGCTGGTGGAAGCCTCCGGGCGCTACAGCCACCGGCATGAGCTGGAGCGCTTCCTGGCGGCGGGCTGCCGGCGCCTGCTGCTGTCCCATCCCGGCCAGACGGCCAGCGACGTGGACCGCACCGTGGTGTTCGGCATGAACCACGACCTCCTCAGCGGGGACGAGCGCATCGTGTCGGCGGCGTCCTGCACCACCAACGCGATTGCCCCGGTGCTGGCCCTGCTCGACCGCAGCTTCGGCATCGAGCAGGCCATGCTGACGACCCTGCATTCGGTGATGAACGACCAGCCCCTGATCGACGGCTATCACCACACCGACCTGCACCGGACCCGCTCGGCGATGCAATCGATGATCCCGGTGTCCACCGGCCTGGCCCGCGGCGTGCAGCGCATGCTGCCGGAGCTGGCCGGGCGCATCGAGTCCAAGGCGATCCGGGTGCCGGTGGTCAACGTGTCGGCCATCGACCTGGTGGCCACCCTGCGCTGCGACACCACGACCGCCGAGGTGAAGGCCCTGCTGCGGGCTGCCGTGGCCGGCAGCGAGTCGGGCCGCATGGATTACACAGAGCATCCTCATGCCTCCATCGACTTCAACCACAGCCCCCATTCGGCCATCATCGATGGCGGCCAGACCCGCATGAGCGGCGCGCGCCTGCTCAACCTGCTGGTGTGGTTCGACAACGAGTGGGGCTTTGCCAACCGGATGATCGACGTGGCGGCCTGCTGGGGCGCCCGGATGGGCCGCTGAGCGCGGGCCGGGGCCGCCCGCCTGCGCGGCCCCGTGGTCCTGTCAGAAGCGCCGGGCGAACTCGGTGGCTTCCAGGATCGCCCGCTTGGCGTCCAGCTCGGCCGCCACATGGGCGCCGCCCACCAGGGTGTGCGGAATGCCGGCTGCCTCGAGCGCGGGCTGCAGCTCCCGTCGCGGCTCCTGGCCGGCGCAGATCACCACCGTATCCACCTCCAGGCAGCGTAGCTGCCCGTCCACCTGGATGTGCAGGCCGGCGTCGTCGATGCCGATGTACTCCACCCCGCCGAGCATGTGCACGCCGCGCTTCTTCAGCAGCAGGCTGCGGGCCCAGCCGGTGGTCTTGGCCAGCCCCGCGCCGAGCTTGCCGCTCTTGCGCTGGAGCAGCCAGACCTCCCGCTGTGGCGCAGGCATGCTCGGCGTGGCCAGGCCGCCCCGGTTGCCGGTATAAGCCGGGTCGATGCCCCATTCCTGCTGGTAGGCATGCACCGGATCGCCGTGCCCGCCAGCGTGGGTGAGCAGTTCGGCCACGTCGAAGCCGATCCCGCCGGCGCCGATCAGGGCCACCTTGCGGCCTGCCGGGCGGCGCCCCTCGATCACGTCGATATAGCTCGTCACCCGGGGATGATCCAGACCGGGGATTCCGGGCCGGCGCGGGGTGATGCCGGTGGCCAGCACCACGTGGTCGAAGCCGGCCAGGTCCGCGGCCTCCACCTGGCGTCCCAGGTGGGTAGGGACTTTCAGCTCGGTCAGGCGGGTACGGAAGTAGCGCAGGGTTTCACCGAAGTCCTCCTTGCCGGGGATCTTGCGGGCGTAGTTGAACTGCCCGCCGATCTCCGCCGCGGCGTCGAACAGGCTGACCTGGTGGCCCCGTTCGGCCAGCGTCGTGGCGGCCGCCAGGCCGGCCGGGCCGGCGCCCACCACGGCCACCTTGCGCGAGCGCGCCGCCGGGGCCGGAGGGGCTTCGAACTCCCGGCAGGCATCCGGATTGACCAGGCAGGAGGCCGGTTTGCCCACGAAGATGTGGTCGAGGCAAGCCTGGTTGCAGGCGATGCAGGTGTTGATGGCCTCGGCCCGGCCGGCGGCGGCCTTGGCCACGAAGTCGGCATCGGCCAGGAAGGGGCGGGCCATGGACACCAGGTCGGCGTCGCCGCGGGCCAGGATGTCTTCGGCGAGCTGAGGGTCGTTGATGCGGTTGCTGGCGATCACCGGCAGCCTTACGGCCTGGCGCAGGCGCCCGGCGAGGCTGCTGAAAGCGCCCCGCGGCACACTGCTCATGATGGTGGGGATGCGCGCCTCGTGCCAGCCGATACCGGTGTTCAGGATGTTGACGCCGGTGGCCTCGGCGGCCCGGGCAAAGGCGATGACCTCGTCCCAGGTGCTGCCGCCCTCCACGAGGTCGAGCAGGGACAGGCGGAAGATCAGGATGAAGTCGGGGCCGGCGGCGGCGCGCACGGCGCGCAGCACCTCCAGGCCGAAGCGGCAGCGGTTGTCGAAGCTGCCACCCCAGCGGTCGTCGCGCAGATTCGTGCCGGGGGCCAGGAACTGGTTGATCAGGTAGCCCTCGGAGCCCATCACCTCGACGCCGTCGTAGCCCGCCTGGCGCGCCAGCGCGGTGGCCCGGCCATAGTCGGCGATGGTGCGCAGGATATCCTCGTCGCTGAGGGCGCGGGGCGTGGCCGGATTGATCGGCGCCTTGAGGGGCGACGGGGCGACCGGGGTCTTGCCATAAGCGTAGCGGCCGGTGTGCAGGAGCTGCAGGCAGATGCGTCCGCCGGCGGCATGCACCGCGTCCGTGACGACCCGGTGGCGGAGAGCCTCGGCCCCGGTGTCGAAGCAGGCTCCGCCCTGGTGGATGCCGCCTTCCGGGTTGGGGGAGAAGCCACCGGTGATGATCAGGCCGGCGCCGCCGCGGGCGCGGGCCGCGTAGAAGGCGGCGAGGCGCTCGAAGGGATGGTCCATTTCCTCGAGCCCGGTGTGCATGGAGCCCATCAGGACCCGGTTGGGCAGGACGGTGAAGCCCAGGTCGAGGGGCGCGAGGAGGTGAGGGTAGGGGGGATTGCTGAAGCCATTCATGGGCCGGCTGTCTCCATCATTATGTTTGTCCGCTTATTTCAGGGACAGGCCGGCGTGCTGTCAATGTGCCCTAGGGGAACATCTCCTAGCGGAAGACCCGCTGCGCGGCCACCACGCCCATCAGGATCAGGACGCCTGCCGCGCACAGGTTGAACACGTCGCCGCTGGCCAGGGCCAGCGCTTCGGCATGGGCCGGCAGGCCGGGCTGGCCGTGGAGCAGGCGGGCCGCCCAGTCCATGCCCGCATGTTGCGGGTCCAGGTGGCGGGCATAGCGCCATTGCAGCAGCAGGGTGCCGGCCGTTACCGCGAGGGACAGGCCGAGCTGGCGGATGATGTTCTTGACCTGGTAGGCGTGGGAGAACACCGCGGGCGCGATATGCACGAAGGTGCCCATCGCCACCGGCCCGACAAAGAAGGGGATGGACAGGCCTACCAGCAGGCTCGGGGCCAGCAGCAGGTGCCAGTCGCCGGCGCCGGCCCAGCGCCCGAAGCCGAGGCAGGACAGGGCTACCAGGGCCAGGCCGGTGAGCATGAAGACCCGGGGGCGCGCGTGCTGGCGGGCCATGGCCGCATGGCTGAGGGCGCCGATCAGGCTGCAGGCCATGGAGGCGCTGAGGATGGCCGCCCCGTGCAGCATGTCGAGCTGCAGGCCGTGCAGGAACAGGATGGGCAGCAGGAAGCCGCTGAGGCCCATCAGGAAGTAGCCGCAGAAGTAGAACAGCAGGCCGGCCATGTAGCGGGGTTCGAACAGGCCCCGGTAATTGATCAGGGGGCGCTCACGCTTCCACTGGCGGACGGCAAAGACGGTGAGCGCGGCCACCGAGGCAGCCCCCACCGCAAAGACCCGGCCGGGCGCTTCGAAGAGCGCGAACTGGGCTGCCTGCAGGGCGTATTGCAGGGCGAACAGGGCCACCGCGAGGCCGAGCAGCCAGCCCCAGTGTTCCTCGCTGCGGGCTTCCGGCGGGGTGGTCTCCCGGGACAGCCGTGGCCCGGCGACGAGGGCCACCAGGGCGCACAGGGGCAAGACCGCCCAGAACAGGGCGCGCCAGCCGGCCAGCTGGATCAGGCCGGCAGCGGCAAGGGGCGAAAGGGCCACCGCGCCGAGCAGCGTCCCGACAAACACCAGCAGGCCGCCAAAGCGCGACGACTCGGGCAGGCGGTTCATCTGCAGCCGCCCGGCGGTGAAGAAGGTGGCCCCGCTGGCACCCTGCAGGGCACGTCCGGCGGCGAACTGGCCGAGCCCGTCGGCGCTGGCACAGAGCAGGGCGCCCAGGGCGAACACCGCCAGGGAGCCCAGGATGAAGTTGCGATAGCCCAGCCGCTCGACCATCCACTGGTGCTTGTAGAGCATGAAGATGGCGGCCACGCCATAGACCGTAAAGGCAAAGGCGAAGGCTTCGGCTCCCAGGTCCAGCCCGCCCATGATCGAGGCGGCGGCAAAGGTGACCATGCCGGTCTCCAGGAACTCCACGCAGGTGATGGCGGAAATCATGGCGAGGAGGCCCCTGACTTGGCGGGAAGCCTGGGGAGGGAGCGGAATGGTCAGGGAGGAGGGTGCGCTCACGGAATGTCCTGATCGAGGGAAGCGCCCAGTCTAGTGAGTGGGATAAGATGCTTCAAATCGATTGATATAATCAAGGCTATCGACATGGATGATATTGATCACGCCGCCTTCCGCCGCATCGACCTGAACCTGCTGGTGGCCTTCGACGCCCTGGTGCGCGAGGCCAGCGTCAGCCGCGCCGCCGCCAGGCTGTGCATCGGCCAGCCGGCCATGAGCCATGCCCTGGCCCGCCTGCGAACCCTGCTGGGGGATGACATCCTGTACCGGGACGGTGCCCTGATGCGGACCACGCCGCGGGCGGTGGCCCTGGCCGAGCCGGTGCGGAGCATCCTCGAGGATGTGCGCCGGGTGGCCGGGGGCGAGGAAGACTTCGACCCGGCGCGGGCGCGGGGCAAGGTGCGCATCGCCCTCAACGACCCCCTCGAGGCCTTGCTGATGCCGGGCCTGGTGGCACGCTTGCGCAGCCGGGCGCCCGGCCTGGCCCTGTCGGTGCAGTCCCTGCCGGGCTCCCGCCAGCTGGAGGCCCTGGATGCGGGGGAGATCAGCCTGGCGGTGGGGTATTTCCCGGCGGTGAGGGAGGTGCACGAGGCGGTGGCGCTGTACGTGTCGGGCTTTTCCTGTGCCTTCAACCCGGAGCTGGTGGACATGCCGTGCCGGCCAGGCCTGGCCGAGCTGGCGCGCTTTCCCCACATCCACACCACCTACACGGGCGAGTCGTCCGGGGTGGTGGATGGCGTATTCGAGGCCCAAGGGCTGGAGCGGCAGGTGGTGGCGCGCAGCGCAATGCCCCTGTCGATACCCTTCGTGCTCAAGCGCAGCCCGCTGGTGGCGGTGCTGCCCGACATGCTGGTGAGGATGTTCGCGGCCCATGCGGACCTGCGCTTCGAGCCGCTTTCGGTGGAGGGGCTGAGCCTGCCGGTGAGCCTGCTGACCCACCGCCGCGATCGTCGCGACCCGCTGGTGGCCTTTGTGTCGGGCTTGCTCGTGGAGAGCATGGAGGAGTGGATCAGCAGTGCCGCTTGAGGGCCCGGCGGCCCTGGCTCATTCGCCGCGGGAGAGGGCGGGGCGGCGGCCGATCTCGACCTTCAGCTCGATCTTTTCCCGGCTGCGGCGCAGCTCGAAGCCGGCCTTGCGGCCCGGTGCCAGCGCGGCAATGGCCTCGAGCATGGCCTGGGGATCGTTCACCTTGCGTCCGTCCACCGCCAGGAGCACGTCGCCCGGGCGGATGCCCGCCCGGTCCGCCGGACTGCCGCGCATGACGCCGGAGATCAGGGTGCCGTCACCGGAGGGCATGCCGAAGGATTCGGCGAGCTCCGGGGTGACGGCCTGGACTTCCACGCCAATCCACCCACGGGTCACCGAACCGTTCTGGATGATCTGCTCCATCACGCTGCGGGCCAGGGACACCGGAATGGCGAAGCCGATGCCGAGCGAGCCCCCTGAGCGGGAGTAGATGGCGGCATTGATGCCGACCAGGTTGCCGGCGGAGTCCACCAGCGCGCCGCCGGAGTTGCCGGGGTTGATGGCTGCATCGGTCTGGATGAAGTCCTCGAAGGTGTTGATGCCCAGGTGGGAGCGGCCCAGCGCCGAGACGATGCCCATGGTGACCGTCTGGCCGACGCCGAAGGGGTTGCCGATGGCCAGCACCACGTCGCCCACGTGGAGTTGCTCGGTGCGGCCGAAGGTGATGGCCTTGAGCTTGTCGTTGGCGTGGATCTGCAACACGGCCAAGTCGGACTCCGGATCACGGCCGACGATCCGGGCGCTCAGTTTGCGGCCGTCGTTGAGGGCGACCTCGATCTCGTCGGCGGCCTCGATGACGTGGTTGTTGGTGAGGACATAGCCCTCCGGCGAGACGATCACGCCCGAGCCCAGGCCCGAGGCCCGCTGCTGGGGGCGGTTGTCGAGGCGGTCGCCGAAGAAGTGGCGGAACAGCGGGTCGTCGGCAAAGGGGCTGCGCTGGGCCTTGACCTCCTTGCTGGTGAAGATGTGCACCACCGCGGGCAGCGCGACCCGGGCCGCGTCCGCATAGGACGCGACCGGCCGCCCGCCCGCGACAGGCGCGGCCGGGAGGGTCTCCTGAATGGTGATGGACGGCAGGACCGGGCGGTCGCCGACCCACTCGGGTTTCAGGGTGCTGACCACGAACAGTACGGCAAGGGATACCGTGACTGCTTGGGCAAAGATCATCCACAGGCGATGCATCGTAAAATCGCGGGCTGGAGCCCCGCCGGAAGGGGGGCTGAAACGAACAGGTTCAGGAAGGAACGGCCATGCAGAGAGCCGAACTGCAGCAATATCTCGACAACCTGCTGGAAGTCGGGCGATTCAGGGATTATTGCCCAAACGGGTTGCAGGTGGAAGGACGCGAGGCAATTCGCCGGGTGATCTGCGGCGTGACGGCCAGCCAGGCGCTGCTGGATGAGGCGGTGGCCCGCCAGGCGGACGCGGTGCTGGTGCATCACGGCTATTTCTGGCGGGGTGAGGACGGCCGGGTCACCGGGATGCGGCGCAAGCGCCTGGCAACCCTGCTGCAGCACGATATCAATCTCCTTGCCTACCACCTGCCGCTGGATGCCCACCCCGAGCTGGGCAACAACGCCCAGTTGGCGCGGCTGATGGGCTGGCTGCCGGAGGGCCGCTTCGGCGAGCAGGACATCGGCTGGACCGGGCGCCTGGGGCAGTCCCAGAGCCTCGAGCTGCTGGCCCGCCATGCCGCCGCAAGACTGGGCCGGGAGCCATTGGTGCTGGGCGATCCGGCGCGGACGGTGAGCCGGATCGCCTGGTGCACCGGCGGGGCCCAGGGCTACTTCGAGCAGGCCATTGCCTGCGGGGTGGATTGCTTCGTGTCAGGGGAGGCCTCGGAGCCGACCACCCACCTGGCCCGGGAGTCGGGGGTGGCCTACCTCGGGATAGGCCACCATGCCAGCGAGCGCTACGGGGTGCATGCCCTGGGGGCCCACCTGGCGGAACGCTTCGGCATCGAGGCGGTGTTCGTGGACGTGGATAACCCGGTCTGAAGCCTCTCCGGCCTCAGGCCGCCGCCGCATTCTCCGCGTTGTTGGGGCGTTCCATCTCCGCCAGGCTCAGCTCGGTGGGCGGCTTGTAGGTGCCCAGCTGGTCGTCGAGGACGGCCAGCATCAGCAGCAACTCCTCGACCACCGCCAGGGGGAAGCCCTGGCGGGTTCCGTTGCGGTTGTCGCGCAGGATCTGGTGGATGTAGATCTGGGCCTCCTGGGTACCCCACAGCTCCTGCAGGCGGGCGACCAGGTGAGGCATCTGCTCGATGGACTCGGGGGTGCTGAGGGCGACCTTGAAGTCGCTCCAGCCGATCATCTTGACGTTGAAGGTCTTGTTGAGCTGGCGGGTCAGGGCCTCGAACTCGGCCCGCATGCCGGCCACGTGATACACCTCGAGGAGCTTGAGCCAGGGCTTCACGGCCTGCCGCGGATTGCTGCGGATGTAGTCGGCCAGGGTTTCGGCAGCACCCTGGGTGCGGCCGAAGGACATCATGATCTCGGCCAGCTCGAGGGCGGAGTCGTGCTCGTCGACCGTTTCGTCGAAGGGGATCGGATGGGCTGGCGCAAAGGTGGGTTCGACCCATTCGTCGCCGTGCTCCTGGAGCACGGGAGCACGCTCGGCGACAGCATTCACCGCCACGCTGGCGTGAGCCTGGGGCCGGGCGGCCTCCCCGGCCGTCGAGGCCGGGGGCGCCGCCGACGTGACTCCACTGCTGCCCGCCGTGTCGGTCTGGGTGGGGATGGTGAGGTCGTCGGTTGCCTCCCGTCCGCGCCGCAGGCGGATCAGGGCCGCGCCACCGGCCAATACCGCCAGCAGCCCGGCAAGGGGGGCTGCCCAGGAGGGGAGCCCGGCGAGGAAGCCTTGGGTGTCTGCAGGCGTGGAGGCCGTGGGGGCCGGTGCTGCGCTTCCAAGGGTCGCCTGATGGATTGCCTGAGGCAATTTCTGAGGCGCTGCCGGAGCGGGCGCTGCTGCGGGAGCCGGGCCCGACGCATCAAGCTGGGCGACCTTCTCCTTCAGCATCGCCTGGTATTCCTCCAGGCGCTTGATCTTCTCGTCCAGCTCCAGTTGGGCGGCAATGCGGTCGTCGATTTCGGCAACCGTGCGCTGTTCGACGCTGAGTGCCGGGCGGTCAGCCTTGGGGTTGTCGCTGCGAGGCGGATTGGCCAGCAGCGTGGACATGCGCAGGGGGACGAGCCGGGCTTCATCGCCCGCTCCGATCAGGAGCTTGTCTCCGTCGCCGCCGAGTACCGGGGGCAGGGGCCTGGCCGGCCGGGGAGGTGCGACCGCCGCGCTCCTGGCCGTGGTGCGCTGCTGGGCAGGGCGATCCTGGGGCGCTGCGGCCCGGCGTGCCGGGGCCCCGGCAGTGGCTGGCGTGTCTACGCTCCCGCCGGGGATGGCGGAGGGCGTCTGACGCGCGGGGCGGACCCGGGGGGGCGCCTGCACCTGCGCGGGCTCGGCCGTATCGTCGGTGGACGCCAGCGTGGGGGGGGTGATGCCGCGGATTGCCGGAGGCGCGAGCAGCAGGGTGAAGTCCCGGCGCAGCTCGGAGCCGCAGCCGATGCGCAGGCCGATCATCGCGATGGGGTGGTTGACCGGCTCGCGGGTGGTCAGTACCAGATGTTCGCCGGCTAAGCGCACGCGCGCGGTGTAGAGCCAGGGGACATCCTCGGCCGCTCCGGACACCACCTTCACGCAGGCTGCATCAAGGGATTCCCCAGGATTGCGGAGGACCCTGACTTCGGCCCGCAGCGGTTCTCCCAGGGATGAATGAGCCACGAGTTCGCCCATGCCGACGGCGCCTGCAATGGGGCCGTAGGGAAGGACGAGCGCCGCGAGGAGAAGGGGGAGGGGCTTACGCGCGCTTTTCATCAATTGGGAGCATTGCCAATTCGGGCAATTTCACGGCGGGCAAATGTCACGGCGGGCAATGTCACGGGCAATGTCGGGCCTGGGCAATTGTTGTATCTCGAGTGCCGTAGCGTCACGGTGCGCCACGGCTGAAGCTACAGTATTCTAAAGAAGTTTGCAGCGTATCGCGCCGACTTGTCCCGCAGGTTTGTTGTGGAGTGTGGAATGTCACGCAAAGTCAGCCGCGATTTATGCGTTTTTACCGGCTTTTACCCGTTTTCGATGGCTTCTCCGGCCTGAGTCTCACTGCCATGCCCTTATCTCCGCCCTTACCCCGGCGTCGCCACGTCCATACCCGCCGCATCGAAGTCCAGGGATTCCTGCGCGAAGACGGCCTTTACGATCTCGACGCCCGCCTGACCGACACCAAGGCGATGGACTATCCGATTGCTTCCGGCCTGCGCCGTGCCGGCGATCCGGTCCATGACCTGCTGCTGCGGGTCACCATCGATCCCGAATTCAATGTGGTTGACGTGGAGGCCGTCTCCGACTGGGTGCCTTATCCCGGCGGCTGCGACACCATCGGGCCAGCCTACCGGCAATTGATCGGCCTCAACCTCGTTCGCGGATTCCGGCGCACGGTGGGAGAGATGTTTGCCGATGTGCGCGGCTGCTCCCATATCACCGAACTGCTGCTGTCGCTGCCGACCGTGGCGATCCAGACCTTCGCGACCTTCCGCAAGGAGAATGATGACACCGGCGAGAAGCCGTTCCAGCTCGACCGTTGTCATGCCCTGGAGACCACATCCGAGACGGTGATGCGTTATTACAAGCCCTGGTACCGGGGCAAGGACCCGGCCTGATGCGGGCCGGGAGCAGGCTTGGTGTGCACTGCAGCGTGAAAGCGGCCGCGCCTCACTTTCGTCGTATATAATCAATTGATCCGTAATCCGGAGCCAGCCGGCCGAGCCGGTCTGCCGAGGGGTCAGGATCGTTCGTTCCGCTACCGTCCAATGTCGGCCGGCTGCGGGGCAGGGCGAGCGGTATATGTACTGGACGAGGGAGAACGGTGCATGTATCGCGGGGCGCAGCGCGGCCCCGAAGAGTCCCATCAACCAAGCGTAAGCGGCCCGGTTGGGCCAAGACTTCGATCGAAGGGCAACCATGAAAATTCACGAATATCAGGGCAAACAAATCCTGAAGAAGTTCGGCGTTACGGTTCCGCGCGGTATTCACTGCACGACCGTGGACGACGCGGTCAAGGCAGCTGAGACCCTGGGAGGCAAGGTTTGGGTCGTCAAGGCCCAGATTCACGCCGGCGGGCGCGGCAAGGGCGGTGGCGTCAAGGTCGCCAAGTCCCTGGACGAAGTGCGCCAGTACGCCAGCCAGATCCTCGGCATGCAACTGATCACCCACCAGACCGGCCCGGAAGGCCAGAAGGTGCGTAATCTGCTGATCGAGGAAGGTGCCGACATCAAGCACGAATACTACGTCGCAGCGCTGACCGACCGCGCCACCCAGAAGGTTGCCATCATGGCCTCCTCCGAAGGCGGCATGGACATCGAAGAAGTCGCCCACAAGACCCCCGAGAAGATCATCAAGGTCTTCGTCGATCCGGCCGCCGGCCTGACCGACGAGCAGGCCCTGACCCTCACCAAGGGCATCGGCATTCCTGAAGGTTCCGTCGCCCAGGCGGTGGACACCCTCAAGAAGCTCTACACCACCTACATGGAAACCGACGCTTCGCTGGCGGAGATCAACCCGCTGATCCACGAAGGCGACGGCACCATCAAGGCTCTGGACGCCAAGTTCAACTTCGACTCCAACGCCCTCTACCGTCATCCCGATATCGTCGCCATGCGCGACCTGGATGAAGAGGACGCCGACGAGATCGAAGCCTCCAAGTTCGACCTGGCCTACATCTCCCTGGACGGCAACATCGGCTGTCTGGTGAACGGTGCCGGTCTGGCCATGGCCACCATGGACACCATCAAGCTGTTCGGTGCCGAGCCGGCCAACTTCCTCGACGTGGGCGGCGGTGCCACCACCGAGAAGGTGACCGAAGCCTTCAAGATCATGCTCAAGAACCCCAAGGTCAAGGGCATTCTCGTCAACATCTTCGGCGGCATCATGCGCTGCGACACCATCGCCACCGGCGTGGTCACCGCGGCCAAGGAAGTGCATCTGTCCGTGCCGCTGGTCGTCCGCATGAAGGGCACCAACGAAGAGATCGGCAAGCAGATCCTGCGCGACTCGGGCCTCCCGATCATCGCTGCCGACACCATGGCCGAAGCGGCCCAGAAGATCGTCGACGCGGTCAAGTAAGGAGTTACCGAATGTCCATCCTGATCAATAAAGACACCAAGGTCATCACCCAGGGCATCACCGGCAAGACCGGCCAGTTCCACACTGAAAAGTGCCAGGAATATGCCAACGGCAAGGAGTGCTTCGTTGCCGGCGTGAACCCCAAGAAGGCTGGCGAAAAGATTTTCGACATCCCCATCTACGGTTCCGTCAAGGAAGCGGCCGCCGAAACCGGCGCCACCGTGTCCGTGATCTACGTGCCGCCCGCTGGCGCCGCTGCCGCCATCTGGGAAGCCGTTGAAGCCGACCTCGACCTGGCCATCTGCATCACCGAAGGCATCCCCGTCCGGGACATGCTGGAAGTGCGCAACAAGATGAAGGCCAAGGAAGCTGCCGGCGGCAAGAAGACCCTGCTGCTGGGGCCGAACTGCCCGGGTCTCATCACCCCCGATGAAATCAAGATCGGCATCATGCCGGGCCACATCCACCGCAAGGGTCGCATCGGCGTGGTTTCCCGCTCCGGCACCCTGACCTACGAAGCTGTTGCCCAGCTGACCGAAATCGGTCTGGGCCAGTCTTCCGCCGTCGGTATCGGTGGTGACCCGATCAACGGTCTGAAGCACATCGACGTGATGCGCATGTTCAACGACGACCCCGACACCGACGCCGTCATCATGATCGGCGAAATCGGCGGTCCGGACGAAGCCGAAGCTGCCGAATGGTGCAAGGCCAACATGAAGAAGCCGATCGTCGGCTTCATCGCCGGTGTGACTGCCCCCGCGGGCAAGCGCATGGGCCATGCTGGCGCGCTGATCTCCGGCGGTGCGGACACGGCGGATGCCAAGCTTGCCATCATGGAAGCTTGCGGCTTCACCGTGACCCGCAACCCGTCCGAAATGGCCAAGCTGCTGAAGGCCATGCTGTAAGAGGCATTTCCAGTCTGAAATGCACCGCGCCCGTGGCTCACGCCCGGGCGCGTTTTTTTTCGTTTCCGGCGTCGCTTCGCCACCCCGGGCTCCCGGGGCAGGGCGGGGCGGGAGCCCGACAGGGTCAGATCTTGGGTAATACACCGGTTTCTCCGTCGCAACCCGGCAGCCCGCCTCCGTTCTGGCGGATGGCGATGGCCAGCCATGTCGGGCAGGTGCGCCTGCGCAACGAGGACCGTGTGGCCTCTGATGCCGGTCGCGGCCTGGCCGTGCTGGCTGACGGCATGGGCGGGCATGCCGGGGGGGCCGAAGCCGCCTTGATCGCGGTGGCGGCCTGGATGGAGCGGATGACGCCGGCCGGGGCTGCTGCAGCCCCGCAGGTGGAGGACCTGCGCGAGGCCATCTTCCTGGCCAACAGCCGGGTTCGCAGCGCGGCCGCCGCGGATCCGGGGCTCAGGGGGATGGGGAGCACGCTGGTCGGAGCCTGCTTCCGGGCCGACGGCAGCCTGTTGTACGGCCACGTCGGGGATTCGCGCCTGTACCAGCTCAGGGATGGTGTCTTGCGCAGCCTCACCCGCGACCACAGTGTGTTGCGGGCGCAGTGGGACGCGGGCATGATTGATGCCGGTTCGCCCGGGACGGCGCTGTTGCGCGGTCTGCTGACCCGTGCGGTGGGCGTCGATGAGCAGGTGGAGCCCGATGTGGCTGTGCTGCGCCTCGAGCCGGAGGATATTTACCTGCTGTGTTCCGATGGTTTGACGGACATGGTGACGGACGCCGACATCGCCGAGGTTCTGGCAACCTTGGGGGTCAATCCCCCGCTTGCTGCCGAACATCTGATTGATCTGGCGAACGATCGGGGCGGCATGGATAATGTGTCGGTCATCGTGGTTTCGTCCTGTGCCGCAATGCGGCTCGGCACAGAACTCGGTTAAGGCTGGTTTCAGATAGGAAAAGCAATGCCCAGGTTGATTTTGAGCATGGATGGACTGGTGCTGAAGGAAATGCCCCTCGAGAAGGAGCGCACCACCATCGGCCGCAAGCCGCACAACGACATCCAGATCGACAATCTCGCCATCAGCGGCGAGCATGCGGCCATCGTCACGATCCTCAACGACGCCTTTCTCGAGGATCTCAACAGCACCAACGGGACCTACGTAAACGGTCAGCCCGTCAAGAAGCACGTGCTGCAGAACAACGACGTGGTCGAGCTGGGCAAGTACCGCATCAAGTTCGTGGCGGACCAGGCCGGCACGCCCTCCGAGCAGGACGAGGCGGTCGTCTTTGGCTCCACCACGGCCGGAGTGGCGGGCGAAGCTGCTGCACCGGGCGGGCTGCCCGCGTCGAATGCGGCGCCGGTGGGCTCCATCGGGATGATCCAGATCCTCAGCGGCACCCATGCGGGCCGGACCCTCGAACTGTCCAAGTCCCTCACCACCCTGGGCAAGCCGGGGACCCAGGTGGCGGTGATCACCCGCCGGCCCCACGGCTACTTCATCACCCACGTGGAAGGTACGGTCTTCCCGGTAGTCAATGGGCATTCCCTCGATGCCCAGGCCCACCGTCTCAATGATCACGACATCATCGAGATCGCCGGCGTGAAGATGGAGTTCTTCTCCCAGGCCGTCCAGGCCTGAGCGGGCCGGTGTGTCAGGGGGCGAGCGTGATTTTTCTGACGCTTGGCTGCCCCTTCGGAACGTATCCTGTTGTACTGAAGTGCAGGCGCTCCACGGATCTCCGTGGTGGCCTTGCGCATTCCCCCTAGCGGAGATTCATGGAATCAAGATGAAGTTGCGGGTTCTCGGATGCAGCGGCGGAATCGGCGGACGCGACCAGCGCACCACGGCCCTGCTCGTCGATGACGATATCCTGATCGACGCAGGGACCGGAGTGGGGGACCTGGAGTTCGAGGAGCTCGTGCGCATTGACCACATCTTCGTGACCCATGCGCACCTCGACCACATCGCCATGATTCCCCTGCTGGTGGACACGGTGGGTGAGGCCCGCTCGATGCCCATCGTCGTGCATGCCACCGCCGAGACCCTGCGCATCCTGCGCTCCCACATCTTCAACTGGCTGGTGTGGCCTGACTTCTCGTCGATCCCGGATCGTCACAACCCCTTCCTCTGTTTCCAGGAAATGCGCGTTGACGAGGTGGCCAAGCTCGGAAAAGGCCGTTTCATGAAGGCCCTGCCGGCCCTTCACACCGTGCCGGCCGTGGCCTATCAGCTGTCGGGGGAGGGCGGCAGCCTGGTCTTCTCCGGTGATACCGCGTACTCCGAACCGCTGATCGCGGCCATCAACGAGATCCCCGATCTGCGCTATCTGCTCGTCGAGACGGCCTTCCCCGATGCGCTGCACGACCTGGCGCTGGCCTCCCGGCACCTCTGTCCGAGCCTGCTGGCCCTGTTCCTGGAGCGGATCAAATCGAATCCCGAGGTGTGGATCACCCACCTCAAGCCCAGCCGGGCCAAGACCACGCTCGAGGAGATCGCCGGTTATTGCGGGCGGTTTTCGCCCAGGGCCCTCCATAACGGCCTGGAGCTGACGTTATAGCCTGCTGTGTGAGCCGGTGCTCGTCCGTGCCTCCCGGCCCAGCCCTTGCCCCGTGCTGTCGGGGCGTCTTTTTCCGGAATACGACCGAACCATGAGCAGTGCTATCCAACGCGGCGGATCAAGCGATGTGGCCAGCCGGCTGGCCTTCTTCAAGGGCCTTCAGACGGTCACCAACCGCATCCATGCCACCGAGAACATCGACGAGATCATCTTCGAGCTGTCGGCCGAGATCTGCGCCCTGTTTGCCGCGGACAGGCTGACCATCTACGTGGTCGATGAAAGCCGCAGCACCATCTCGTCGCGACTCAAGACCGGTCTGCACACCATCCGTACCATCCGCCTGCCGATTGCCGAGAACAGCGTCTCCGGCTACGTGGCCCTCACCGGGCAGATGCTGAACATCCACGATGTCTACGACGAGCGCGAGCTCAAGGCGATCTCCCCGCGTATGGAGTTCCGGCGGGAAGTGGACGAGCGCAGCGGCTACCGCTGCCATCAGATGCTGGTCGCCCCCATTGCGGCACCCGACAGCGGCGACGTGATCGGGGTCATCCAGCTCATCAACAGCCGCAACGGCGAGCCCTTCTCGGCCATCGCCGAGGAAGGCATCCAGGGGTTGGGCCAGACCCTGGCCGTGGCCTTTGCCCAGCGTCGCCATGCCCTGATCCAGCCCAAGTCCAAGTACGAGGGGCTGGTGCACGATGCCAAGCTGACCGGCGCCGAGCTTGAGGCGGCCACCAGCCTGGCCCGGGAGCAGGGCGTGTCCCTCGAAGACCTGCTGCTGCGGGACTTCAAGCTCAAACCCGCGGATATCGGGGTGGCCGTCTCGCGCTTCTTCGGCGTGCCCTACGAGCCCTACCGGCCCGACCGGGTGCGGCCCCTCGACCTGCTGCGCAACCTCAAGCGCGACTACGTCCAGCAGGCCGAATGGCTGCCCCTCGAAGAGAACACCGAGGGTATGCTGATCCTCGTCACCGACCCGGATCAGGCCCTCGCCTCGCGGGTGGTGCAGAACGTCTTCCCCAAGGCCACCCCGGTCTTCTGCGTCACCACCCACCTCGAGTTCATGCAGACGGTGGCCCAGTTCTTCGGCGGCAGTGCCACCGACGATGCCTCGGTGAGCGATCTGCTGTCGGACATGGCCGATGATGACGGCGAGGTCGTCAGCACCGCCGAGGATGTCTCCGCCGCGGCCGACAACGAGCTGGTCAAGCTGGTCAACCGGATCATCATCGACGCCCACCGCCAGGGTGCCTCCGACATCCACATCGAGCCTCGCCCCGGCAAGGAGAAGACCCAGATCCGCTTCCGCAGGGATGGGACCCTGGTGCCCTACATCGAGATCCCGTCCAGCTACCGCAGCCCCATCGTCACCCGCATCAAGATCATGTGCGACCTGGACATCTCCGAGCGGCGCAAGCCCCAGGACGGCAAGATCAAGTTCCGGCGCTTCGGCCCGCTGGACATCGAGCTGCGGGTGGCCACCGTGCCCACCACCGGCGGCATGGAGGACGTGGTGATGCGCCTGCTGGCCAACAGCGAGCCCCTGCCGCTGGAGAAGCTCGGCCTCCTCGACAACAACTACGACCGGCTCACCACGACGATCTCCAAGCCCTATGGCATCTTCTTCGTGTGCGGCCCCACCGGCTCGGGCAAGACGACCACCCTGCATTCCATCCTCGGCCACATCAACACCCCGGAAACCAAGATCTGGACCGCCGAGGACCCGGTGGAAATCACCCAGAAGGGCCTGCGCCAGGTGCAGATCAACCGCAAGGCCGGCCTCGACTTCCCGACCGTGATGCGCTCCTTCCTGCGTGCCGATCCGGACGTGATCATGGTCGGCGAAATGCGCGACAAGGAAACCGTCTCCATCGGTCTGGAAGCGTCCCTCACCGGCCACCTGGTGTTCAGCACCCTGCACACCAACAGCGCCCCGGAGTCCATCGTGCGCCTGCTCGACATGGGCATGGACCCCTTCAACTTCGCCGATGCGCTGCTCGGCGTGCTGGCCCAGCGTCTGGCCAAGCGCCTGTGCACCAAGTGCCGCAAGGCCTACCACCCGGGTGAGGATGAGATCCGCCACCTGCTCGACGACTACTGCGAGGATCTGCGCCAGACTCCGGCCTTCCTGGCCGACCAGGCGGCAGCCCGCCAGGCCGTGCTGGACGGCTGGCGCAGGCACTATGCCGACGACAAGGGGCGCTTCACCCTCCATGAGCCGGTGGGCTGCGAGCATTGCACCGCTGGCTACAAGGGCCGTCTCGGCCTGCACGAGCTGATGGTGGGTACCGACCGGGTCAAGGCCCTCATCCAGGAACGGGCCCGCGTCGCCACCCTGCTGTCGACGGCCCTCGATGAGGGCATGCGCACCCTGCGCCAGGACGGCATCGAAAAGGTCCTGGCCGGCCTCACCGACATCAAGCAGGTGCGCAAGGTCTGCATCCGCTGAACCCCCAGGCCGCCGGCGTTGCGCCAGGCGGCCTGGGGCGGCTCCGCGGCTGTCTCCCTGACGATGCCGGCGCACCGACGGGGTGCCGGACACCCATTGCAATCCCTTTCCCGGAGTCTCCCCGTGCGTCCCCAAGCGCTGCCCCCCGGTCTGATGCTGGTCCACGGCAATCACCCGGAAGCCCTGCGCGACCTGCTGGTCGCCTGGATCCACCGCTACCCCCTGGCCCCCCTCGAGACCGAGACCCTGCTGGTGCACAGCAACGGCATCGCCCAGTGGCTGCGCCTGGCCCTGGCCGAGGACGCCGACGCTGACGGAGGCGGCGGCTGCGGTATCGCCGCGGGGCTGGACCTGTCGCTGCCGTCACGCTTCCTGTGGCAGGCCTACCGCGCCGTGGTGGGGCCCGATGCAGTGCCCGAGACCTCTCCTTTCGACAAACCCCTGCTGGTGTGGCGCCTGGTGCGCCTGCTGCCGGAAGTCATCGTCCGCGAGGCCTACGCGCCGCTGCAGCGCTTTCTCGCCTCCGACAGCGACCAGCGCAAGCGCTTCCAGCTGGCTGAGCGCCTGGCCGACCTGTTCGACCAGTACCAGGTCTATCGTGCCGACTGGCTGGCCGCCTGGGCGGCGGGCGAGGACGTGCTGATCCGCGCCGGCGGCGAGCGTCAGCCGCTGCCCGACGAGCAGCGCTGGCAAGCCTCCCTGTGGCGCGAGCTGCTGGCCGACGTGGCGGCGCAGGGCAC
>WBTZ01000079.1 GCA_009026175.1 Zoogloea sp. | reverse complement strand
CGCCTGACCCCCTCCACCGCGGCCCGCCGCACCGGCATCACCCGTACCGCGGCACGCCGCTACCTGCTCACCCTGGAGCACCTGGGCTATGTGCAGACCGACGGTACCCACTTCTGGCTGACCCCGCGCATCCTGCGCCTGGGCTGGTCGTATTTCGATTCGGCCAAGGTGCCGCGCGCGGTGCAGCCCTTCCTGCAGCGCATCAGCATGGAGCTGGGTGGCTCGGCCTTCTTCGCGGTGCTGGACGAGGACGAGGTGGTCTTCGTGGCCCGCAATGGCAACGGCCGGGTGCAGAGCCTCGGTTTCGTGCTGGGCGCGCGCATCGCCGCCAACCTCGCATCGGCGGGCATCGTGCTGCTGGCCTGCCGCCCCCCCGAGGAAGTGGACCGCTGGCTGGAAGGGCGCAAGTTCGTTCCCTACACCCCGCACAGCATGACCAATGAAGACGACGTCCGCGCCGTGATCAACGCGGCCCGTGGCAACGGTTACTGCATCCTCGAGCAACAGCTGGAACAGGGCCGCCGCGGCATCGCCGTGCCGGTGCGCACCCGTGCTGGCGAAGTGGTGGGCGCCATCAGCGTGAGCCTGCCGATCGGCAATGAAACCACCCAGCAGGCCCTGTCCCGCACCCTGCCGGTGCTGCGGGAAGCCGAACACGCCCTGCTGGCCCTGCTGTAGGAGCGTTGCAGGGGCGGCTTCAGCCGCCCTCCGTACGTTGATCGAAGTCCGCGGGCGGCTGAAGCCGCCCCTACAACAGGCTTGTGGCCCCCTCCCCTACAACGCCGCCACCGCCGCCCGCAGGGCAAGCAGATAGCTGTCCGCCCCGAAGCCGCAGATCTGCCCCTTCACGATGTCGGCGAACACCGACACGTGGCGGAAGGGCTCACGGGCATGGATGTTCGACATGTGCAGTTCGACGACCGGACAGGTCAGGATGGCCAGCGCGTCGCGGATGCCGTAGCTGTAGTGGGTCCAGGCCCCGGCATTGATGAGGACCGCATCCACCCCGTCGGCGAAAGCCTGGTGGATGCGCAGGCACATGTCGCCTTCGTGGTTGGTCTGGTAGCTGTCCACGGCAACGCCGAGTTCGCGGCCCAGGGCCTGCAGGCTGGCATCGATGTCGGCGAGCGTCACCGTACCGTACTGGACCGGGTCGCGCTTGCCGAACATGTTGTGGTTGATGCCGTGGAGCATCAGGATCTTCTTCATGACCGGGTCCTTTCAGTACTGGATCTGCGACACGGCGCGCAGCTCTTCCGGGGTGGCGGTGCCGAAGCCGAAGAACTCCAGATAGGCCGGGATCATCTCGAAGAGCATGTCGGTGCCCACCTGGATCGGGCAGCCTTTGGCCTGGGCCGCGGCCAGCAGCGGGGTGATGGCCTGCTTCATCACGACCTCGCCGACGAAGGTGGCCGGATCGACCCGCGCCATGTCGAAGGGCAACGGGTCGCTGTCCTTCATGCCGAGGGGCGTGGCGTTGACAATCAGGTCGAAGCCGGCCGGATCATTGGAGCCGACGCTGACCTTCAGGGCCGGGTAGTGGCTGCGCAGGCGCTCGGCCAGCGCAGCCGCGGATTCGGGCCAGGCGTCGTACAAGGCCATCTCGGCCACGCCGGCGGCGGCCAGCGAGGCCGCAATGGCGCAGCCCACACCGCCACTGCCCGACACCAGCACGCGCCTGCCCTGCAGCACCTGGCCCTTGCGCAGTACCCCGCGCACGAAGCCGGCGCCGTCGAACTGGTCGCCCAGCAGGCTGCCGTCGGGGCGCAGCAGGATGGCGTTGCAGGCACCCGCGATGCGGGCCGTGGGGGTCACCTCGTCCACCAGGGACAGGGTGGTGACCTTGTGGGGCATGGTGACGAGGGCGCCCCGGAAGTTGGTCATCCGGCGCAGGGACTCGACGGCGGCCGGGTAGTCCTCGGGCTTGACGCCCATGGGCATCACGACGGCGTCGATGCCCCGGGACTCGAACCAGGGGTTGTAGATCATCGGCGCCTTGAAGCTCTCGGTGGGATAGCCCAGATGCGCGATGACGGTCGTCTTTCCGCTGATCATGGTCTGTGTTTCCTTTGTTGCGGCGGGGTGTCGGCGCCTCAGCGGCTGATCAACACCGGCACCTTGCTGTAATGAAGAACCTTGGTGGTTTCACTGCCCATGAGCAGGCTGCGCAGGCCGAGCCGGCCGTGGGAGGCCATGCAGATCAGGTCGCAGCCGGTGCTGTCGGCAGCCCGGACGATCTCCTCGGCCACCGAGTCACCGCTGACGAAGAAGCAGTCGCAGGGCACGCCGGCCTTCCTCGCCTCTTCCGACACGAAGGCCAGGAAGCTCTCGGCGTTGGCGTTGAGCTGGGCATCGCCGACCATGGTGTCGCCCAAGCCCCGGGGGGTCATGGCGTGCAGGACGACGCACAGGCCGGTGACGCGGGCGCCGGTCGCCCGGGCCAGCTGGATGCCGTGCAGCACGGCTTTGTGGGACAGCTCCGAGCCATCGGTCGGCAGCAGGATGTGGTTGTACATGGCATGTCCTTTCGTGGCGCGCAGGCCCGGTTTCAAGGAAATCGGCGCGCAGGGGCCCTCCCTCCGGTGAAAACCGGAGGTTCGGCGTCATCAATCAGGATCGGGTTGGGGGTAGCCGGGCTTCAGCGCCCCCCGGTCGGCATCACTTCACCAAGGTGACCGGCACGTCGGCGAGGCGCACCACCTCGGAGGCGACCGAACCCAGGAAGAGCTTGGCCAGCGCGCCGCGCCCGTGGGTGGTCATGAAGATCGCGTCGCAGCCCTGCTCGCGGGCAAAGCCGGTGATCACCGCCGCCGCGTCCTCGCCCACCAGCACGTGGCGGCTGGCCTCGATGCCGGCGGCGGCCAGCCCGGCATGCACCGCGGCCAGAGCCTTGAGGCCCTCCTCCCGGTGGAAATCCTGGAGCTTGTCGTGGCCGACGAACTGGCCCACGTCCTGGCCGACCGGGTGCTGCACGTTGATCAGGTGGATCTCCGCCGCACCGGCCAGACGGCCCAGCCAGGCGGGAAGCGTCTTGAGCACCGCAGCGGAAGCCTCGGAGCCATCGACGGGAATCAGGATCTTGCTCATGAATGTGCCTCCTTCAGCGGGGGGTGCCGGATTCGGGGGAAGCCTCCCCCAGGGACAGCTCGAGGGCCGCCTTGCGTGCCTTGCGTGCCGCCAGCAGCTTGCCGACCGAGACCACGAAGACCGCGCCGGCAATCGGCAGGGCCCGGTGCAGCCAGGCCGCGTTGGCGTCGATCCACGGCCCCAGGAAGAGGTCGCTGACCACCATCTCGCCGGCCACGAAGCCCAGCAGCGCGGCACCGCCGGTGACAACCACCGGGAAGCGCTCCATCACCTTCATCAGGAAGGTGCTCGAGAACACCACCAGCGGAATGCTCAGGCCGAGCCCCAGGATCAGCAGCAGCAGGCTGCCCTTGGACGCCCCGGCGATGGCCACCACGTTGTCCATGCTCATCACCAGGTCGGCGATCATGATGGTCTTGATGGCGGCGATGAAGCCGCCCTTGACCATCTGGCCCTCACCTTCGCCTTCGTCTTCCGGGAGCAGCAGCTGGACGGCGATCCACAGCAGGAGCCCGGCCCCGGCCACCTTGAGGAGCGGCAGGCGGAGCAGCTCCGCCGCAACGACGGTGAGGGTCACCCGCATCACCACCGCCGCGCTGCTGCCCCACATCACCGCCCGCCGGCGATCGGCCTCCGGCAACGAGCGGGCCGCCAGGGCGATCACCACCGCGTTGTCGCCGGACAGCACGATGTCGATGCCGATGATCTGGATCAGGGCGATCCAGAAGGCATGGTCGAAAACGAACTCTTGCATTGCATCCTTCCTTCCTGAGGGGCGGGCTGCGCCCCACACTGATTTACTTGCGAACCTTGGCGATCTCGGCGTAGAGGGCCTTGACCGTATCTGCACCGACCGATGCGCTGTACTTCTCCACCACCGGCTTGACCTTGTCACGCATGCGCTGCAGCTCGGCCGGCGTGATCTCGGTCACCTGCATGCCGGCCTTCTTCAGATCCTCCAGCGCCTCATTGGCCTGCTGGCGGGACACCTGACGCTGGTAGGCCGTGGCCTCGGTGGCGGCGTCAGTGATGATTTTCCGCTCATCGGCGCTCAGGGTATCCCAGAGCTTCTTGCTGAAGATGAGGGACTGGGGGTTATAGATGTGACGGGTCTGGGCCAGGTGCTTCTGCACCTCGTTCAGCTTGGCCGTGCGGATGGTGGTATTGGGGTTCTCCTGGCCATCCACCGCCTTCTGCTCGAGGGCGCTATACACCTCCGGCCAGGCCAGCGGCGTGGGGTTGGCGCCCAGGGCGGTGAAGATGTCCACGTAGATCGGCGACTGGATCACCCGCAGCTTGAGGCCCGTGATGTCCTCCACCCGGGTGATCGGGTGCTTGCTGTTGGTGATGTTGCGGAAGCCGAGGTCCCAGTAGCCCAGCCCGACCAGCCCCCTGGCGGCCAGCTTGGCGTGCAGGCCCTGGCCGAAAGGTCCGTCGGTCACGGCATCGGCCTCCTGCGGATTGGCGAACAGGAAGGGGAAGTCGAATACCGCGAACTCCTTGCTGAGACTCTGCAGGATGCCCGAGTTCAGTACGGTCACCTCGATGGTGCCGCCCTGCACCGCCGAGATCGTCTGCACATCGCCGCCGAGCTGGCCGCCCGGGAAGAGCTTGACCTTGATCTTGCCACCCGAACGGGCCGCCACCAGGTCGGCGAACTTCTGGGCACC
The DNA here is from genome assembly GCA_009026175.1 of Zoogloea sp. Lineage (GTDB taxonomy): Bacteria > Pseudomonadota > Gammaproteobacteria > Burkholderiales > Rhodocyclaceae > Zoogloea. Next base: position 18,967 of record WBTZ01000079.1, on the reverse strand, counting down.
CAGCTCCTGCGGATGGCCCTTGTTGTTCTGGAAGGCAAACTTGAGGGTGCGCTCCTTGATGTCCGCGGCCTGGGCGGCGGTCATCGGGAGCAGTGCGGCCAGGGCCAGCACGAAAGCGCGACGGGTAAAACGGATCATGGGGTGTCTCCTGTCTATTGTATTGACTTGCCTGTTGCGGTCAGCCCGGCGACCGCGCCCGTTATGTCAGAGGGTGTGTCTCAGTTGAACCAGCTGGCCGGCACCATCACCAGCGGCGGGAAGAGGATCATCAGCAGCAGGGCCAGCAGCTCGGCCAGCATGAAAGGCCAGACCCCCTTCATCAGATCGTCCATGCTCACCTTGCCAACCCCCGCCACCACGTTGAGCACGGTGCCCACCGGCGGGGTGATCAGGCCGATGGAGTTATTGACGATGAACAGCACGCCGAAGTAGATCGGGTCGATGCCGGCCTTCTGGACGATGGGCATCAGCACCGGGGTCAGGATCAGGATGGTCGGCGTCATGTCCATGGCGGTGCCGACGACGACCACCACCATCATCATTGCGAACATCAGCAGGATCTTGTTGCCCATGAAGGGCTCCAGCAGGCCGACGATCTGGCCCGGCAGGTCGGCCACCGTGATCAGCCAGGCGGAGACCAGCGCGGCCGCCACCAGGAACATCACGATGGCGGTGGTCTTGGCCGCCGCCACGAGCACCTCGTAGATCTGCTTGATCTTGAGCTCGCGGTAGATGAAGACCGCCACGAACAGGGAATACACGGCGCACACCACGGCCGCCTCGGTCGGCGTGAAGATGCCGAACTTGAGCCCGAAGACGATGATCAGGGGCAGCATCAGGGCCCAGAAGCCGTCGGCCAGGGTCTTGAGCACATCGGCGGTGCTCTTGCGCGGCGGCGGGGTGACATTCTCGTCGCGCACCACCCACCACCAGGCGGCCACCAGGGACAGGCCGATCACCAGGCCCGGCACGATGCCCGCCAGGAACAGCTTGGAGATCGACAGGTTGGCGGCCACACCGAAGATGATGAAACCGATGGACGGGGGAATGATCGGCCCGATGATGCCGCCGGCAGCGATCAGTCCGCAGGAGCGTGCCCTGTCATGGCCTGCGGCGACCATCATCGGCACCAGCAGGGCCGACAGGGCCGCCGCGTCCGCCACCGCCGACCCCGACAGGGCCGACAGCAGGCAGGCCGCCAGGATGGCCACGTAGCCCAGGCCTCCCCGGACGTGCCCGACCAGGGCCATCGCCACATCGACGATGCGCTTCGACAGGCCGCCGGTATTCATGATCTCGCCGGCCAGCATGAAGAAGGGGACAGCCATCAGCGGAAAGCTGTCGGCGCCATTGGTCAGGTTCTGGGCAATGATCTGCGCATCCATCATGTCCAGCTGGTACATCAGCGCCAGGCCACAGACCAGCAGGGCAAAGGCGATGGGCATGCCCAGCGCCATGGCGCCAAGCAGGGATCCCAGGAAAACGGCTATGGTCATCTCTGTCTCCTCTCAGCGCTTGCCGTGATCGGCGGCCAGACGGTTCTGGTGCGCAATTTCTTCCTGGATGGCCGCCAGGTCGGCGGCCTCCTCCGACTCGGTCACCATCACCAGCTCGTGGTCCTGCAGCTTGCCGGCCAGCACCCGGTAGAGGTCATGCAGCACGATGCCGGCCGCGGTCACGCTGAACACCAGGCCGATGCCGTAGAACCAGGCCATCGACAGGCCGGAGGCCGGGGCCTCCACGTCCAGGTTGATCTGGGTCTGGGCCAGGCTGCCGGAGAACAGGAACCACAACACCCCGAGGATGAGCAGCTGGCTGGCCACCAGGCAGAACTTCTTGCCGGCCGGGGACAGGCGCGCCACCAGGGAATCCACCCCCAGATGGCCGTGCTCCTTCATGCCCACCAGGGCCCCGAGGAAGGTCAGCCACACGAAGAGCCAGCGGGACAACTCCTCGGAAACCGGAATGCCGCTGTTGAAGGCGTAACGCAACACCACGTTGCCGAAGACCAGCACCACCATCACGGCCAGGCACAGGGCGATCAGCATTTTCAGCAGATGGAAATAACCATCGACGATCTTTTTCATTGACTCCTCCTTAGGGAACAGGCTGTCGCCCATCGCGTCCCGGCGGAACGGCGGGCACCGGGGCCGGCTCTTGATGACCGGCTGCCGGGCTTCGCTCCAGGGCTCGCATTCCCAAGACACCCTGGGCGATTCAGCATGGGACGCAGCTTATCGACGCAGGGCGGGTGGAAGAATCAGGCAGAAGGCTGTGTTGCGCGAACAACGCGCACAGGTGCGCGATAGTCGCTCAGCTTCGATGGTGCACTGCAAAAGGGGGAAAATCCGCGAAATCAGCCCTTCTCATGGGCCAACACGCATCCATAAGACGGAAAAAACCTCTTTCCGGAGCCCGTCCGGCCCCACCGGCACGTCCGGATTCGAACCTGGGCGACAATCGCGCAAGCACGCGCGATCAGCGCGCAAACTCTGCTTCTGACCGGGTTATCGCCCGGATCGTCCTCTGTAAAGTCCGCCCCGTGCTGACCTGAGCTGGTCGGTATGACCGGAGACACATCGCGCAACAGCGGCCGCGGAGCGGCCCCGCTGGCGGATGACACAACAACAGAGGAGTAGGCAAATGAACGCAAAGACCATCAGCACCGTCCTGGCCAGCCTGGCCGCCCTGAGCGCCGGCAGCGCCCACGCCGACCTGCCCCCGATCGAAGTCGGCGGCGCCACCTTCAACCTGTACGGCAACATCGACCAGTACCTCAACTTCATGCGCAGCAGCTCGGGCAAGAGCCTCAATGCGCTGGAAGAAGGCGGCTACCTGCGCACCCGTGTCGGCGTGCGCGGCGAGAAGCCGGTGGATGACGGCCTGGCCATCAAGTTCCAGCTGGAGCAGGGCCTCAACATCACCAACGGCTCCCAGGCCGACAGCACCCGCCTGTTCGACCGCCAGGCCTGGGTGGGCCTGAAGACCCAGTACGGCGAATTCCGCGCCGGCCGCCAGAACACCGCGGCCTTCTACCGCGGCAACTACATCGACTTCACCGCCCGCACGATGGGTTCGGTGGTCAACCTGTTCGGCGTGCCCTCCCGCTACGACAGCGACCTGGCGTGGATCTCCAACCGCATGAGCGGCCTGCTGCTGGAAGCCCACTACTCTTTCCAGGGCGCCAAGGAAAACGAGACCGCCAACCAGGGCGTTTACCAGCTCGCCGCCGACTACGAGCACGGCCCCTTCCGCGTCGGCTACGCCGGCATCGGCGGCAAGGCCCCGAACGGCTCCGCGGTGGACCGCACGGTGATGTACAACAACTTCTACGCCAACTACGACTACGGCAAGGGCAAGATCTACGCGGTGTACCTGCGCAGCAACAACAACGCCACCACCTGCACCAGCAGCACCACCCCCTGCCCTGCCGGCAGCCTGCTCAACAACGGTGGCTCGCCCCTCGGCAACACCGGCTCCCTGGTCACCGGCACCAACACCGGCGCCAACACCTACTACAACATCTACCAGCTGTCGGCCGACTACAAGCTGACCCCCAAGCTGCGCGTCGGCGCCCTCTACGGCCGCATCGACGACACCTCCAACACCGGCAAGAACGCCTCCGGCTGGGCCATCGGCGGCTACTACGACATCTTCAAGGACACCATGATCTACGCCCTGGTGGATGTCATCGACAACGACAAGAACGCCGGCTTCCGCCCGGCGGGCTCTGCCGGCCTGCCCAAGAACTACAGCGCCGCCGCCGACGTGAATGGCGAGAGCATCCGTGGTGTGCAGCTGGGCTTCGTGTACAAGTTCTGACCGGTATCACCCCGCAGCCCCGGGCTTGCGGGTTCTTTTGCAGCAACGAGTTGTTCTCCTCGCGTTATGCGGGCATCCGGTGGGTGCCCGTTTTTTTTCGCGCGTGGCGGGTGGGCGGGTCTGGAAGAACTGCAAAGTAACTTCACCTCCCACCCAAATCCCTGCCCACCATTTGCCCACCCCTGCCAAGTCCGCGCAACGGGCTGCCAGGCCCATGAAAGTAGCTCCAAGCCACATATCCGGACCTGCCAGCCATTAATCCAGGCCTGCGAGCCATATCCATACCCCGCGCAAGTCCATGCACGGGGTCGAAAGCCGGATTAACGGGGTGGCGAGCCCCGTCGACGGGGCTTCGACCTGTTTCTCAGACCTCGTGATGCACCAGCTCGAACTGGGTGCCGCCCACCAGGGTGCAGGTCAACGCCCCCATCTCCCGGTTGCCGAGCAGGGACGCATCGACAAAGCGGATGCCTCGTGCCTCCAGCTCCGCCACGGCCCTTTCGACGTCCGGCACGCCAAGGCCGACGCGCACGAAGCCCTCCTGCCAGTGCACGAAATCGGACCCGGCCGGCGGCTCCACGAACTGCATGAAAACACCGCCGCAGGCGCTCTTCATGATCGCCCCGCGCGGCAGCACGCCGAAATGCACGCCCTCGGCCAGCCGCGTGAAGCCCAGCACCTGTCCGTAGAAGTCGCACCACTTGTCGGTCTCGCCCTGCAGGATGTACTGCACCACACCGAAGAAATGCACGCCGGCCACCGGCGGTACGTTGAAGTCGGCGTCCTGCAGGGGCAGGAAATCGACCCAGTAGAAGGGCACCCCGGCGCGCCGGTCGAGCAGGAACAGCACGGCGCCGCCCGGACCGTGGATGCCCGGGATGTTCAGCTCCATCGGGCCTGCCCGGGATGTCACCGGCCGGGCCCCGCACTCCAGGGCATGGCGGTAGGCCTCGCCGGCGTCGCCCACCCGGACGGCCAGGGCCTTGAGCACCACGTCGGCGCGGGCCCCCGGCTCGCGGGCCAGGGCCCTGGCGTCCGAGTTGATGATCACGTTCACATCGCCCTGGCGGTAGAGCAGGACATTGCGCGAACGGTGGCGGGCCACCGGGCGGAAGCCCATGGCCTCCAGCACCGCCCCGAAAGCTTCGGGCTGGCGGGTGGCGTATTCGACGAACTCGATGCCTTCGATCACCGGGCGGCCGGTGGCGGGCTTGTCATTTTCCATGTTGTCTCCTCCCTGTCGGGCCGGCATCGTGAAAGGCCGGCTGATTCAATGATGGCATGGATTCGGCCCTCCTCCGGAGGGGGCGGCCCGCATATCCATGCGCAAAAGGCACCGCCAGACCCATGCAGGGCCCGGCGGTGCCTTTCACCGTCGGAAAGCCGTCCCCGCGGGTAGCGGGGAGGCCCGGTTTCAGTCCTTGTTCTCGAACAGCATCAGGCCGGCGGCGGTGTTCGAGATCGGGATGTGATAGTTGGCGTGCAGTTTGCGCACCTGGTCCACACCTCCCAGGGCGGCACGGGCCGCCACCCACATCAGCAACTCGATGCCCTGGGTGCCGGTCAGCTCGATCAGCTCCTCCACCGAGTAGCGGGTGGCCCAGGCCGGATCGTTCACCAGGCTGTCCATGAACTCCAGATCGAAGGACTTGTTGATGAAGCCGGCGCGCTCCCCGTCCAGCTGATGCGACAGGCCGCCGGTGCCGATCACCACCACGCGGGCGTCGGAATCCCAGGAGGCCACCGCCTCGCCGATCGCCTGGCCGAGCTTGAAGCAGCGCCTGGCCGAGGGCAGCGGGTGCTGCACGGTGTTGATGCACACCGGCACCGTACGCACCGGCCAGGCCTCGCCGGCATTCGGCCAGAGCAGCTTCATGGGCAGGGTGAAGGCGTGATCCACCAGCATCTCCTGGCAGGTGGTCAGGTCGAACTCCTTGGCCACCAGCTCTTCGATCAGGTGCCAGGACAGGTCCTGGTCGCCGGGGAAGGCCGGCAGGGTCGGGATGCCCCAGCCCTCGTCGGCGTTGCTGTATTGCGGCGCGGCGCCGACCGCGAAGGTGGGCATCTTGTCGAGGAAGAAGTTGAGCCCGTGGTCGTTGTAGATCACCACCGCCACATCGGGCTTGACCTCGGCCAGCCACTGCTGGACCGGCGCGAAGCCGTCGAAGAAGGGCTTCCAGTAAGCCTCCTGCTGCAGTCCGCCGGCAATGGCCCGGCCGATCGCCGGAACATGGGAGGTCACGATACCGCCTACGATCTTTGCCATGACTTATTTCCCCGCCTCGATCAAACGGGCCTTGAAGGCCTCCTTGCTCATGCCCGTCTGCTGGGCGCCGATATCCTGCATGTCCAGGCCGAAGATGCCGGCGAACTTGGCCAGGTAATAGGCGTTGCCGCCCGCCGCGATCAGGTCGAGTACATTGCGCTTCTCCACCGCCGCCAGCTGTTGCGGATCGAGGCCATACTTGCGGCAATAGGCGGCCTCGTCGCGCGTGAATTCGGCCCGGTTGTCGGCCGAATTGAACGAGTAGCACATCTTGTTGAGGGCGTAACCCTTGCGGGCCGCATCCCCGTCGAACAGGGGTGTTCCCGGGATGACCCGGCGCACCTTCGCTGTAGCCATGAATGTCTCCTTGGTATGGATATGAATTCGGGTATGAATACGGACATGTATTCAGGCGTGACACCGGAATGAATAGTGCCCCTTCCCTTATCATGGATAAATCCGTCATCCTTGAATCCTCCCATGAGCCAATTCGATCATTTGAGCCTTGACGGCCGCCTCCTCCAGCTCCTCGTCACCGTCATCGACGAAGGCTCCATCACCCGCGCCGCGGAACGCCTGGGCGTCACCCAGTCGGCGGTCAGCCACCTCCTGGACAAGCTGCGCGGCATCGTCGGTGACCCGCTCTTCGTCAAGTCCGGACGCGGCATCGTGGCCACCGCCCGGGCCGAGGAGCTGGCCGTGCACGCCCGCGTGCTGCTGGACGAACTGCGCCGCTTCGCCACCGCGGCGGAGTTCGACCCGGCGCGGCTGGTCAGCACCCTCACCATCGCCGCCAACGACTTCCAGCGCGACCTGCTGTTACCGCGCCTGCTCGACCGGCTGCGCGCCGCCGCACCGGGCGTCACCTTGCGGGTCATCCCCTCCGATGTGCCCAGCGCCGAGATGCTGCGCGACGAGCACTGCCAGCTGGCCATCTCGCCGCGCCCGCCGGAGGCCGGCGACATCCTGCAGAAGCGCCTCTTCGACGACACCTACCGGGTCTTCCACGACCCGGCCCGGCGTGCAGCCCCCACCGGCCTCGACGACTACCTGGCGGCCGAGCATGTCACGGTGCTCTACGAGCCCCGCCGCAGCCTGGACATCGACACCGTGCTGGCCGCCCGCGGCATCCAGCGCCGCTTCGTCGCCACGGTGCCCGGCTTTGCCGGCATTCCATCCTTCCTGCGCGGCAGCACGCGCCTGGCCACCGCGCCGGGGCTGCTGGGCACCGGCCTGCTGCGCGAGTTCGCCAGCAGCCCCCTGCCGGTGCCCTGCCCGCCCATGCCCATGTACCTGATCTGGCACCTGCGCCACCGCCACGACCCGGCCCATTGCTGGCTGCGGGCCGAACTGGAAGCCCTGGTGCCGGCCGCCCTCGCCGGCAGCGGGGTGGGGTGACACCCGGCCGGCACCCGCCGGCGGGTCCGCTCAGGCCTCCTCCGGCACGGCCATGAGCTGCCGCGGCGCCATCAGGTAGAGCCAGCCCAGGGCCACGAAATAACAGCACGGGATCAGGCTGAACAGCACCTCGTAATTGTTGTTGGTCACGGTCAGCACATGGCCGACCAGCTGGGTCATGAACATGCCGCCGACCGAGCCCAGCATGCCGCCGAAGCCGAAGACCGAACCCACCATGTGACGCGGCGTGTAGTCCATCACCAGGCTCCAGATGTTGGCCGTCCACGCCTGGTGGGCGCCGATCGCCAGCGAGATCGCCGCCACCGCCAGCCACAGGCTGCTCGCCCCGCCGGCAAACACGATGGCGGTGATGCAGGCCGCGCAGACCAGCATCGACAACAGGCGCGCCCGCACCGGCGCCATGCCGCGGTCTATCATCAGCGACGACAGGGCCCCGCCGCCGACGCTGCCGATATCGGCGGTCAGGTAGATGACGATCAGCGGGATCCCTATCTGGGTCACGCTGATGCCCAGCCCGTACCGCTGGTTGAGGAAGGGCGGCAGCCAGTACAAGTAGAACCAGAACACCGGCGCGGTGACGGCAAAGGCCAGGGCAAAGGCCCAGGTGCCCCGCAGGCGCAGGATCCGCGCGTAGGGCACGCGGCGCGGTGGCGGCTCCGGGTCGGCCTGGATCCAGGCCCGCTCCGCCGGCCCGAGCCGCGGATGGCTCTCCGGGTTGTGATAGCGCCCCAGCCACAACAGCAGCCACACCCCGCCCAGGGCCCCGATCACGAAGAAGGCCGCCTGCCAGCCCCACAGGCTGAGGATCAGCGGCAGCATCAACGGCGTGAGCATGGCTCCCACATTGGTCCCGGCGTTGAAGAGGCCGGTGGCCAGGGCCCGCTCCCCGGCCGGAAACCACAGCCGGGTGGTCTTCACGCAGGCCGGGTAGTTGGCCGCCTCGGTCAGCCCCAGGAAGAAGCGGCACACCATGAAGCCTGCCACCGACACCGCCAGCCCGTGGGCCGCCGCCGCCAGGCTCCACAGCAGCACCGCCAGGGCGAACGCCCGGCGCACCCCCACCAGATCGATGAAGCGGCCCTGCACCGCAAAGCCGATGGCGTAGCCGAGCTGGAACCAGAAATTGATGTTGGCGTAATCCTGGGCGGTCCACGCCATGGCCCCGGCCAGCACCGGCTGCATCACCCCCAGGGCCGCCCGGTCGATGTAGTTGAGGGTGGTGGCCAGGAACACCAGGGCCAGCATGCCCCAGCGCACCCTGCCCACCGCCAGGGCCTCGCGCAGGCGCCCGGCCAGGCCGGACCGCGGTGCCGATGCGGTCGGGTTCATGTGTTCCTCCTCCCCGCCTCTTCCGGGTTCAGGGCACTGCAGCCATCAGGCCGCCGTTGTGGAGCAGCCAGATCACCCCCGCCACGGTGGCAAAGGACGAGAGGGTCGCCAGCATCAGGGTGGCGGCGCAGAAGCCCTCCTCACCATGCTTCTGGCCGAAGATGGGGTAGATGCTGAGCATGGGCGCGCTGGCCAGCAGCACGGCGCCGGCCGCCAGCACCGGGTCGACCGGCCCGAACAGCCACAGGCCGCCAAGCACCGCCAGCGGGTGCAGGACCAGCTTGCCGAAGCTGACCGCCCCCATGTCCACCAGCGCATTGCGCAGGGGCAGGCCCACCAGGGTGCCGCCGATGAAGATCAGGGCCACCGGCGCCGAAGCCCCGGCCAGCAGGTCCACCACCCGATCCACCGGCGCCGGCAGGCCGATCGAGAACAGCGAAAATGCGAAGGCAGCAAAGATGGCGATCACCAGGGCGTTCTTGCGCAGGCCGAACACCGCGCGCCCGAAGACCCGCAGAAAAGGCTCGTGGCGCGCCCCGCCGCTCTCCGCCAGGGCCAGGCAGATGGGCAGGATTAACATGTTCTCGACAATCATGCTCAGGGCCAGGGCCATCGAGGCCGTCGGCCCGATCACCTGCGCCGCCACGGGGTAGCCCACGTAGGCACTGTTGGCGCAACACATGCCCATGCCCAGCAGGCTGGCCTGCTCCATACCCTTGCCGCGCACCAGGCGCGCCCAGCACAGGCCGATGCCGAGCACGACCAGGGAACCGGACAGGTAGGCACCGAGGTAGGGAAAGTTCAACACCTCGCTGAAGGCGCGCCGGGATATCGACTTGAAGACCAGCATTGGCAAGGCGATGCGCACCACGAAGGCCCCCAGCGCCGCCAGGCCGGCCCGGGGGAAGAACTGCACCCTCACGGCCAGGTAGCCCACGGCGATCAGGATGAAGATGGGCGCGGTGATGGACAGGATCTCGAGCATGGGCGGGGTCTGGGCCTGGGCGCGATCAGCCCGGGAATTCCTCGGTATCGATCTCGGCCTGAGTCGGTGCGTTGTAGCGGGTGCCCACCACCGTCTGCTGATTGATCAGCGCATCCAGGCGGGCCACCTGCGCCGCGCCGAGGCTGACCTGCAGGGCCCCCAGATCTTCCTCCAGGTGCGCCACCGAGGTGGTGCCGGGGATCGGCACGATGTCCTCACCCTTGGCCAGCAACCAGGCCAGGGCCAGCTGGGCCGGCGTGCACCCGAACTCGTCGGCCAGGCCGCGGTAGGCCTCGAACAGGCGCAGGTTGGCCGCGTAGTTGTCCGGGTGGAAGCGCGGCATGGCGCGGCGGATGTCCTTGGCGTCGAAAGCAGTCACATCCATCGGCGCGCACAGGAAGCCCCGGGCCACCGGGCTGAAGGCGACGAAGGCCACCCCCAGCTCGCGGCAGGCCTCGAGCACTGCGATCTCGGGGTTGCGGGTCCACAGGGAATACTCGGTCTGCAGCGCCGTGATGGGGTGCACGGCATGGGCCCGGCGCAGGGTGGCGGCAGACACTTCCGACAGGCCCAGGGTGCGCACCTTGCCGGCCTCCACCAGACCCGCCATGGCGCCGACACTGTCCTCGATGGGCACCGAAAAATCCCGGCGGTGCAGGTAGAGCAGATCGATCACCTCGGTCTGCAGATGCTTCAGGCTGGCCTCGACGCTGGCCCGGATGGTCTCCGGCCGGCCGTCGATGACGCGCTTGCCGTCCACCCCGTGCATGCCGCACTTGGTCGCCAGCACGAAGCGCGAACGGTGCGGCGCCAGCACCCTGCCGAGCAGCCGCTCGTTGGCGCCAAAGCCGTACAGCGCCGCCGTATCGAAGAAATCGACACCCAGCTCCAGCGCCCGCAGCAAGACCCCCGCGGCCTTGTCAGGCGCCGGCGGCACCCCGTAGGCATGGCTGAGGTTCATGCAGCCGAGACCGATGGGTGAAACCTGGAAGGGACCGAGCTTGCGTTTCATGGGCGAATTCCTTGGGTCGGGATGTTGAGGTGATGCAGGGGCGGCTTCATCCGCCCCCACACGATCAGCCGTTAAGTTGCTGTTCGAGCTGATGCAGCACCTTGTAGCACGGCAGCACGCTGGCGACACTCGCATTGGGCTGGCGGCCTTCGCGGATGGCGGCGAAGAACTCCCGGTCCTGCAGCTCGATGCCGTTCATCGACACATCCACCTTCGACACGTCGATCTGCTCTTCCTTGCCATTGAACAGGTCGTCGTAGCGGGCGATGTAGGTGGCGGTGTCGCCGATGTAGCGGAAGAAGGTGCCGAGCGGGCCGTCGTTGTTGAAGGACAGGCTGAGGGTGCAGATGGCACCGTTGGCCGCCTTGAGCTGGATCGACATGTCCATGGCGATGCCCAGGGTCGGGTGCGGCGGGCCCTGGATGGCGTTGGCCTGCACGATGGGGCTGCCGGTCTGCCAGGCGAACAGGTCCACCGTGTGGGCGGCGTGGTGCCACAGCAGGTGGTCGGTCCAGCTGCGCGGCTGGCCCAGGGCGTTCATGTTGCTGCGGCGGAAGAAGTAGGTCTGCACATCCATCTGCTGGATGTTGAACTCGCCGCCCGCGATCTTGTTATGCACGTACTGGTGGCTGGGGTTGAAACGGCGGGTGTGGCCACACATGGCGACCAGGCCGGTCTCCTGCTGCAGGCGCACCACCTCCTCACCCTCGGCGAGGAGGTCGCACAGGGGGATTTCCACCTGCACATGCTTGCCGGCCTTCAGGCAGGCGATGGCCTGGGCGGCGTGGATGGGGGTGGGGGTGCACAGGATCACCGCGTCCACCTGGGGCAGGGCCAGGGCTTCGTCCAGTTCGGCGGTGACGTGGGGGATGCCGTACTTGGCGGCCACTTCGCGGGTGGCATCCAGGTCCTGGCTGACCAGGGACACGACCTCCACGCCGTCGATGTTCTTGATGCCGTCCAGGTGCTTGATGCCGAAGGCGCCGGCGCCGGCCAGGGCGACCTTGATGGTCTTGGTGTTGGCGTTCATTTATTGGTTCTCCAGGATCAGGTGGCCCACGCCGGTGTTGGAGGCGGGCACATGGTAGAAACGATGGGCGAGCTTGGGGGGCGGGCCGCCGGCCACGTCGTCCATGGCGCCGCGGGCGATCAGCCACATGACCAGCTCGATGCCTTCGGAGCCGGCTTCGCGCACGTAGTCGATATGGGGCACGGACGCCGCCGCGTCCGGATCGGAGATCAGCGTGTCGAGCCAGGCGTTGTCCCACTCCCGGTTGATCAGGCCGGCGCGCGGGCCTTGCAACTGGTGGCTCATGCCGCCGGTACCCCAGATCTGCACCTTGAGGGGTTCGTCATAGGATTCGATGGCCTTGCGGATGGCCTGGCCCAGGTTGTAGCAGCGCCGGCCCGAGGGCACCGGGTACTGGACCACGTTGACCGCGAAGGGGATCACCGGGCAAGGCCAGGCGTCGGGGCTACCGCACAGCAGGTTGAGGGGCACGGTGAGGCCGTGATCCACATCCATCTTGTTGACGATGGTCAGGTCGAAGTCGTCCTGGATCACGCTCTGGGCAATGTGGGCGGCCAGCTCCGGGTGGCCGATCACGGTGGGCACCGGGCGCGGGCCGTAGCCTTCGTCGGCGGGCTTGAACTCGGCCGCGCAGCCGATCGCGAAGGTGGGGATGATGTCCAGGCTGAACGCCGTGGCGTGGTCGTTGTAGACCAGGAAGATGACGTCCGGCTTGCTGGCTTCCATCCAGCTCTTGGACGGCTCGTAACCCTTGAACAGCGGCACCCAGTAGGGGTCGGTGGTCTTGCCGGTGTCGATGGCGGCACCGATGGCCGGCACGTGGGAGGTGTAAACGGATGCGGTGATCTTGGCCATGGTCAGTCCTTCTTTCCTTGCGGCTGGCGATGGGCCTGGGCGTCGCCGTCCTCGCCGATGTAACGGTTGCCTTCGACGGAGCGTCCGCCGTTGATCATCATGTCCCGGTAGGCCGCCTCGCTCATGCCGGTCATGCTGCCGGCCATCTGCTGGAAGCTCTTGCCGTCGGTGGCGCCGATCTTGGCCAGGAAATAGATGTTGCCACCCAGGGCGATGCAGCGGTTCAGGTCACGGGCCAGCACGGCCTGCTTCTGCTCCTCGGTCATCGGCCATTCGTCCAGGTAGGCCCGCTCGCCGGCCTTGAAGCGCTCGCGGTTGGCGGCCTTCATCAGGGACATGCAGAACTGGTTGAGGTGATAGCCCAGGCGCGACTGATCCGCATCGAAGATGGTCGTGCCGGGGATGTCCTTATAGGGCTTTTCGAGTGCCATAGTGTGTCTCCTGCTCTTTTCTTATAGTGGCATGTAGGGGGCGCGTGGGGGACGTGTGGGGGCGGCTTCAGCCGCCCGCAGGTGCCCGATCGAAGTCCGCGGGCGGCTGAAGCCGCCCCTACGGACCCCTACAGCTCCGGCCAGTACAGCCGGCGGGGGTTGTCCACCAGCAGCTTCTGCTGCAGCTCCGCAGTGGGCGCGACATGGGGGATGAAATCCACCAGCAGGCCGTCATCGGGCATGTGGTCCTTGAGGTTGGGGTGCGGCCAGTCGGTGCCCCACAGCACGCGGTCGGGGAACGCCTCGACCACCCGGCGGGCAAAGGGCACCACGTCCCGGTAGGCGCCCAGTTCCAGATTCGGCTCCCCGCCCAGGGCCTTCGGGCCGGTGACCGACAGGCGCTCGGGGCAGCTCACCTTGGACCATACGTTGGGGTTGTCGCGCATGAACTTGAGGAACAGCTCGAACTCCGGCCCATCGACGGGCTTGCTCACGTCCGGACGACCCATGTGGTCCACCACCACGGTGGTCGGCAGCGCGGTGAAGAAGTCCCACAGCTCCGGCAGGTCCACCGCCTCGAAGTAGATCACCACGTGCCAGCCCAGGGGAGCGATGCGGGCGGCGATCTCCATCAGCTCGTCCTTGGGGGTGAAGTCCACCAGGCGCTTGACGAAGTTGAAGCGCACCCCGCGCACGCCGGCGGCATGGAGGTCCTGCAGTTCCTGGTCGGTGATGCTGCGCTTCACCGTGGCCACCCCGCGGGCCTTGCCGCCCGAACTCTGCAGCGCGTCCACCAGGGCCCGGTTGTCGGAACCATGACAGGTGGCCTGCACGATCACGTTGCGCTCGAAGCCCAGGTGGTCGCGCAGGGCGAAGAGCTGGTGCTTGGAGGCATCGCAGGGGGTGTATTTGCGCTCCGGGGCGTAGGGGAACTCGGCCCCCGGGCCGAACACGTGGCAGTGGGCATCGACGGCGCCGGCGGGCAGCTGGAAGCGGGGCTTGGAGGGACCGGCGAACCAGTCGAGCCAGCCGGGGGTCTTTTCAAATGTCATGCTTTTCTACCTCTCTGATGAAGGTACGAAGAGATCGTCGCGAGCAGGCCCGAGGTTGCGACGAGGAACGCAGCTGTACCGGAGAACAGCGAGTACCGGAATCGCAAGATTGGGACGCGCAGTCGGTTTATTCGTGCCTTCTAGTCGATGTACTTGAGGCCGGCCTTCGCGAGGGGCTCGCGCAGGCTGTACATGTCCAGCCCCAGCTCGCCGGCGGCGAAGCGGGCACGCTTGGCGGTCTCGTTGTTCTCGCGGGCCTCGGCGGCATCGGCCACCTGCCGGGCGATGGCGGCGGGCACCACCACCACGCCGTCGTCGTCGGCGATCACCACGTCACCGGGGTTGACCACCGCACCGGCACACACCACCGGCACATTCACCGAGCCCAGGGTGGCACGGGTGCAGCCCTTGGCATGGATGGCCCGGCTGAAGACCGGGAAGCCCATGGCGGTGAGGTCCTTCACGTCGCGCACGCCGCCGTCGATGACCAGCCCCCGGGCCCCGCGGGACTGGTAGGAGGTGGCCAGCAGGTCGCCGAAGAAGCCGTCGGTGCTGTCGGCGGTGCACGCAGCCACCACCACGTCGCCCGGCTGGATCTGCTCGGCCGCCACGTGCAGCATCCAGTTGTCGCCCGGCTGCATCAGCACGGTGACGGCCGGGCCACACAGGTGGGCGCCGGTGTGGATCGGGCGGATGTTCGGCTTCATCAGGCCGACGCGGCCCATCGCTTCGTGGATGGTGGCCACGCCGAAGCGGGACAGCTTTTCAACGGCAGCCGGGTCGGCGCGCTCGATGTGGCGCTTGACGATGCCGAGGGTGTTCATGGGGACGGTCATCTGGAGTCTCCTTGTTTTCTGTAGGGGCGAATTCATTCGCCCGCGGAGGTGGATCAACGCGCCGAGGGCGAATGAATTCGCCCCTGCACGTCTACAGGCCCTTGGCTTTGAGGGCGGCGTCGAGGCGGGGGTACACGCGGCGGGCGTTGCCTTCGTACACCTTGAAGCGCTCCTCGGCGGAGAGGTTCAGGGTGCCTTCGATGTAGCGCTTGGTGTCGTCGTAGTAGTGGCCCGTCTCCGGGTCGATGCCGCGCACGGCCCCGATCATTTCCGAGGCGAACAGGATGTTGTCCACCGGGATCACCTTGGTCAGCAGGTCGATGCCGGGCTGGTGATAGACGCAGGTGTCGAAGAAGATGTTGCCCAGCAGGTGGTCCTTGAGCAGCGGCTTCTTCAGCTCCTGGGCCAGCCCGCGGAAGCGGCCCCAGTGGTAGGGCACCGCGCCGCCGCCATGGGGGATCACGAACCTGAGGGTCGGGAAGTCCTTGAACAGGTCGGAGGTGAGGCACTGCATGAAGGCGGTGGTGTCCGCGTTCAGGTAGTGGGCGCCGGTGGTGTGGAAGGCACAGTTGCAGCTGGTGGACACGTGCACCATGGCCGGGATGTCGTACTCCACCATCTTCTCGTAGAGGGGGTACCAGTGGCGGTCGGACAGCGGCGGGCTGGTCCAGTGGCCGCCGGACGGGTCCGGGTTGAGGTTGATGCCGACGTTGCCGTATTCCTCGACGCACTTCACCAGCTCGGGGATGCAGGTGGCCGGATCGACGCCCGGGCTCTGCGGCAGCATGGCCGCGCCGATGAAGTTGTCGGGGAAGAGCTGGCTGACCCGGTAGCACAGCTCGTTGCAGATGGCCGCCCAGGTGGCGCTGACGTTGAAGTCGCCGATGTGGTGGGCCATGAAGCTGGCCCGCGGCGAGAAGAGGGTGAGGTCGGAGCCCCGCTCCTTCATCAGGCGCAGCTGGTTGCTCTCGATGGTCTCGCGCAGTTCGTCATCGCTGATCTTCAGCTCCGACACCCTGGGCATCGCCGATGGGTCCTTGATGCCGGCGATCTGGCGGTTGCGCCATTCCTCCAGCGCCTTCGGCGCCGTCGTGTAGTGGCCGTGGATGTCGATGATCATGGTCTTGCCTCTCCTAGGTGGGGGTGCGATCCGCCTGCCGTGTCGTACGCCCTGGGGCGGGGTTCGTATGGGGGCCATTGTCGACGCGCCCCCATTCATTCAATAGCAAGCTGACGCACTAGCAGATATCGCAATCTGCGATAACACCCCCACCAAAGCCCTCTGCACGCAAGACGTTCAAAAAGTCCAAGTCCCCACGTCTTTTCGTCCATTCACGCAGCTCCGCCCGGTCCTTAGTCTTGCCGGACGGTTTCGGCAGCACCCGGAATGGGTTGCCCGGGACCGCTCCCCCAAAGAACGAGATGGAGACAAGACCATGAAGACCACTACCCAGGTAGGCATCATCGGCGCCGGCCCGGCCGGCCTGCTGCTCGCCCTGCTGCTGCATCGCAAGGGCATCGCCAGCGTCGTGCTGGAGCAACGCAGCCGCGAAGACATCGAGGCCACCATCAAGGCCGGCGTGCTGGAACACCCCACCGCCGAACTGCTGCGCCAGCTCGGTGTGGGCGAGCGGATGGACCGGGAAGGCTTCGTCCATGAAGGCATCGAGCTGGCCTTCGGCGGCCGGCGCCACCGCATCGACCTGCCGGAGCTCACTGGCGGCAAGACCATCACCGTGTATCCCCAGCACGAGGTCATCAAGGACCTGGTGGCCGCCGTGCTGGCCACCGGCACGCCCATCGAGTTCGGCGTGGCCGCCGTCAGCCTGCACGACCTCACCAGCGCCACACCGTCGATCCGCTACGAGAAGGACGGCGCCGCCCACGAACTGAGCTGCGATTTCATCGGCGGTTGCGACGGCTTCCACGGCCCGTCCCGCCAGGCCATCCCGCAGGCCCTGCGCCAGGAGCACCTGAAGACCTACCCCTGCGGCTGGTTCGGCATCCTGTGCGAGGCGCCGCCGTCCAGCGACGAGCTGATCTACGCCCAGAGCGAGCGCGGCTTCGTGCTGCTCAGCACGCGCAGCCAGACGGTGCAACGCATGTACTTCCAGTGCGACCCGTCCGACCACGTGGACAACTGGTCCGACGACCGGATCTGGGCCGAATTCCAGACCCGCCTGGCCAATGGCGACGGCTGGCAGGTGAAGGAAGGGCGGATCTTCCAGAAGGGCATCATCGCCATGCGCAGCTTCATCTGCGAGACCCTGCGCCACGGCCGCCTGTTCCTGGCCGGCGACTCGGCCCACATCGTGCCGCCCACCGGCGCCAAGGGCCTCAACCTGGCGGCCGGCGACGTGGTGCTGCTGAGCCGCGCCATCGCCACCTACTACCGGGAGGACAGCGAGGCCGGCCTGGAGGCCTACGCCGCTCAGGCCCTCAAGCGGATCTGGCGCGGCGAGCACTTCTCCTGGTGGATGACCCAGATGCTCCACGACTTCGAAGGCGAGGACAGCATCACCCGCCGCTTCCGCCGCGCCCAGCTGGACTACGTGGTGAGCTCCCGCGCCGCCGCCATGTCCCTCGCCGAGAACTACGTGGGCCTGCCCTTCGAGGGCATCGAGTCGGTCTGATCCGGCACGCCAGCCATACAGGAATGCGCTAGCAGCTATGTGACATGGACGCTTCCGGCACCGCGCGGCGAGAGGCACACTGCCTTGCCGCGCGGCTCTCCGCCGTTGCCGGCCAGCCGGAGTGCCGCCATGTCCATGTCGATGTCAATTCCCAGCTTCACCCTCTACGGCGACCCGGCGCAGAGCGCGCCGGAGCTGTTCCACATCGAGGACATCTCATCCCGCAGCCGCGGCCTCGACTGGGAGATCCAGCCGCACATCCACAAGGGGATCTACCAGATCGTGTGGATCGCCGACGGCCACGCCCGCATCACCCTCGACACCGGCCGGCGCGAGGCCGACGGCCCCGTCGCGGTGGCCATTCCGCCCGGCACCGTGCACGGCTTCAGCTTCTCCCCGGAGACCCGCGGCTGGGTCCTGACCCTGGGCGGCCACGGCCTGCTCGACGGCGACCTGGCCCGCACCGGGGATGCCCTGCGGACGCTCTTCAGCGCCCCGGTGGTGCTGCCCCTGCCCCAGGGCGACAGCACGGCCACCCGCCTCGGGACGCTCTTCGAGGAACTCACCGCCAGCTTCCTGACCCCCGGCCTCGGCGGCTCGCCCGTCCTGCACTGGCTGAGCCAGGCGATCCTGTGGCACCTGTCCCAGGCCCTGGTCCGCGACGAGGCCGCCAACCCGCGGAGCTCCGGGCACCAGGCCCTGTTCACCCGCTTCGCCCTGCTGGTCGAGGCCCACCATGCCGAGCACTGGCCGGTGGCCCGCTACGCCGCCCAGCTGGGCCTGAGCAGCCCGCGCCTGAACCGCCTGACCCGGGAGCAGTGCGGGCTCACCGCCCTCGACATGATCCATGAGCGGGTCACCCGCGAGGCCTGCCGGCGCCTGCTGTACACCAGCGAGCCCGTCACCACGGTAGCCGCCGGCCTGGGCTTCGAAGACCCGGCCTACTTCTGCCGCTTCATCAAGCGCCGCACCGGGCTCAGCCCGTCCCTGTACCGGCACAGCCAGGGGGAGTAGGCCTGCCCAGTGGCAGCGGATTGGGCGACAATGCGGCCGCCGCCCTTTTCGAGACGCCCCCATGAGCGCAAGCCCGACCCCTGCCGCCGCCCCCATCAGCCGCATCGCCAAACGCAAGGCCAAGCCAGGCTGCGAAGCCGCCTACGAGGCCGTGGTGCGCGGCATGTTCGCCGAGACCGGCAAGTTTCCCGGTTTTCTGGGCGCCGACCTGATCCCGCCCCACGCGCCCGACGATGTTTACCAGGTCGTCATGCGCTTCGCCTCCCAGGCCGACCTCGACCGC
>WBTZ01000078.1 GCA_009026175.1 Zoogloea sp. | reverse complement strand
ACGCGGATGTCCGGGCGGGAGCCTTCGATGTAGATCTTGCGGGAATTGGGCAGCGGCGCTACGGCGGCCTCGTCCACATGGGCGGAGGCAGCGAGGAATTTGTCGGTGGCGTTCATGAAGGCTCCTTGAATGGGGTCCGGACTGTTGTGGTTTTGCGTGGCCGCCCTGCTGGCGACTTTCTTCGGTCAATTCTGGCCCTTATCTGCAGCAAATATCAGACCACGCGCAAATACCCCGCGGGGTGGGGTATTTGCAGTCCTGAAATTGATACGTCGCGGCCATTCAGAGACGTTTGTCTCTCCCGTCGCAGGGAAAAGTGAGACATCTGTCTCTCCGTTTTTCCGGAATCCGGCGAATTGAGGCCGGGAATAGGCGGAAAAGAGCCCGGGAATAGGGAATTCCGGCTGCTGGCAAAGAATTTGCAATGTCCTCCATGTCGCACAGCCATCAAGGCCCGGCGGCGATTGTGTTCCGGGCAAGGTATCCCGGGGCG
Organism: Zoogloea sp.; assembly: GCA_009026175.1. Classification (GTDB taxonomy): domain Bacteria; phylum Pseudomonadota; class Gammaproteobacteria; order Burkholderiales; family Rhodocyclaceae; genus Zoogloea. The sequence goes on along the minus strand of WBTZ01000078.1, from coordinate 23,369 downwards.
AAAAAAACAAGAGGAGACATTCATGATTCAGCACGCATCCAATTGCCGGACTCCGGTGCTTCGGCCGCTCTGTGCAGCCCTGCTCATGTCCGCCCTGGCGGCACCGGCCCTGGCCGAAACCAATGTGGCCATCTACGGCATCATCGACGCCGGCCTGCTGTACCAGAGCCGCACCGACCCGGACGGCAAGAGCAAGACCTCCATGGAAACCAGCGGCCTGCGCCAGTCGGTGCTGGGCTTCAAGGGCGACCGGGACCTGGGGCGGGGGCTGGAGGGCTTCTTCAATCTGGAGGTCCATTACGACACCAACAACGGCAAGCTCCACGGCACCGGCGATGCCCAGGGGACGGGTACGCCCTTCTTCCGGCGCCAGGCCAACCTGGGCCTGCGCGGCGACTGGGGCAGCGTGACCTTCGGCCGCCAGTACGGTCCGGCCCTGCTGGCTCACCTCGGCACCGAGCCGCGCGCGTTCAAGGAGCAGTTCTCCAACCTGTACGCCTGGGCCTATAACCAGTACGCGGCCACCGCCGGCGCACCCGGCACCGATCGCAATACCAACAACGACGTCGGTATCTTCTTCAGCAATGCGATCCAGTACCGGCATACCGTCGGGCCGGTGAATTTCGGCATCCTGTGGGCGCCCGGCGGTCAGGCTGGCAGCACCCAGAAGAATACGGCCTGGGCGATGGGCGCCACCTATACCGGCCCGGTGGTCCTGTCGGCCTCCTATCAGGTCATCAAGGACGAGGCCACCGCCAATGACAACGTGCGCCACGGCGGCCTCGGCTTTGCCGTGCCTTTCGGCCCCTTCACCTTCAAGGCCAATTACCTGAATGCCCGCAACGAGACCAGCACCGGCGCCAATGTTTCCAACGTGAACGGCATCAGCACCGGCGTGGACTGGAAGTGGAACGCCGACAATACCGCGACCCTTGCCTATTACGACAACAAGGACAAGCGCAATTCCCGCGACCACACCCGCAACGTGGTGGTGAGCAATGACTTTGCCCTGCGCAAGGACACCACCATTTACGTGCAGGCGGCCTACGTGGATGCGGATTCCGCCGCCACCATCAAGACCAGCATCGTCGCCGCGGGCATTCCGAGCGTGGGCAACAAATCCACGCTGCTCAACGCCGGTATCAATTTCACTTTCTGAGCGCAGGCCTCTCCATGCCGTCCGTGTTCTGGAGACCGCCGCGCGGATGGACTCGTGTGTCCGACAATAAAGGAAACAACATGAAATTCGCCCTGAAGCCCCTGCTTGCCGCCGTAGGCGCCAGCCTGCTGGCCGGTTCCGTCCTGGCCGCCGATACGCGCCCCGGTTATGCCGACCCGGACAACTGGCCCCAGTACCACCGCAGCTACAACGCTTGGCGCTACAGCCCGCTGGCGCAGATCAACAAGACCAACGTGAAGAAGCTCAAGGTGGCGTGGATCCACCAGCCGGGCAACATCACCCACGGCCTGCAGGCCACCCCCATCGTGCTGGACGGCGTGCTGTACTACATCTCGGCCGACAACAACGCCTGGGCAGTGGACGCCGCCACCGGCAAGACCATCTGGCACTACACCGCCAAGCTCAACCCGATCGCCAAGCAGGCTTTCTACGCCTCGGCCAGCCGGGGGGTGACGGTGGGCCGCGGCAAGGTCTTCATCGGCAGCCTCGACGGGCGTTTCATCGCCCTCGACCAGAAGACCGGGAAGGAGTTGTGGTCCACCCAGCTGACCGACCCCAAGACCCAGTACGGCGCACTCTTCTCGGCGCCGCCCCAGCTCGCCGGCGACGTGCTCTTCGGCGGCACCACCGGCGGCGACCAGCCCATCGCCGGCAAGATCTACGCGGTGAACGCCGACACCGGCAAGCCGGTGTGGACCTTCGACGTGATCAAGAACGACCCGGCCAGCTGGCCCGGCGAGAGCGGCAAGGTAGGAGGCGGTTCGGCCTGGATGCCCGGCACCTATGACGAGAGTACCGACACCATCTACATCGGCACCTCCAACGCCGCGCCCGACTACTACACCCCGGGCCGCGAGGGCGACAACAAGTACACCTCGACCCTGCTGGCCCTCGATCCGAAGAGCGGCAAGCTCAAGTGGCATCGCCAGGAGATCCCCCACGACACCTGGGACTTCGACTCCGCCTACGAGGCCTTGCTGGTCAAGAAGGACGGCAAGGATGTGATCGTCCACCTCAACAAGAGCGGCTTCGTTTTCGTGATGGACAAGAAGGATGGCGGCCTGGAGAACGTCTGGCAGTTCGCCGAGAACATGAACTGGGCCAAGGGCATCGACCCGAAGACCGGCGCCCTGATCGAGCCGCGCCGGCCCCAGCCGGGCAAGCGCGAGCTGCTCTGCCCCAACCTGCTGGGCGCGCGCAGCTGGAACCATGGCGCCTACAACCCGGGCACCGGACTGTGGTACTCCCACGCCATGGAGGTGTGCAACGAGGTGGTGTCGGGCAAGGATGATCCGGCCAACCTGACCGCCATCTCGGCCCTGTCCCTGGGCATCGACGAGATCAAGCTGGTCCCGCCGCCCAACGGCAAGAAGCCCGATGGCCGCCTGGACGCCCGCGACCCGCTGACCGGCAAGGTCAAGTGGAGCATCCACTACGACCTGCCGCCGCTCTCCAGCGTGCTCACCACCGCCGGCGGGCTGGTGTTCACCGGCGACATGGAAGGCCGCCTGTATGCCTATGACGCCGACAACGGCAAGGAGCTGTGGCGCTTCAACGCCGGCTCCGGCGCCCGTGGCGGCCCGGTCAGCTACGCCGTCAAGGGCAAGCAGTACATCGTGATCCCCACCGGCCTCGGCTCCCACGCGCCGGGCTTCCTGGCCGGCGCCTTCCCGCAGATCAAGGATCTGCCGGGCGGTGCCGCCCTGATCGGCTTCACCCTCGAGTAAGCCGCCGGTTCAGCTCCGCGGCACGACCAGGCCGGACGCGGCGGGTCGTGCTGTTCCGGGGTGTGGCGCACCTTCCCGCGCCGCACCCCTTTTTTCCCTTCTGGATGAAGACAAGAACATGAGCCCATTCCGTACATTCCAGCAGACGCTCCGCCCCGCCAGCCTGGTGCTGGCCCTGATCGCCGCCACCGCTGCCTGCGCTGTGGCCCCCCCCGCCGACGAGGGCAAGGCCCGCGTGTCGGCCGGCAAGAACCGTTTCGAGAAGCTCTGCGTGAGCTGCCATGGCGCCGACGGCGCAGGGGTCGCGCCCGGCGGAACGGGCAGCAGCTACGGCCCCAGGCTGTCGGCCCGGCCCGACCTGGCCGAAGCGCAGATCCGCGACCGCATCATCCACGGCAAGCACGGCGACAAGGCCATGCCGCCCTGGGGCACGGTGCTCGAGGACGCCGAGATCGAGCAGCTCACCGCCTACGTGAAGCTGATCGCCGCCGCGCCGGCCGGCAAGCCCGCCGCGGGCCCCCTGGCTCCCTTCGACCTCGCCGATCAGGCCCGCATCGACGCCGGCAAGCGCCGCTTCTCCAAGACCTGCGCCGGCTATTGCCATGGCTTCGAGGGGGTAGGAGGGCGCGCCCCCGACTTCAAGGGCCGCACCGATCTGCCCCCCGAACTGGCCTACGAGACCATCTCCAAGGGCCGCCAGGGCGCCGACGTGATGCCACCCTGGGGCAGCGCCTTCAGCAACGAGCAGATCTGGGAACTGGTGGCCTACCTGATGTACCTGGGCAAGCAGCAGCCCTGATGCCTCACGAATCTTCTCCAGCCCTGGACGAAATCCGTCGAGGGCTGGACGAAACACAGCGGGCGCTGGATGCGATTCGTCGAGCCCTGCATGAAATCTGTCCAGGCCTGGGTGAGCTTCATCCAGCCCTGGACGCGTTGCTTCCCCACGCTGACGCGGCGCGTTCGCACCTGGAGCGGGATCGCCCAGCGCTGGATGAATGGTGTTGAGGCGTGGATGAGCGGCGTCCAGGGGGGCGTGCGGAGCGCACGGGCGGCTGAAGCCGCCCCTGCAGGCCCCTGAATCTAATGCCCTTGCCGGTTTGGCGGGACGATCTGCAGGCGGGCCAGCTTGCGGTAGAAGGTGGCCCGCGACAGGCCGAGCTCCTTGGCCGATAGCGTGACCTGCCACTGGTTGCGGCGCAGGGTTTCGAGCATGCGCTCGCGCAGGCGCAGGTCCTTCTCCTTGAGTGGCGGCAGCGCGGCCTCCTCGGCGGCGGGCGGGAAGAAACCCGAGGGGGCCGGCGCCGGCATCCGCTGCATTTCCTCGCGCACCGGCCGCCCCGACATCAGGCGCGGGCCGAAGAAGAGGTCCGGCGGGAAGTGGGAGGCGTGCAGCAGCGTGCTCTCGCAGATCGCGCAGGCGTAGCGCATGGCGTGGCGCAGCTGCCGGATGTTGCCCGGCCAGCCATGGCGGATCAGGGCGTCGCGGGTCTCCGGCGCCAGGCGCAGGGCTTCGCGGCCCATGGCCCGCGCCTCTTCTTCCAGCACCCGGTCGATCACCGTGCCGATGTCTTCCCGCTCGCGCAGCGGCGGCAGCATGAAGACGGCGCCGTTGAGGCGGTAGTAGAGGTCTTCACGGAAGCGCCCTTCCTCGACCAGGGTGGGCAGGTCCTGGTGGGTGGCGCAGACGATGTGCAGCTTGACCGGGATGGGTTGCTCGGCGCCGAGGGGCAGCACCTCGCCTTCGGCCAGTACCCGCAGCAGGCGGCTCTGCAGCTGCAGCGGCATGTCGCCGATCTCGTCGAGGAAGAGGGTGCCCCCGTCGGACTGGATGATCTTGCCGCGGGCGCCCTTGCTGCGCGCGCCGGTGAAGGCGCCGTCCCGGTAGCCGAACAGTTCGCTCTCGATCAGGCTCTCGGGGATGGCCGCGCAGTTGAGGGCCACGAAGGGTTGCTTGTGGCGGCTGCTGCAGTCGTGGATGGCCTTGGCGAAGGCCTCCTTGCCGGTGCCGGTCTCACCGAGCAGCATCACCGGGATGTCCCGGTTGGCCACCTTGAGGGCCCGCTGTACGTTGGTGCGCACCCGCGAGTCGCCGGTGGTCAGGTGGCCGAAGCCGCGGGCCTCGTTGCAGCCGTTGAGGTCCGGGGTGTCGCCGGCGATGTTGGCCGGCGCCCGGCGGCGCGCGTCGGGGGCGCGCAGCAGGCCGAAGATGCGTTCCCCGCTGTCGGTGATGCGCAGGGGGATGGCCTGGCCGGGGCGGGCATGGGCGGCGGCCAGCAGATCGTTGGCCGAGCACTCGAAGAGGTCGGAGACGGTGTTCGCGGTGCGGCCGCCCCGCTGCAGGAGCTCCTTGCGGGCGCGCCGGTTGCCACCGACGAAGAGGCCGGTGTCGTCGAAGGCCAGCAGGTAGTCGGTATGCACGTTCATCAGCTCGGGGGTGCGGCCGAGCTGCAGGATCCAGTAGTCGCGCAGGCTGTGGAAGGCGAAGGCGTCTTCGATCAGGCGGGCCTTCTCCACCACCATCTGGAACACCAGCATCTGGCTGTCCCGGTTCTCGGGTGAATACAGGGCCGAGGCGTCGAGCACCGCGAGGGGCCGGTCATCGATGCCGAAGATCGGCGCCGAACTGCAGGTGAAGGCGATGTTGTGGGAGCGGAAGTGCTCGCCCCGGTGGACCAGGATGGGCTGGCCGTCGGCCAGGCTGGTGCCGACACCGCAGGTGCCTTCGTCCCGCTCCGACCAGCGCGTGCCGTTGCGGAAGCCTTCGCCGCGCAGCTCCCGGTCGAGGCTGGGCACGGTGCGGAAATCAACCGTGACGCCGGTGGCGTCGGTGAGCAGCACGCAGTAGTTGCTGGGCAGCAATTGTTCGTGCAGCCGGTCGAGGCCCTCGCGGGCAATCCGCATGAAGGCATCCAGCCGGTCCCGGTGCTCGCGCAGCTCCTGGGCGGTGACCACCTGGGGCGTGCTCGCCAGGGAAGGGTCCACCTGGTAATTGCTGAGCGATCTCTTCCAGGAGCGGGCCAGCCGGTCCTGTGCGGCAGTGTGCCTTGGCAGGCCCGCGCCTTTCTCGACCACCTCGACCACGCGTTCCACGTGGCGGGCAATCTCTCCATGTCCCCGGATCATTCTATTTCCCCCTTATTGGTCGGGAGTGTATTGGGCAAAACCACCTTTGGTGACCGCAAAGCGTATTCCCCTACGGCAATTAAATCAATGCTGACGTTTGTCTCCAGAATTTGAGACAAGTGTCTCAGTTTCTCGTTTTCTCACTGTTCCGGTGGAGAAGGGAGGCAGGCATTACGAATTTTGTGCTGCGCAATCTTATTTTTATTGATTTTTTCAGTTCGTTGATATCAAAGAGAAATATTGATTTGTGCATTGCAGCTTGATTGTCCGGATGTGGAGCCTGGCATGCCAAGTGCTGAATGAAGCCCAATTGCCAATCCAATCCGGTTCAATTGTGAAACACACATCCTCCACTGCCGCCCTGGGAATAATCGCCAATCCCGCGTCGGGCCGTGACATTCGCCGCCTGACCAGCCGGGCGCTGGTTTTCCCGACGGTGGAAAAGGTCAACATGATCGAGCGCCTGCTCGGCGCCTTTGCCGCCACCGGAGTGGGGCGGGTGCTGATGATGCCCGACCTGGTGGGGATCGCCGCCGGCCTGCTGCGGGCCATCGACGGGCGCCGCGGCCAGGGCGATGCGGCCTGGCCGGAGGTGGAGTTCCTGGAGATGCCGCTGACCGACAGCGCCCTCGACACGGAGCGGGCGGTCGAGCGGATGCGCGCCGCCGGCGTCGCGGCGATCGTCGTGCTGGGCGGTGACGGCACCCATCGGATCGTCGCCGGTGCCTGCGGCGACACGCCGCTGGCGACGCTGTCCTCCGGGACCAACAACGCCTTCCCCGATCTGCGCGAGGCGACCCTCACCGGCCTGGCCGCCGGGCTCCTGGCCAGCGGCGCGGTGACCCCCGAGGAGGCCCTGGTGAGCAACAAGCGGCTGCGCCTGCGGGTGGGGGCGCGGGAGGAGCTGGCCCTGGTGGAAGTCTGCGTGACCCGCCTGGAACACGTGGGGGCCCGCGCCGTGTGGGACCCGGCGAGCATCGCCGAAGTCTATGCGGCCTTTGCCGAGCCGGACGCCATCGGTCTGTCCAGCATCGTTGCCGGGGTGAGCCCGGTGGGGCGGCGCCAGCCGCAGGGCGCCTGGGTGCGCTGTGCTGGCGAAGGCTGCGGTGAGGTGGGCGGTGTATGGGCCCCGATCGCGCCGGGCCTGGTGGTGCCGGTACCGATCGCCGCGTCCGGCGTATTGAGCCCGGACGAGCCGGTGTCGCTGCACACCCTGCGCGGCAGCGTGGCCCTGGACGGCGAGCGCGAGATCGAACTCGACGGCCGCCAGGCGGCGTCGGTGACCCTCGAGCTGGACGGCCCCCGCAGCCTCGACGTGCCCGCCACCCTGGCCGCGGCGATCCGCCGTGGCGCCCTGCGCTACCCCGCCGGGGCGGGCGGGCAGCGATGACAGACCCCTGAATCTGCGGGTGGCGACGGCTTCGCCACCCCTTACTGAATCCACGAATGGGCGCGCTCCGCCCGTTCCGGATGTACCCCCCAGAAATCCAACAACCTGGAGACGACCGTGACCAAACCACTGACCCGCGAAGACCTGCTGAAGGCCTATCGCACCATGCGCACCATCCGTGAGTTCGAAGAGCGCCTGCATACCGATTTCGCCACCGGCGAGATCCCGGGCTTCGTGCACCTGTACGCCGGCGAGGAGGCCTCGGCCACCGGCGTGTGCATGAACCTCACTGCCGAAGACCACATCGCCAGCACCCACCGGGGCCACGGCCACTGCATCGCCAAGGGGGTTGACCCGGTCGGCATGATGGCCGAGATCTGGGGCCGCAAGACCGGCACCTGCAAGGGCAAGGGCGGCTCCATGCACATTGCCGACCTGTCGGTGGGCATGCTCGGCGCCAACGGCATCGTCGGTGGCGGCGGCCCGCTGGTCTGCGGCACCGCCCTGGCGGCCAAGCTGCGCGGCCAGCCCCACGTCAGCGTGTGCTTCTTCGGCGACGGCGCCTCCAACCAGGGCACCATCTTCGAGGCCATGAACCTGGCTTCGGTGTGGAACCTGCCGGTGATCTTCCTGGCCGAGAACAACGGCTACGCGGAAGCCACCTCGTCCAAGTTCTCGGTGGCCTGCGACAACATCGCCGACCGCGCCTCCGCCTTCGGCATGCCGGGCATCACCGTGGATGGCTTCGACTTCTTCGCGGTGTATGAAGCAGCCGGTGCCGCCATCGAGCGCGCCCGCAAAGGCGGCGGTCCGTCCCTGGTGGAGGTCAAGCTGTCCCGCTACTACGGCCACTTCGAGGGCGACCAGCAAACCTACCGCGCCCCTGGCGAAGTCCAGAACATCCGCGACACCAAGGACTGCCTGCTGCAGTTCGCCCGCCGCGTCACCACCGGCGGCCAGCTCACCCAGGTCGAACTGGACAGCATCGACGCCGAAGTGAAGGCCCTGATCGACGGCTCCGTCGTGAAGGCCAAGTCCGATCCCAAGCCTTCCGAGGCCGATCTGCTCACCGATGTGTACGTGAGCTACTGAACGCGCCCGATCACGAGATAACAGGAGACAAAAAATGGCACGAAAGATCACCTACCAGCAAGCCATCAACGAGGCGCTGGACCAGGAAATGAGCCGCGATCAGAACGTGATCGTGATGGGCGAGGACGTGGCCGGCGGCGCTGGCTCACCGGGCGAGCAGGATGCCTGGGGCGGCGTGCTGGGCGTGACCCGCGGCCTGTATCACAAGCACCCGGGGCGGGTCATCGACACCCCCATCTCCGAGTCCGGCTATGTCGGCGCGGCGATCGGTGCGGCCTGCTGCGGCATGCGCCCGGTGGCGGAGCTGATGTTCGTGGACTTCCTGGGCGTGTGTTTCGACCAGATCTTCAACCAGGCGGCCAAGTTCCGCTACATGTTCGGCGGCAAGTCCGAGACCCCGGTGGTGATCCGCGCCATGTACGGCGCCGGTTTCCGCGCCGCGGCCCAGCACTCCCAGTGCCTCTACAACATCTTCACCCACATCCCGGGCCTGAAGGTGGTGGTGCCCTCCAACCCCTATGACGTCAAGGGCCTGCTGATCCAGTCGATCCGCGACAACGACCCGGTGATCTTCCTGGAGCACAAGGCGCTGTACACCATGGAAGGCGAAGTGCCGGAAGAAAGCTACGCCATCCCCTTCGGTGAAGCCGCGGTGGTGCGCGAAGGCCATGACGTGACCATCGTGGCCATCGGCCGCATGGTCCAGAAGGCCCAGGAGGCCGCCGCCGAGCTGCAGAAGCAGGGCATCCACTGCGAGATCATCGATCCCCGCACCACTTCGCCGCTGGACACCGACACCATCCTCGAAAGCGTCGAGAAGACCGGCCGCCTGATCGTGGTGGATGAATCCCACCCCCGCTGCAGCATGGCCTCCGACATCGCCGGCCTGGCCGCCGAGCGGGCCTTCTCCAGCCTCCGGGCGCCGGTCCGCCAGATCACCGGCCCCCACGCCCCCGTGCCTTTCAGCGATGCGCTGGAAGAGCTTTACATCCCCAGCGCCGCCCACATCGTGGCGGCCGCCAAGAGCCTCAAGGAGTACCGCTGATGTCTGCCATTCACCCCGTCACCATGCCCAAGTGGGGCCTTTCCATGCAGGAAGGAAAGGTCAACGGCTGGCTCAAGCAGGTCGGTGACACCATCGAGCCGGGCCAGGAAATTGTTGAAGTCGAAAGTGAGAAGATCGCCGGCGCAGTGGAGGCTGCTGTTGCCGGGGTGCTGCGCCGCCAGCTGGCGGCCGAGGAAGATGTGCTGCCCGTCGGCGGCCTGCTCGGCGTGATTGCCGACGCCAGCGTCGCCGACGCGGACATCGACGCCTTCGTCACCGAGTTCCAGTCCAACTTCACCCCCGCCAGCGGCGAGGAGGAAGACCAGGGCCCGACTCCCCAGAAGATCGATGTGAAGGGCCGCAAGCTGCGCTATCTCAAGCGTGGCGAGGGCGGCGAGCCGATGGTGCTGATCCACGGTTTCGGCGGCGACCTCAACAACTGGCTGTTCAACCACGAAGCCCTGGCGGCCGACCGGGAGGTGTATGCCCTCGATCTGCCCGGCCACGGCGAGTCGTCCAAGGACGTGGGCGAGGGCACGCTGGAAGCCCTGGCCGACACGGTCGCGGATTTCATGGCTGCGGTGGGCATCGACTCCGCTCACCTGGTCGGTCACTCGATGGGCGGCGCCGTGTCGCTGATGCTGGCTTCCCGGCATGCCACGCGGGTGCGCTCCCTGAGCCTGATCTGCAGCGCCGGCCTGGGGGATGAGATCAACACCGGCTACATCGACGGTTTTGTGGGGGCCGCCAGCCGCAACGCCCTCAAGCCGGTGCTGGCCGATCTGTTCGCCGACAGCAGTCTGGTGACCCGCCAGCTGGTGGACGACCTGCTCAAGTACAAGCGCCTGGAAGGCGTCGGCAGCGCCCTGGGGACGCTCTCCGGCAAGCTCTTCGTGGATGGCCGCCAGACCAGCGTGCTGGCCGACCAGCTGGCCGGGCTGGGCAAGCCGGTGCTGGTGATCTGGGGCGAGCAGGACCGCATCATCCCGGTGGCCCATGCCCATGCCCTGTCGGGCAAGGCTCAGGTGGAGGTCATCGGCACGGGTGGCCACATGGTGCAGATGGAAGCGGCCAACGATGTGAACCGGGTGATCGCCCGCTTCGTCGGCTGAGGCCCCGAGGAGGCAGGGGCTGCGAGGCCCTCTGCCTCCTCCGGTGGCCCGCGGTTTGCGCGGGCCCGGCGCTGTCCGGACAGCCTCCTCCCTCGCTGCCCACGATTCCGGACCGGCGCCGCGGCCCGCGCACCCCATCCTGTGCCCCATCTCGGGGCCCCTCCCAGGAGAGACCATGTCCAACGCTTCCACCCCCCGCTCCGAGCCCGTCAGTCTGCGGGGTTCGGCCAAGCTGGCGCGCATCCCTGTCCGGGTGGACAGCCAGCGCGCCTCGCCGCCCAAGCCGCCCTGGCTGCGTGCCCGCGACCCCGGCACGGCCAAGGTCGCGGCGCTCCAGCAACTGCTGCGGGAGCAGGAACTGCACACCGTCTGCGAAGAGGCGGACTGCCCCAACATCGGCGAGTGCTTTGCCCGCGGCACCGCCACCTTCATGATCATGGGCAGCATCTGTACCCGGCGCTGCCCCTATTGCGACGTGGCCCACGGCCGCCCGGCGCCGCTGGACGCGGACGAGCCGGCCCGCCTGGCCCGCACCGTGGCGGCCATGAAGCTGCGCTACGTGGTCGTCACCTCGGTGGACCGGGACGACCTGCGCGATGGCGGCTCTGCCCATTTCGCCGCCTGCATCGGGGCCATCCGCGCGGCGACGCCGGCGGTCCAGGTCGAGGTCCTCACCCCCGACTTCCGCGGCCGCGAGCAGCTCGCCCTGGAGACCCTCGCCGCGACCCCGCCGGACGTCTTCAACCACAACATCGAAACCGTGCCGCGCCTCTACCGGGCGGTGCGGCCGGGGGCCGATTACGCCGGCTCCCTGCGCCTGATCGCGGCCTTCAAGGCCCGCAACCCGGCGGTGCCGACCAAGTCCGGCCTGATGCTGGGCCTGGGCGAGACCGACGACGAGGTGCTGCAGACCCTGCAGGATCTGCGCGCCCACCGCTGCGACATCCTGACCCTCGGCCAGTACCTGCGCCCGTCCGCGGCCCATCTGCCGGTGGAGCGCTACGTGCCGCCGGAGGAGTTCGAGCGCTGGCGCGTGCGCGCCCTGGCGCTGGGCTTCCGCGAGGTGGCGGCAGGGCCGCTGGTGCGCTCGTCCTACCGTGCCGACCAGCTGGCCGCGGCGGCGGAGGAGGCGTCATGAACCCTGTCGGCATCCACCTCAATGGCGTGCCACGGGCATTGCCCGGCCCGTGGGCGCTTGCCGAGCTGATCGACGATCTGGGCTTCACCGGCAAGCGCATCGCAGTCGAAGTGAACGGGCAGATCGTGCCCAGGAGCCATTACGGTGAGATCCGCCTGGCGGCGGACGACCGAGTGGAAGTCGTCGTTGCTGTGGGAGGAGGTTGAGTCATGGGATACATGGACACGCAGTGCGCCGGGCCGCTGGATACGCCCTTCGTGATGGGCGGCGAGACCTTCCGCTCGCGCCTGCTGGTGGGCACCGGCAAGTACCGGGACTTTGCCCAGACCCGCGACGCCATCGAGGCCAGCGGGGCGCAGATCGTCACGGTGGCGATCCGCCGCACCAACATCGGCCAGGAGGCGGGCCAGCCCAATCTGCTGGAGGTGATCGACCCGCGCCGCTACACCATCCTGCCCAACACCGCCGGCTGCTACTCGGCCATGGAGGCGGTGCGCACCCTGCGCCTCGGGCGCGAGCTGCTGGACGGGCACGACCTGGTCAAGCTGGAAGTGCTGGGCAGCAAGGAGACCCTCTTCCCCAACATGCCGGAGACCCTCAAGGCCGCCGAGATCCTGGTGCGGGACGGCTTCCGGGTGATGGTGTATTGCTCCGACGATCCGGTGCAGGCACGCATGCTGGAGGAGATCGGCTGTGTCGCGATCATGCCCCTGGCCAGCCTGATCGGCTCGGGCATGGGCATCCTCAATCCGTGGAACCTGCGCATCATCATCGACCAGGCGCGGGTGCCGGTGATCGTCGACGCGGGGGTGGGCACGGCATCGGATGCAGCGATTGCGATGGAGCTGGGCTGCGACGGGGTGCTGATGAACACGGCGATTGCCGCCGCCGGCGACCCGGTGCGCATGGCGCTGGCCATGCGTCAGGGGGTCGAGGCAGGGCGGCACGCCTTCCTGGCCGGGCGCATGCCGCGCCGGGAGTACCAGGCCAGCCCGAGCTCGCCGGCAGAGGGCTTGCTGGGCTGAGCCCGGAAGATCAGCCGGCCAGGTTGGCCGCCGCCAGGGCGGCCAACCAGCCGCCGGCCACCACACCGGCCGGGAACAGCAGGCGGGTGCGGGTCTTGAAAGGATGGCTCTCGATGCGCCGGTGGAACTCGTGGCCGCCGGCGATGCTGACCGTCACCGCCAGCAGCATGCCGAGGGCGTTGATCACCGGGTTGAGCGGGAAGAGGGTGGTGACCAGGGCATTGACCAGCAGGCACAGGGGGAAATGCACCAGGAACACCGAATAGGAGATGCGGCTCAGGTGGGTGAGAGCCGCCGGCACCGGCAGGGTGTGCAGGAAACCGTGCTGCCGCCCCAGGCCGAGGAAAAGCATGACGCCCGTGGCCACGGCGATGCGGGCACGGAACTCGACTGCCAGCGCGCTGAGCGCCAGCACGGCCAGCAGGGCCAGCCAGCGTCCGGCCCGGGGCTGGCCGGACCCCCACCAGGCCAGCATGCCGAGCCCGAAGGAGCCAAAGAAGTAAAAGGCAGTCTCGTCCCACAGGGCGTCGCGGTTGAAGCCGAACAGCGAGGCCACGGTCATCAGCACGATGAGGGCCGGCGCCAGCAGGGCCAGGCGCGGATCACGGCTGGCCAGGCGGGTCGGCAGCCACAGCAGCAGGACGGCCAGGGCGAACAGCTGGAAGTCGATGGCCACGTACCAGACCCCGGCGGACAGGGCCTCCTGGTCGAGCAGGTCGTGCAGCAGCAGGACGTGGGCGAGCAGCTGGCCGAGGTCGGGCGCGGCCGAGATGGAGGGGTGGTCCATCCACACGCTGGCCACCGCCGAACAGGCCACGGCAAGGAAGATCGCGGCGGAGTAGGGCATCACCAGGCGGATGTAGCGCTGTTGCAGCAGGGCCAGCGGCGACGTGCCGGCCGGCAGGCCGAAGGGGCCGAACTTGCTGGCGAACAGGAAGCCCGAGGCAACCAGGAAAGCCTGCACGGCCATGCGGCCGTAGTCGTTGAACCACTGGATGAGGCCCGGCATCAGGGGGTGGGCGATGTCCGCCATGGGGCCGTAGAAGGCCAGGTGGTGTACCACGATGGCGACACAGGCGAGGGCCTTGAGTGCATCCATCGCCGGCATTCGGTGTGTGTCCTTGCGCATGGGGCTTGCGCGTCCTCCATTGCAGAAATCGGGGCTCAACAAGGCTCCGCGGGAGCCCTGAGGGGGACCCGTGTTGGCGTGATCTGCGGAAATGAACGGACGACCCCTGGCGCGGGATGACCGTGCCGGGCGCCTGCTGGGGCTAAGTTGCGAGATCCTGCCGGGAACCGCCAGGCCACCCGTGGGGCGCTGCGGTTGAGCGAGAATTCATAATTATACGCAGGGAGAGTGCATTCGCGCCCCGAATTGCCCCGTTTTGGGCAGTCCGGGGCGCGAATTTTTTCATGCCCGCGGGCAGGCAGGCACCTCCCCGGGTCACGAAAGAACGTCGATCAGGGCTTGTAGGCTTCGACGGCGATGGTCAGCTTGACGTCGTCGCCCACGTAGGGAGCGTACTTGCCGGCATTGAATTCGCTGCGCTTGATGGTCGCCGTGGCGTTGGCGCCACAGGCATCCTTCTTGAGCATCGGGTGGGGCATGCAGTGGAAGGAGGTGACGGTCAGGGTCACCGGCTTGGTGACGCCCTTGACGGTCAGGTTGCCTTCGATGCTGGTGGGCTTGTCGCCGTCGAAGTTCACCTTGGTGGACTTGTAGGTGATGGTCGGGTAGGTGGCGGTGTCGAAGAAGTCCTCACCCTGGATGTGCTGGTTGAACAGGGGGTAGCCGGTGTTCACCGAGGTGGTGTCGATGGTCACGTCCACCGAGCCGGTCTTGGCGGCCTTGTCCAGGGTGATGGTGCCGGTGGTCTTGTCGAAGCGGGACAGCTGGGTCGAGTAGCCGAAGTGGCTGTACTCGAAGCGCGGGAAGGTGTGGGTGCCTTCGATGGTGTAGGTCTCCGGCGCGGCAAAGGCGGCGGTGGACAGGGTGGCGGCAATGGCCAGGGCGGCGAGTTTCTTCATGGAGTTCTCCGTTGGGTCTATGAGTAGGGAAACAGGATTACTTCTTGGCGGCGTTGGCCACCACGTGGAACTTGATCTCGATTTCGTTGGCGACGGCGGAAACGTCGGCCCACGGGCCTTCGCCGATGTTGTATTCCATGCGCTTGAGCACGAAGCCGCCGTCGAACACGCCGCTGGCGCCGTCCTGCTTGAAGGTGAAGGGGGCGACCACGTCACGGGTCTGGCCCTTGATGGTCATCTTGCCGATGGCCTCGAAGCGGTTGCCGCCGAGCGCCTTGACGCCGGTGGACACGAACTTGGCGGTGGGGAAGGCCTTGACGTTGAACCACTGCTTGCCGACCACTTCGTCGTTGGCATCCTTGGAGCCGGCGTCGATGCTGGCCAGGTCGATCTCGAGGGTGGTGCTGGCCGCAGTGGGCTTGGCCGGGTCGAAGGCGATCTGGGTGGTGAAGCGCTTGAAGCTGCCGGGCACCGGCACGCCCATCTGCTTGGATGAGAAGGCGAGGCTGCTCTTGGCGGCATCCACCTGGTTGAATTCGACGGCGTGGGCGGTGCCGGCCAGCAGCAGGGCGGTGCTCAGTGCGAGGGTCTGGATTTTCATGGTCTCTCCTTGGGGTCTTGGTTTACTTGCCGAAGGGCAGCATGCGGCGCAGGGTGCCGTCCTTGTCGATGATCACGTGCTTGAGGGCGCCGGCCACGTGCAGGCCGACCAGGACCAGCAGGCCCCAGTTGAGGGCTTCATGCACTTCCTTGAACAGGTCGCCGAGTTCTTCACTCTTGCCGATCAGGTCGGGCAGCGGCAGCACGCCGAAATACACCACCTGGAAGCCCTTCGCCGAACTCATCAGCCAGCCGGTCAGGGGGACCAGGAACATCAGCAGGTAGAGCAGGTGATGAGTGCCTTCGGCGATCTTGTGCTGCCAGGCCGGCATCGGCAGCGGTGCCGGCGGACGGTGGGTGATGCGCCACAGGATGCGCGGCACAAAGAGCAGCAGCACGGTGATGCCGATCCACTTGTGGTACGAGTAGAGCTTGAGCTTGTTGGGCGACAGGGGCAGGTCGTGCATGTACACGCCCAGCGGGAAGGCGACCAGGATCAGCGCGGCGATCAGCCAGTGGGCGGCAATGGCGGGGCCGCTGTAGCGGGGGGAGGTGGTGTTCATTTCAGTGCTCCGGGTTGAAGGGGGCAGGGCTGGCGTCCTGCCAGAGATAGGCATCCATGGCCAGACCGCCGTAGGTGTACTCCGGTTCCAGGCGGACGGGAATCTCCCCGTGGCCGGCGGCGCCCAGGGCGGCAAACAGGGGTAGCAGGTGCTCCTCGCTGGGGTGCGCGGCGGCGCCGTGCTCGGAGGCCTGACGGTAGTTGAGCAGGGCCGGCCGGTCGTCCCGGGAAAGGGCCTCGGCCAGCCAGTTGGCGAAGGAACGGGCCGCCTCGTAGGGCTTGCTGTTCTCGCCCCAGGTGAGCCAGCCGAAGTTGTGGGTGACTGCGCCGGAGGCGAGGATCAGCACGCCTTCGTCGCGCAGGGGGCGCAGGGCGGCGCCCAGGCGCCGGTGCCAGTCGGTGCCGGCGTAGGGCTGCAGGGCCAGCTGCACCACCGGGATGTCGGCTTCCGGGTACATCGCCGTCAGGGGAATCCAGGCGCCGTGGTCGAGGCCCCGCTCGGGGGTCGCGGAGCAGGGCAGGCCGGCTTCGTGGAGCAGCCCGCTCACCCGGGCCGCCAGGTCCGGCGCACCCGGCGCCGGGTATTGCATGGCGTAGAGGGCCGGCGGAAAGCCGCCGAAGTCATGGATCGTCTCCGGCCGCCCGGCCGTGCTGACGGTCGGCTCGCGGCTGGCCCAGTGAGCCGAGATCACGAGGATCGCCCGGGGGCGCGGCAGGTCGGCGCCGAGGTGGTTCCACAGGGCCACGGTGGCGCCCGGCTTGAGCAGCACGTCGGGGGCGCCGTGGGAGACGAAGAGAACGGGGTGACGATGCGTCATGACGGATTCCTCGGGGCGTAGAACTCGTGGATCAGGCAGTCCAGGGATTTGGGGGGATGGCCGACCAGGGCGGCGAAGTCGCAGGTGGTCGCGGCGAAGCGGCCGTCGGCGACGCAGCGGAACATGTCACCCAGCGCGGCGGCAAACCAGGCCGGCATGCCGGCGGCGACCAGGCTCCCGACGTAGTCCTCAGGTGCCACGTTCTGGTAGGCCAGGGGCTTGCCGCTGACCCGCGCGATGCGGCCGGCGATGTCGGCATAGTTGGCGGATGACTGCCCGGTGAGGGTATAGACACGCTTGTCGAGGCGGGGGGCCAGGGCCGCCGCCGCAATGGCCTGGGCCAGCTCGTTGCGCGACACCAGGCTCACCGCGCCATCGCCGGCGGGCAGGCGCAGCACATCCTGCTGCCGGTCCGGGGCAACCAGCAGGCACAGGTCGTCGGCGTAGATGGTGTTGCGCAGGATGGTGTGATCCACGCCGCTGTCGGCCAGCGCTGCTTCAGTGTCTTGATGGACGATGGCGAGTTCGGTGGGGGCCGCGGCGTCCGCATCCATGAAGCTGGTGTAAAGGATGTGCCGGATGCCTGCTTCGCGCGCAGCCCGGATCGCATTGCGGTGCTGGGCGATGCGCACTTCCCGCGGGCCATCGGTGGATACCAGGACCAGCCGCTCGGCTCCGGCGAAGGCTGCTGCCAGGCTTTCCGGCTGACCGAAGTCACCCTGCCGGACGCGCACGCCACGGTTTGCCAGGTCGCCGGCCCTGGCCGGATCGCGCACGCTCACCGCCAGCTGGCCGCCGAGCAGGGCGGGGTCGCGGGCGATCAGGTGCTGGACGATGCGCCGGCCGAGTTGGCCGTTGGCGCCGGTGACGAGGATCATGATGAGTGGCTGTCCGGGGTGGGTGGATGTGTTGGACAGACTTTAGGCTTTTGATTCGTCGTGAAATAGCCTTTAATAGAGAAATCTTTGTTGCAAAAAGTAGAACAATGGATCGTCTGCAAGGCATGGAAGTGTTCATCCGGGTGGCTGAAACCGGCAGCTTCACCGCGGTGGCGGACCACCTCGGGGTGGCCCGTTCGATGGTGACGCGGGTGGTGGCCGGGCTCGAGGCCCACCTGGGCGTCAAGCTGCTGGCCCGCAGCACGCGCAGCCTGCGCCTGACCGCCGAGGGGGAGGTCTACCTGGAGCGCTGCCGCGAGATCCTCGATCTGGTGGAGGCGGCGGAGGGCAATCTGTCCGGCGGCGACCGGGCGCCCCGCGGCCCGATCCGCATCAGCGTGCCGGTGAGCTTCGGCGTGCGCCACCTGTCGCCGCTGGTGGCCGATTTCGTGACCACCTATCCGGAGGTCAGCCTGGACATCGATTTCAATGATCGCCAGGTCAATCTCATCGAGGGCGGGCTGGACATGGCGATCCGCATCACCACCCAGCTCGACCCGACCCAGGTGGCGCGCCGCATCAGCACCTCGCGGCTGCTGACCCTGGCCTCGCCGGAGTACCTGGCCCGCCACGGTCGCCCCAGGGTGCCGGCCGATCTGGCGCAGCACCATTGCCTGGGCTACACCGGCACCTCGCGGGCGGCCTGGCCGTACCAGGTGGATGGAGAGACCCAGTGGGTGGCGGTCCAGGGGCGCCTGCAGGCCAACAGCGGAGATGCCCTGCTGGATGCCTGCCAGCGCGGCCTGGGCGTCACCCGGCAGCCCAGCTTCATTGCTGCGCCGGCGGTGCAGGCGGGCTTGCTGGAGGTGCTCCTGCCGGAGTTTCCCGGGCTGGACCTGGGGATCTACCTGATTTTCCCCAGCCATCGCTACCTGCCGACCCGGGTGCGGGCCCTGGCGGATTACCTCGCGGAACGCATCGGGGCGTCACCCTATTGGGACCAGGGGCTGCCCTGAAGGGCCTGCCGGGCGCGCCGGGGCGGGCGCTCCGGCGTTTTTGCCGATTGCCGATGGGATGTTGTTTGCTATAACACCATCATCACCGGCTCCGGCAGAGAGAGCTTCCGCCAGGCACAGGGGCAGCAGATCCCGCCACGGAGGAAGAGGGCGCCGGTATCCCATTTCAGGGAAGGGATGCATCCATGAAGCGCACCCTCTGGGCCGTTGTTGCGGCCGTCGCTGTCCTGTCCGGCATTTACTACATCGGCCTTGCCGGTCCCTCCCGCCAGTCCCTGCTGCCCGTGCAGGCCGCCGACCCGCCGCCCGCCGCTGCCGCGCCCGCACAGGCCGCGCTCCAGCCCGAGCCCGGCGTGCAGGACCAGAACGCCCCCTACATGGAGGCCTGCGCCCGGGAGGGGCTCAACGCCTCGGAATGCGTCGGGCGTCTGATCTGGTTCAAGGCCACCGGGGGCAACGAGCGCTTTCACACTTACACCTTCCAGCAGCGCGTCGGCGTGCTGGTGGACTGGTTCCGGGTGCTCCGCGCGGACCAGCGGGACGACCGTTTCTGGGCCTGGGGCATCATCAACGACCCGTCCTGCTGCAAGCCGGGCGATGCGGATTGCCCGGCAAAGTCCCTGGACGACACCTACGGTCTCGACTGGTGTCCCGGCGACGACGTGCTGCTCAAGTACGTGGGCAAGCCAGGCTATGTGGACCCGGCCTGCGGCCTGAAGGATGCCGCGCTCGACCCCGAGGACCCGCATACCAAGGGTGGCCAGGTGGACCAGCGCCACAGCGCCTGTGACCTGCGCTTCGGGACCTCCACCGGCGCCCTGGGCATCCGCAAGTTCCCCAATCCCCGCTTCGATCCCGTGAAATGGAAGGCCCTCAACGGCGGCACGGCCAGCTGGGCGGGCTTCGACCGCAAGCTCGACGCCGTCACCGGCATCGAATCCGACAGCCGGGTCAGCAAGCTGGCCGATGCCTCCATCGAGCCGCCCTTCCTGATCGGCACCTCCTGCGGCTCCTGCCATATCGCCTTCGATCCCCTCAACCCGCCGGCCGACCCGGCCCATCCCAAGTGGGAGAACATCAAGGGCCTGGTGGGCAACCAGTACACCCGCATGTCCGAGCTGCTTGGTTCCGGCATGCCGAAGACGGCGCTGGAGTACCAGATGTTCGCCCACGCCCGTCCGGGGGTGACCGACACCTCGGCGATCTCCCATGACCAGGTGAACAACCCGGGCACCATCAATGCCCTCTTCAACGTGGCCCAGCGCCCGGTGTTCAAGGGCGAGTCGGTGACCAAATGGCGCAAGGTGGCCAGCTGTGGCGCCGGGCAGGACGAAGCCAAGTGCTGGTGCGAGCCGGGGCGCGACGGCAAGTGCTGGCAGTTCTCCACCCGCACGGACGACGTCACGCCGGTGCTTCTGGGCGGCACCAAGGTGAACCTGCCCGGCATCCATCACATTCTGAAGGGCGGTGAGGACTCCACCGGGGCCCATGAGGCAATCCAGCGGGTGTACTTCAACATCGGCTCCTGCTCGGAGCAGTGCTGGGTCAATCACTTCACCGACATGCGCCAGGTGGACCCGGAGCAGCGCGGCTTTGGCCAGACGCCTTTCAACGTCGGCCAGTGCCGGCGTGACTGCCCCAACTTTCGGGCGGTGGAAGACCGGCTGCAGAACATCCTGGACTTCTTCGCCTCCGCCGAGTCGGACCAGTCCGACCTGCAGGCGGCCCGCGCCAACGCCCGCAAGGCGAAGACTGCGACGGCCGGCTATGGCCGCGCCGAGCTGGTGGCCGACCTCGAGAAGGAGTTCGGCAAGGGCGCCGTGGCACGGGGCCAGACCGTCTTCGCCGAGAACTGCGCGCGCTGCCACTCGAGCATTCCGGAGGCCGAAGGCGGGGCCTTCAAGGGGCGGGACTTTGCCGCGCCGAACGAAGCTCACCCCCGCAAGGTACGTGCCGACTTCCTGGGCAATGACCAGGCCACGCCGGTCACCGAGGTGGGCACCTTCCGCTGCCGGGCCCTGCACTCCAACCACATGGCCGGGCATCTCTACCAGGAGTACGCCTCGGACGCCCTGCGCACCCGCCCGGTGGTCGCCGACATCCCCGAGCCGGAGGCCCTCAAGAACGGCGGGCGGGGCTATTACCGCAACATCTCGCTGGTGAACGTGTGGGCCACCGCCCCCTTCATGCACAACAACGCGATCGGGCCCGAGGTGTGCGGCAATCCGGCCAACAAGGACAACGACTTCCACCGGGCCCGCTATGCCGACGAGAACAATGCCCTGCTGGCGGACCAGCCGGCCTGCGTGCGCTACGACCCGAGCGTGGAAGGGCGCTTCGACCTCTACAAGCGCTCCATGCATGAACTCCTCAATCCCAAGGCCCGCGGCCGCAAGATCACCCTCACCAATGCCGACCTGCTGATCGACCTGGGCATCCGGCCGCTGGATGGCAAGACCGAGAAGCCCCTGGGCGGTTTCGGCCAGGTGAAGATCCCGAAGGGAGCCAGTGCCGGCTTCCTGAACGGCCTACTGCACAAGCAGCTGATCGGCGACCTGTTCCTGGCCAAGCGCGACCCCGCCCGCCTGGAGGCGGCCGGCCGGAAGGACCTGGTGCCGACCCTCCAGGCCATCGCCGACGAGGTGCTGAAGAATCCGGCGCGTTTCGTGGAGATCCTGCGCGAGAAGCGCGACTTCCTGGCGGCCCACTACCAGACCTGCGACCAGATGGTCGAGAACGAGGGGCACCGCTTCGGCGAAGACCTTTCCGAAGCCGACAAGAAGGCCGTCACCGCCTTCCTCGCCACCCTGTGAGGAGAACCGCCATGCGTGCCCGCACTGCCGTCTTCGCCCATCTGGCCCCCGTGGTCCTTGCCGTGCTTGCCCTGAGCGCCTGCAACAAGGAGGCGCCACCGCCGAACATCCCCTTCGCCCCGTGGGACAAGTCCTATGCGTCCAAGCCCGACCTGGCCCTGGTGGATCACGCCTATCCCATTCCCACCGCGGAGCTGGCCCGCATCACGCCCGAATACCTGGCCACCCTCGACCAGGAGCAGATCGACCAGATCTACGCGCGCCTCACCGCCGGGCCCATCCCCGACGGCGCCTTCGACGGCAAGATCCTGCTGCCCCGCGGCGGCAGCGGCAAGTTCAGGCTGTCCGAGATCGTCGGCGGTTTCACCGGCACCGCCCTGCACCTGAAGGGCCTGGTGCTGGAGGATGTGGGCGAGACCCTGTGGCGGGGCAAGGTCTTCTACCGCAACGAGCGGGTGCTGCGGAACCGCATCGAAGACCTGTCCCTGCTCAGGAAGATGGGACTGGTGCAGGGCGACCCCAAGAAGATGGACTTCAACGGCAAGGACACCTGGCTGCTCTTCCCGGCCAAGCTGTATTGCGGGCAGAGCCTGCTGGATGCGCGCCGGGAGTCCATCATCATCGACTACTTCTTCACCGACGAGATCCCGGGCTACCAGGAGAATCCCGACTTCCTGGCCGGTCGCCGCGGGCTGCGGGTGCGTGACGAGATCCGCATGATCCGGCCCGGCTTCTACTTGGGGCGGGCCTACCTGGACAAGGGCTTCGCCCTCAACTTCACCCTCTACAACAAGGCCATGGACGAGCAGGGGCGGGACGCCTTCGTGAAGACGGGGCAGTCCCAGGAGGACTGCTGGCCCGGCACCCAGCCCCGGCGGATACTCGCCTCGGCCGGTTGAGCGCGGCCCGTATGGAGCGCGCTGATGATCAGCCGTTGGCGGCATGGGCTGGTGGCGGGTGTCCTGGCCATGCGGGCAGCCTGCGGGGCTGAGGCGCTTGCCGCGGCAGAGGCGGCCTGGGTCGTGGACCCGGCGCAGCCCGGGGCGCATCTGCCGCCCCGCGGGGCATCCCTGTTCGACCGCCTGTTTGCCGCGCCATCCGGCGATCGTCACGAGCTGCCCTTTCCCTTCGAACGGCTGCTTGCACGCATCGGGCGTGAGCTGGCGCCTGCCGCGCCGGGAGCCCTGCCACCGCTGAAGGCGGTGCTGCTGCCCCTCGGGCGTTCCCTGCAGCGCACGGCGGCGGCGCCGGACTACTTCGGCTTTCCGCGGGTGGTGGTGGCGGTGGATGGCCTGCCGGGGCCAGGGTCGTCCTTGCTGTTGAAGGACCGCCTGTACATCGGCTACCAGGAGAGGTCGGCCGTGCTGGAGGTCATCAGCTACAACGAAGAGGCCGGCCGCTTCGAGTTCCAGCTGGTCAAGGACTACCGGGCCGGCGGGCAGCCGAGGGTCTTCCAGGCCAACCGCAACATCTGCTTCGCCTGCCACCAGAACGGGGCGCCGATCTTCTCCCGCGCCCTGTGGGACGAGACCAATGCCAATCCCGCCATCGCGGCCCGCCTCAAGGCGACGGGGCGCCACTATTACGGCGTGCCGCCGGATCGCGGGGTGGATGTGCCCTATGCCATCGACGTGGCGGTGCGTCGCGCCAACCGGCTGGCCCTGGCCCAGCGCCTGTGGCGCGAAGGCTGTGGCGATGGCGAGGCGGGCAGGCGCTGCCGGGCCGGGCTGTGGCAGGCCGCCCTGCGCCTGCGTCTGGGGGACGACCGGCGTCTGCCGCCTGACGCGACCTTCGAGGAGGCCAGCGCCGCAGCCTGGCC
>WBTZ01000001.1 GCA_009026175.1 Zoogloea sp. | reverse complement strand
TCGTGAAGCAGCGGGGCCGCCACCCCTCGCCGGCCGCGGCCCTGCCCCCCGACCTCACCAGATCCGGACGCGCGCCTCCGGAGGCAGGTAAAGGCGGTTCTGCGGCGTCACGCCGAAGGCCTCATACCAGGGGTCGAAATTGCGCAGCACGCCGTTGACCCGGAATTCCCCCGGCGAGTGGGGATCGGTCAGGGTGGCCTGACGCAGGAAGCCGTCGGTGTAGAGGCTCCGCCACAGCTGGCCGTAACCCAGGAAGAAGCGCTGTGCGCCGGTATAGCCGTCGATCACCGGCGCCTGGCCCTGGAATTCGGCATCCACCAGTTTGCGATAGCCGCTCCAGGCAACCATCATCCCGCCCAGGTCACCGATGTTCTCGCCAAGGGTCAGCTGCCCGCTCACCTTCAGGCCTGGCAGCGGCGAATAGCCGTCGTACTGGGCCACCAGGCGGCTGGCGCGGGCTTCGAAGTTCTTGCGGGCGGCCTTGCCCCACCAGTTGCGCAGGGCGCCCGTGCCGTCGTAGCGGCTGCCCTGATCGTCGAAACCATGCCCCATCTCGTGCCCGATGACCATGCCGATGGCACCGAAATTCACGGCCGGATCGGCCTTCGGATCGAAGAAGGGGGGCTGCAGGATGGCGGCCGGGAAGACGATCTCGGCACCGGTGGGGCTGTAGTAGGCGTTGATCACCTGGGGCATCGCCGTCGGATCCCATTCCCACTTGCGCACGGGCTCCTTGAGCTTGGCGCGGGCATCGTTCCTGACCCAGCGCTGGTAGCTGCGCAGGTTGCCCACCAGGTCATCGGGGCGGATCGACATGCTGCTGTAGTCATGCCACTGATCCGGGTAGCCGATCTTGGTGGTGATGGCATCGAGCTTGGCCACGGCTTCGCGGCGGGTGGCCGCGTCCATCCAGTCCACCTCGGCCAGGCGTTCGCGGAAGGCCAGGCGCAGGAACTTCACCAGCTTGTCGGCCGCCGCCTTGGATTCAGGCGGGAAGTAGCGCTCCGCATAGAGCTTGCCGAGGGGCTCGGCGAGGAGCTGGTTCACGAAGTCCAGGGCACGCTTGTCCAGCGGCCGTTGCTCGGCAATGCCGGCCAGGCGACGGCTGTGCAGGTCGAAGTGGGCATCGGCCCAGGCGTCGGAGAGCAGCGGCGCATGGTTGTCCAGATAATGGAAGGCCGCATAGGCGCGCAGGGTGTCCAGCGGCGTGCGGGAGAACACGGCCGCCATCGCCCGGATCGCGCTGTCGGTGTGCACGTCCACGCGGCGGACATCGGCAAAGCCCGCCTGATCGAGGAAGGCCGCCCAGTCAAAGCCCGGCGCATGGCGGGCCAGCCCTGACACGGTCATCGGATGCCGGTTGCGGACCGCATCCCGCTCCTGCTCAGGCGTCCAGTGACAGCGGGCCAGCGCCGTCTCGAAGGCCAGCACGGCCGCGGCACGCCGCTTCCCGTCGGCCACCCCGCCGCGGGCGAAGACGCCCTCGATGTAGGCAAGGTAGGCTGTCCGCATGCTGGCGTAGGGCTCGCCGCTCTTGAGGTAATAGTCCCGCCCGGGCAGGCCCAGCCCGGCCTGCTCCAGGCTCAGGATGTAGCGCTGGGGCTGCCCCGGATCAGGTGCCACATCCAGGCTGACGAAGGAACTATGGCCGAAGTCGCCCATCCGCCGGGCCAGCTCGCGGCGATCGGGCGCGGCCAGCACCGCCGACACCTCCGCCTGCAGCATGCGGCTGCCCAGGGCATTGCGACGCTCCATGTCCGTGAAGCTGGCGTACAGGTCGGAGATCTGGCGGGCCGGCGTGCCCGCCTCGGCCTTGCCTGCGCGGAGCTCATCGATGATCGCCTGCAGCTGCTGCTCGGTGCGCAGCATCAGGTGCACGAAAGCCCCCGTCATCGGGAAGCCCGCGGGGATGCTGGCGCTCTCCAGCCAGCCCTTGTTCACATGGAGGTAGAAATCGTCCCCCGGCGCCACGCCGGCAGCGATGTAGCCGGTCTCCACCCCCCATTGGCCGAAGCTGGCGCCACCGCGGGCCTCCACCTTGGTTGCCGGATCCTGCGCCTGGGCAATGGGCCCCACGGCGAGCAGGCCGAGCGCGGTGGCCAGCAGGGCCCGACGCAATCGGGGGAGGCGACGAGGACAGGACTCACGCGGCCGCTCGGGGCCAGCGGGACCGACGACGGAATGGGGCATTCGGACTTTCCTCCAGGTCATGGGCCCGCGCCGGACAGCAGTGTTGAAGCGCGCCCTTCATGCGTAAATGGAATGAATTCAGGACCTGGGGATTCTATGCCCCTCTGCTATGGCCAGTCGCATGGCACAGGGAGCAAGCGCAAAAAAAACCCGCCAGCCGGCAGGAGGGAGAACCGGCGGCGGGCGGCAGGAGGGCGTGTGCGGCGTGGAAGGCTCAGGCCGCCAGCAGGGCGTCGAGGCGGAAGCGGGCGATCTTGCCGATCTCGCTCAGGCAGGTGCGGAACTCGCCGGCCCGGTCGTGGGCCAGGCGGGCCTCCACGGCGTCCATGATCTGGTAGCGGGAGAGCCCCTTCACCGCGATCACGAAAGGAAAGCCGAAGCGCTCCCGGTACTGCGCATTGAGACGGCGCAGGCGGGCCAGCTCCTCGGCGCTGCACTGGTCGAGGCCGGCGCCGCGCTGCTCGCCGGTGGACGCGGTGGTGAGGGTGCCGGCGGCCGCCTCCTTGCCGGCCAGCTCCGGGTGGGCGCGGATCAGGCCGAGCTTTTCCTCGTCGCTGGCGGCGTCCAGCACCGCCAGCATGGCGGCGTGGAGCGCATCGATGCTGGCGAAGGGGCGGGCCGCCCAGGCCCGCTCGGGGATCCAGGGCGAATGTTCGAAGATGTCCGCCAGGCGGGCAACGAAGCCGTCACGGTCAGCGGCGGAGAGGGTGTCGAGCGTAAGCGTGGTCATGGGATGTCCTCGTGGCCGGAGTCAGTCGGCGAGCCGGGCGCCCTGGGCGTACCAGCGGGCAATGAGCTGTCGTTCCGTGTCGGTGATGCCGGTCAGGTTGCCCAGGGGCATGTAGCCACTGGAGACGGTCTCGGCGATCTTGGCGGCGTGCTGGCCGATCTGTTCCGGCGTCTGCAGCACCACGCCCTTGGGCGGCTGGGCAAAGCCCTCGCGGGTCGGCTTGTCGGCGTGGCAGGTGGTGCAGCGGTGGTCCACGACCTGCCTGAAGGCCGCAAAACTGACCTTGTCGCCGCCCGCATCCACCGCCTTGGGCGCCATCAGCACGATCAGCGTGGCCAGCAGGGCCACCCCGCCAGCGGGCAGCCACCACTTCACCTGACCCCGGTGGCGCAGCACGAAGAACTGACGGATCAGCACGCCGGCCAGCATCATCACCACCAGGATCAACCAGCCGTGGGGGTGGGAATAGGTCATCGGGTAATGGTTGCTGATCATGATGAACAGCACCGGCAGCGTGAAGTAGGTGTTGTGCACCGAGCGCTGCTTGCCCACCTGGCCCGGCCGGCTATCCACCGGCAGGCCGGCACGGATCTGCTCGACCATGCGCTTCTGGCCGGGAATGATGTGGATGAAGACATTGGCCACCATCATGGTGCCGAGCATGGCCCCCACGTGGATGTAGGCGCCGCGGGCCGAGAACACCTGGTGCAGCAGCCAGTCGCAGGCCACCACGAAAATGAAGACCAGCACGGCGAGCAGCCCGTCGCGGCCCATCAGGTTGCGGCACAGGAAGTCATACACCACCCAGCCGACCGCCAGGAAGCCCACCGACAGGCCGATCGCCGCAGTCTGGCCGATGTCCAGCACCTGCTTGTCGATGAGGTAGCTGGAGGCGCCGATCCAGTACACCACCACCAGCAGGCTCATGCCCGACAGCCAGGTGGTGTAGGCCTCCCACTTGGACCAGTGGAGGTCGTCGCTGAGGGGTTCGCCCTGTGGTCCGGTGAGGAATTTCTGGCTGCAGTAGAAGCCGCCGCCATGCACGGCCCACAGCTCGCCGAAGACGCCGCGCTCGCCATCGGCGGCCTTCTTCGGCGGCCTCAGGGAGTTGTCGAGCATCACGAAGTAGAAGGAGGCACCGATCCAGGCGATGCCGGTGATCAGGTGGAGCCAGCGCAGCAGCAGGTTGGCCCAGTCGAGGAGATAGGTTTCCATGTCTCGTCAGTCTCTTGCGGAAAGGCGGCGGGGCTCAGCTGCCCCGGTAGGTGGAATAGCTCCACGGGGAGACCAGCAGGGGTACGTGGTAGTGCTGCGACGCATCGGCGATGCCGAAGCGCAGCACCACCTCATCCACGAACAGGGGCTCGGGGAGGGCCGCACCGAGGCTTCGGAAGTAGTCGCCGGCGGCAAAGACGAGCTCGTAGCTGCCGGCCACGAGGGCCTCGCCCTGCAGCAGGGGCTGGTCGCAGCGGCCGTCGTGGTTGGTGACGGTGCGCAGCAGCTCGCGGCGCCCGCCGTCTACGCGGTAGAGGGTCACCGCGATGCCATTGCCCGGCCGGCCGTTGGCCGTGTCGAGCACGTGGGTGGTCAGTCGTCCCATGGTCTGTCTCCTTGTTGTGCTTGTAGTGGATGGAGACGAGTGTAGGGCGAGGCGCGCTTAAGAAAACGGATATAAGCTTATAAGCCGTATATAGTTTCCGATATTTTTGTGGCCTGCCTGCCACCGCCCCGCGAGACCCCGATGAGCAGCCGACGAAGCGAAGACCAACTCGACACCTACCTGCTGCGCATGCTGTGCCTGCTGGTCACCGAACGCAGCGTGTCGCGCACCGCGCTCAAGCTGAATCAGTCTCAGCCGGCGGTCAGCCTGGCCCTCAAGCGCCTCCGCCAGATCCTCGGCGATCCGCTGCTGGTGCGGGAGAAGAGCGGCATGGTGCCCACCGAGAGGGCCCTTACCCTGCTCTCCCACGCCAAGGGCGCGCTGGCCGAGATCGACCGGATGACCTTCTCGCCGGAATCCTTCGACCCGCAGACCAGCCGCTACGAGTTCCGCATCGGCGCCCCGGACTACCTGGCGCCGATCTTCATGACCGGCGTGGTGGAGCGGATCCGCAAGGAAGCGCCCCAGGTGCGCCTGAGCCTGCAATCGCTGGGGCCGAGCTTCGACTTCGAGCGCTCCCTGGCCGAGGGCGACCTGGACGTGGTGATCGGCAACTGGCCTGAGCCGCCCCACCGCATGCACCTGTCGATGCTGCTGGAGGACGAGGTGGTGTGCCTGGTGGCAGCCAACCACCCGCTGGCCCGCAAGGGCCTGACGGCAGAGGACTACCAGCGCGCCGCCCACATCGTGCCGATGCCCTACTCGATCAGCCAGCGCGGCGTGGTGGACACCATGCTGGCCACCCACCGCATCAACCGGGACGAGCGGGTGGTGGTGCAGTCCTTCACCACCGCTCCCTACCTGCTGTTGAACAGCGACCTGGTGTTCACCACCACCCGCCATTTCGCCCGCTTCTACGCCGACCTGCTCCCCCTGGCCATCCTGCCCTCGCCCATCCCCTTTCCGGACATGCGCTTCTACCTGCTGTGGCACGAGCGCAACCACCTCACCCCCGCCCACCGCTGGATCCGCCGCCTGCTCAGCGAGTGCGGGCGGCAGATCAAGGCCGGGTAAGGGCAATCTAGGGGCGGCTTCAGCCGCCCACAGGTGCTTGATCAAAGTCCGTGGGCAGCTAAAGCCGCCCCTGCAGCCCCCTGCAGCGCTGAGCCGGCGCAAGCCAGGGCGTCATCCAGCCGGTCGTTGCCCCAGAACATCTCCTCCCCCACAAAGAAGGTCGGTGCGCCAAAGACGCCCCGGGCGCGGGCTTCGTCGGTGTGGGCGCGCAGGCGGGCCTTGACGGCATCGCTGCCGGCGGCGGCCAGGATCTCCACGGCCAGCAGGCCGAGGTCCTCCAGCAGCGGCGCCAGGGCCGCCTCGCTGTTGATGTCCTGGTCATGCACGAAGTTGAGCTGCATCACCGCCTGGCAGAAGGCCCCCACCCAGGGCTCGCTGTCGCCGGCCAGGGCCACCCGCAGGGGCAGCACCCCGAGGCGCGGAAAGACACTGGGGCGCTGCCAGGGCAGGCCGTACTTGCGACACTGGCGGAGCATGTCCTGCCACATGTAGGCCCCTTTCTCCTTCTGCAGCACGAAGGGCGAGTTGTCCATGCCCAGGGCCCGGAAGATCGGGCCGAGCAGGAAGGGCTTCCACAGGACGCGCACGCCCTGGCGGGCGGCCGCCGCCTCGATGCGCATCACGCTGAGATAGCTGTAGTTGCTGCCGAACTCGAACCAGAACTCGAGGGCCGGCTCAGGGGTTTGGGTATTCATGGACTCTCCGTGGATCGGGGGGGAATGGAGGCGGCTCAATCGAAGAGCACCAGGCAGCGTACTTCGATGCTCTGGCGCAGGGGCGCATCGGCCGGCACATCCGGCAGGTCGAAGGCCGCATGGGGGGTGAAGCGAGCCACGCCATTCACCCTCGAGTCGTACTGCTTGAAGACCAGGGCTTCGTGGCGGTCCATCTCCGGGTAGAAGGCCCAGCGGTGGCGGGCCGCATGGTGGAGCAGGTAGATCTCGCCGACCCGGTCCGGGTAGCGGATCTCCGCCGGCACCAGATCATCGGCCAGCACCGAACGGGCATCGCAGACGGCGAGGGGCGTATCCATCACCGGCCCGGCGATGGAGCGCCAGATATTGACGATGGCAAAGCGCTCCACCCCGGCCCGCCGGGCCGCGTCGGTGACGACCTTGTCCAGGCGGGCGCGGCCGGACGCCTCGCTGTAGTCGTTATGGACCCGGCTCACCGCGGCCGGGCGGCTGCCATCGCCCATCCGGCCAAAACCCAGGGGCGGCCGCCCCGCCTCACGGCGCCGCACCAGGTGATCGAACACGAAGGCTTCCCGGGCGCCGCTCACCCAGCAGGCCAGCTCGGCCATCTCCGGGTAGTAGTCCCGACGGATCGCCTCATGATCGTGGAAGTCGGGCAATGCCGAGGGCGCCTCCCACAGCTCGTAGCCCTCCCGGTCCACCGACGGCCGGGCGGCAATGGCCCTGGCATCGGCGATGTGCATCACCCGCGAGGCATACGCACAGTTCTCCCAGGGCGTGCCCGGCGGTGGCTCATACAGGTAATTGACCGGCCGGCCGGTCATGGGCTGCAGGTAGTCGAGCCCGGCATCCACCCCGGGCACCCGGGGCATGGCCGGCGAGAAGGGCGGCCGCAGGTCAGGGGAGTGGGACGAACGAGCGCCCGCAGGGTGGCGGATGGACATGGAAACGGGATCGTTGGCCAGGGACATGGGGACCTCCTCAGAATCGTGTTGGAGAAGCCCGTCACGGTCAGCCCGCGCCGGGTGCCCCCATTTGAATTCGGAATGCCAAGCCCCATCAAACGGGAAATCCTCAGGGTTCACATGCACCAGACTCATGCCAGACCTGTACCTGGAAGGGCCGGAAGCGGACAACCCGCCGCATTCCCCTGGCGCATGCCTGCCATGCGCTTTTCCGGCTTGCCGCAGCAGGCCCGGTGCGCTTGAATGCAGCCCATGCCAACCCGGAACCCGATCAGGCGCTTCAGCCCCGTCGCGGGCCTTGCCCGGCTGATCGGGGCGGCCCTGCTGCTGGCCGCCCTGTACGGTGGCTTCCGGGCCTGGCTGGCCCCGGACAACCTGCTGTCGTGGCTGAGCACCCTGAGCTTTTGCGGCTGACCGGCATCTGCCCCCTCCCCTTCCGCCGGTCAGCCATCCTTTTCTTCCTGGCCAAGCTCGTCCCGGCCTGGCTCTCCCCTGCCGGTAACGGCAGCTTCCGCGACGATCCACCTGGCCACCTCGTCCACCTCCGGCCGCCCCGCGGCCTCGGCACGCAGCAGCCAGTAGGCATTGGGGCTGGCCGGCCCCGGCCGGGGCGTCTCCAGGCGGCACAGGCGACCATCGGCCAGGGACTGGCCGATCAGCTCGAGCCGCCCCAGGGCCACCCCCTGGCCGGCGATGGCGGCCTGCACAAGCTGGTCATACTGGTTGAAGCGCAGCACGCCGCGGGGCTTGAGTCCGTCCCAGCCCTGGCTGGCCAGCCACTCGCTCCAGCGCAGCCAGGGGCGGTACTCCCCGTCGAACTCCAGCAGCACCCGACGCTCCAGATCGGCCAGTTCAAGTGTCCCGGCCAGCCCCAGGGAGGGATGGGCCACCGGCGCGATGGTCTCGCCAAAGAGCCGTTGCGCGCCATCGGGCACGGTCTCCGGCGGGCAGTAACGCACCGCCATGTCCAGCCCGTCGACCTTCAGGTCGGCCACCCGGTTGCTCGCCGACAGGCGCACGTCGATACCCGGGTGCGCGCGCAGGAAATCCCCCAGGCGCGGCATCAGCCACAGGCCGGCCACGCCGATGCTGGTGCTCACCGTCACCGGGCGGGCCGCCGCACCGCCACGGAGCACGCCCACCACGTCCTGCAGCGCGCTGATCGCCCCGTCGGCACACCGGAACAGGCGCTCGCCCTCCGGCGTGAAGGCAATGCTGCGATGTCCGCGCAGCAGCAGGCGCACCCCGAGCATGTCCTCCAGGGCCAGCACCTGGCGGCTCACCGCCGACTGGGTGAGGCACAGATCCTGGGCGGCCAGGGTGATGCTCATGCGCCGCCCCACCGCTACAAAACCCCGGATCAGATCCAGGGAGGGAAGTCGGGCCAGACCGATTGACATGCATTCACCTCATGCAAAAGAAACCGAAAAGTGGTTTGAAGCGCGGCGCGTCAGGCTCTCTAATCAAGGCAGAAGAAGCCGCAGCAAACGCTGATTCACTTTACCCAATCGAATGCGAGAAAGCCATGACAAATAGTTCAACCCCCCTCGCCAGGCCCTGGATGCTGGTGGTCGCCGGGGGCCTGGTGATGGGCCTGGCCCTGGGCGTACGCCACGCCCAGGGCATCTTCCTGGTGCCGATCACGGTCGACCGGGGCTGGTCGCGGGAGGCCTTCGGCTTCGCCATCGCCCTGCAGAACCTGGTGTGGGGCCTCGCCCAGCCCTTCACCGGGATGATCGCCGACCGCTTCGGCGCCCGCCGGGTCATCGCCGCCGGGCTGGCCCTGTACGGCCTGGGGCTGTACGGCATGGCCGGCGCCGATTCCCTGGCGGGCTTCAACCTGGCGGCGGGCGTGGGCATCGGTGCGGCGCTGTCGGCCACCTCCTTCGGCGTGGTGTACGGGGCCCTGAGCCGCCTGGTGCCGGCCGGGCAGCGCAGCTGGGCCCTCGGCCTGGCCGGCGCGGTGGGCGGCCTGGGCCAGTTCTTCCTGGTGCCCGGCGCCCAGGGCCTGATCGACCAGCTCGGCTGGATGGGCGCCCTCGGCGCACTGGCCTTGCTCTGCGCGCTGCTGCTGCCCTGTGCCATTCCCCTGCACGACCGACCCGGTCAGGACCCGTCCGCAAGTTCCGGCCAGAGCCTGCGCGCCGCCCTGGCCGAGGCCTTCGGCCACCGGGGCTTCTGGTTGCTCAACTTCGGCTTCCTGGCCTGCGGCTTCCAGCTCGCCTTCATCGCCTCGCACCTGCCCGCCTACGTGCAGGACAAGGGCCTGTCGGCCGGCACGGCCGTTGCCGGCCTGGCCACCATCGCCCTGGCCAACGTGGCCGGCACCTATGTGTGCGGGCTGCTCGGCGGCCTGTACCGGCGCAAGCACCTGTTGTGCATCCTGTACCTGCTGCGGGCGGCCGCCATGGCGCTGTTCGTGCTGCTGCCCCTCAGCCCTGCCAGCCTCTACCTGTTCTGCGCGGTGATGGGCTTCCTGTGGCTGGGCACGGTGCCGCTCACCAACGGCCTGGTGTCCCAGGTCTTCGGGGTGCGCTACATCACCACCCTGTTCGGCTTCGTCTTCTTCGGCCACCAGCTGGGCGCCTTCTTCGGGGTGTGGCTGGGCGGCTACGTGTTCGAGGCGACCCGCTCCTACGACCTGATCTGGCTGAGCGGGATCGCCCTCGGGGTGATCGCCGCCGCCCTGCACTACCCCATCGACGACCGGGAGATCCTGCGCCCGGCCGTGCCTGCCTGACCCACGACGGAGAACCCCATGGACACCCAGCATGACAAGGCCCTGCGCTTCCAGGCCCTGCACCGGCAGGATGACTGTTTCATCGTCCCCAACCCCTGGGATCCAGGCAGCGCCCGCCTGCTTGCCCACCTGGGCT
The DNA here is from genome assembly GCA_009026175.1 of Zoogloea sp. Classification (GTDB taxonomy): domain Bacteria; phylum Pseudomonadota; class Gammaproteobacteria; order Burkholderiales; family Rhodocyclaceae; genus Zoogloea. The sequence goes on along the minus strand of WBTZ01000001.1, from coordinate 118,150 downwards.
TTCCGGCCCTGGCCACCACGGGCGCCGGCTTCGCCTTCTCCCGCGGACTGCCGGACGGTGCGGTGGGCCGCGAGGCCATGCTGGCCCACGTCCGCGACCTGGCCTGCGCCACCGCGCTGCCCCTCAGCGTCGACCTGGAGAACGGCTTCGGCGATGCGCCAGAGACAGTGGCCGAGACCATCCGGCTGGCCGCCGAGGCCGGCGCGGTGGGCGGCTCCATCGAGGACACCAGCGGCAAGCGCGAGGCGCCGCTGTATCCCCTATCCCAAGCCGTCGAACGCATCCAGGCGGCGGTCGAGGCGGCACGCCGCCTGCCCTTCCCCTTCACCCTGACCGCCCGCGCCGAGAACTTCATGGCCGGCCATCCCGACCTGGACGACGCCCTGCGCCGCCTGCAGGCCTATGAGGCGGCAGGAGCCGATGTGCTGTTCGCCCCAGGGCTGAAGAGCCGCGAGCAGATTGCCGCGATGACCGGCGCACTGAGCCGGCCGGTCAATGTGATCATGGGTTTCCAGGGGGTCCGGCTGAACCTGGACGAGCTGCGCGCCCTCGGCGTGCGGCGGGTCAGCGTGGGGGGCTCCCTGGCCCGTGCCGCCCTCGGCGCCTTCCTGCGCGCAGCCCGGGAGATTCGCGACGAAGGCAGCTTCGGCTATGCCGATGAGGCCATCCCGGGGCCGGAGATCAACCGCCTGTTCCGCCAGCTCGCCCGCCCTGCCTAGGCAGGGGATGAGGGTCTGGCTTCCTAGCTTCGCATGCGGGGGCGACTTCAGTCGCCCACGGACTTCGATCAGGCACCTGCGGGCGGCTGAAGCCGCCCCTACAACTTGCTCACGCCGATCAGGCACCTGCGGGCGGCTGAAGCCGCCCCTGCAACTTGCTCACGCCAGGCGGCAGGGGATGGGGACGGGGTTTCGCGGAGCCTGGCTCCGCGCCGCCTTGGCCGGCCGTGGGAATTCCCGGCCAATCCAAGGTGGAACAACGGAAACCGCCCCGGCCCCTTCAGGGCGTGGGCCGCAGCCCCTCGCCCAGGCCTTGCAGCGGCCCCAGCGGGTTGCGCCGCAGCTCGGTCTCTTCGATGCGCGGGCGGCCGCTCCATTGCTTGAAGACCACCTTGTCGTTGACCACCACGATCAGGGCCCCGAACTTCCAGCCGGTGGTCACGGTGTCACGCTTGAAGTTGAGGAAGTCGAGCATGAAGTTGCCGACCCGCTTGCGGTCGATGCGGCTGGGCTCCATGAAGTAGCCGACGCAGCCGTCCTGCGCCTTCATGCAGTCGAGGATGCCCTGGGGAATCGCCGCCCGCTCCTGCAGCGGCGAGGGCAGCACGGCACGCACCACCTGGGAGTGGTTGAGGATCTGCACGTTGGGCGTGACGGACGGGTCGAAGCCCAGCTGGCGCACCGTGGCCATGTCGGTCTGGAACGGCACGATGCTGTCGTAGGCCTGCTTGGCCTGCTCGAAGTTTTCCCAGTTGTTCTTCACGTCCTGCTGCGACGTGGGCAGCATGCTGGCGCAGCCCGCCAGCATGATGAAGATGGGTAACACATGCAGTTTCACGGTTCAGTCCCCCTTGAGCACGCTTGCAGCGGAAACCTGACCCTCCCCTTGTCTCACCCTATGTGACAGGTGGGCACGCCGCAAGCGGGACACGCTCGCGGGCGAGGAGAAGATCCTGCTACCGCCCCGCCGGAAGTCCGGAGGGGAAGGGAAAACCTGCCGGGGCCTAGGCTTTTCCTGCTTGGACAAGCCCGATGGCGAGTCGCGCGGCCTTGCGCACCTCGGGGTCGCTGTCCGCCAGGGCGCGCTGCAGACCATCTAGGGCCGCCGGATGGGCGATCTCGCCCAGGGCGATGGCGGCCTCCTTGCGCAGATTGGCGGAGGAGTGGCCCAGGGCGGAGGCCACCAGCGGCTGCACCGCCCGCCCGTCCTTCAGGCGGCCGAGGGTCCGCGCCGCGCGCAGGCGGACCTGCCAGTAGTCATCCTCCAGGGCGTCCACCAGGGCCTCCAGGGCGGCACCGAGGCGCAGCTTGCCGAGGGTGGTGGCGGCCTCCTCGCGCACCTGCCATACCGGGTCGCCCAGCGCCCGCAGCAGGGCCGGCAGCACGCTGTCGTCCACCGCCAGGCCGAGGGCGCCCACCGCGGCCCGGCGCACCTCCGGGTCGGCATCGCCGGTGGCGAGCCCGGTCAGGACCGGCAGCGCCTCGCTGCGCTTGAGCCAGCCGAGCACACCCACGGCCTCCAGGCGCACCCCGGCTTCTGCGGCCCGGGCCGCCTCCAGGGCCGCCTCGCAGGCTTCGGGCAGGCGCAGCTCACGCAGGGCCCGCAGCACGCTGGCGCGCACGAAGGGGCTGGCATGGGCCAGGGCCGGCAGCAGGCGGCGGCCACTGTCGGCGAGGCGGAGCTCGGTGAGGCTCTGGGCGGCGGCAAGGCGCACCGCCGCAGCAGCATCGTCGAGGCCGCGCAGCAGGGCCTCCACGGTGGCGGGGCTCTCCCAGCAGCCGATGCGGCCGGCGGCTTCGGCACGCACATCGGCGTCACCGTCCGTCAGCGCGGCCAGCAGCCACGGGAGGTGTGCCTCGTCCTCGAGTTCGGCCAGTTCGATCAGGGCCAGGCGACGCACGCTGGCGTCATCGTCATTCAGGCGCGGCAACAGCGCCGCGAGCTCATCGTCATCAACAGCGGACAGGGGCAGGTTCATGGCAGACAGGATCGATGGATCAATCAGGATAGACGGCCGCCGCGTCGGCATCGGCCGGGGCGGGCTGGGTCAGGGGCGACAGGCGCTCGAGGGGCACGGTGAGGTCAGGGTCGCGCAGCAGGGCCAGGCAATGCCGCTTGCAGGCGGCGAAGGCCGGGCCGGTGAGCCAGTCGGCGGTGCGCGGACGCCCGGCGGGCACCACGATCTCTTCCACGACCCGGCCGGGGCGCGCACTCATCACCAGGATCCGGTCGGCCATGAACAGGGCCTCGTCGATGTCATGGGTGACGAACACCACGCTCATCCGGCGGCGTGCCCACAGGGCCAGCAGCAACTCCTGCATCTTCAGCCGGGTCAGCGCATCCAGGGCGCCGAAGGGCTCGTCCATCAGCAGCACCCGCGGTTCGTTGATGAGCACGCGGGCGATCTCCACGCGCTGCTGCATGCCGCCGGACAGGGCCGCCGGGTAATGATGCTCGAAGCCCTCGAGGCCGACCTCGGAGAGCCAGGCCATCGCCTGCTCGCGGCGCTGCGCCCGTCCGACGCCGCGCATGCGCAGGCCGTAGGCGACGTTGTCGAGCACCGACAACCACGGGAACAGAGTGTGGTGCTGGAACACCAGGCCGCGCTCAGGCGCCGGCCCGCCGATCGGCTGGCCGTCGAGCAGCAGCTGGCCGCGGGACGGCACCAGGTGGCCGGCCAGCGCGCCCAGCAGGGTGGACTTGCCGCAGCCGGACGGCCCCAGCAGGCACACGAACTCGCCGGGCCGGATGGCCACGGAGACATCCTGCAGGGCGGTGAAGCGGGCGGCCCCGGCCCCCAGCTCGATGGACACCCGGTCGATGTCGAGGCGGCCGGTGGTCGGCTCGGCGGGAGCGAGCCGGGACAGTTCGAGAACAGCGTTCATGCGCGGCCTCCAGGGCGGTACCAGGGCATCAGGGCATGGCCGATGCGGTGAAGAAGGGCGCTGCTGCCCATGCCCAGCAGGCCGATCAGGAGCATGCCGACGATGATGTTGGCGTAGTTCTGGACGGTGTAGGACTCCCAGGTGTAGTAGCCGATGCCGTACTGGCCCGAGATCATTTCCGCCGTCACCAGGCAGAACCAGCAGGTCCCCATGCCGATGCTCAGGCCGGTCAGCACCGAGGGCGCCGCCGCCGGCAGGATGACCTGGCTGAAGATCCCCCAGCGCCCGGTACCGAGGCTGCGCGCCGACGCCACCAGGCGCGGATCCACGCCATGCACGCCGTGGATGGTGTTGAGCAGGATGGGAAACAGGGCCCCGACGAAGGTGATGAAGATCATGCTGCCCTCCGACGAGGGGAACATCAGGATCGACAGGGGAATCCAGGCCACCGCCGGGATCGGCCGCGCCACCTCGAGGGGCGGCATCAGCGTCTCCCGGACCCAGCGGAAGCGCCCGATCGCCAGCCCCAGCGCCACCCCGACCAGCGCCGCGATGAGGAAGCCGAAGGCCACCCGGCCGAGACTGCTGGCCAGGTGGTTCTGCAGCTTGGGCGACTGCAGCAGGGCCCACGCCGCATCCACCACCTCGAGGGGCTGCGGCACGTTCTGGAAGGTCACCAGCCCCAGGTGCAGATGCCGGGACGAGGCCACATGCCAGAGCGCCACGCAAGCCGCCAGGGACAGCACCGGCAGCACGCGCCGGAGGGCCGTTTGATGCGCCGGCATGGTCAGCGGCCGCCCGTGCCCGCCTTGAGGGCGGCGAAGTCGAGCAGTTGGCCCTTGTTGGTGGAGGCATAGGCCACCGCCGCATCCTTCTGCAGGAAGGCGCTGACCTCGCCCTGGGCGTCCCGGGCGAACCAGGCCTGCGGCGCCAGCAGCTTGATGCCGTGGATCAGGTCATGCACATACACCGCCCGCACCGTCTTGCCGGCCTGCTCCAGCTTGCGCAGGTCCTGGAAGGCGTTGCCGATGGCCGCGTAGTGACGCACCTTGGGCTCGCCGGCGACCCACAGGCCGGCCAGGCGGCGGGTGTCGCTGATGGGCTTGCCAGTCAGGGCGTCATTGGCCTTGAGGGGCAGCTTGTCATAGTTCTTCAGGCGCGCGTCGTAGTTCAGGCCGGCCTGCTTGAAGGCGGCTCGGATGTACTGGTCATCCACGAAGGTGGCGGGGTCCGGGGTGACATCGATGCGGCGCATCAGGTGCAGGGTCTCGATGGAGGTCTTGAGCGCCTGGCGGTATTCCGGCTTCCAGGTGAAGTCGCGGGTCTGCAGCCCGAGGGGGCCGTGGAAGAGGTAGCTGACGGGCGCTTCGATGCCGGTCACCTTCTCGATCAGCTCGCTGTACTTCTCCGGGTCGCTGGCGATCAGGCGGTCGGCCTCGATGGCCGCGCGCAGGAAGGCCACCACCACTTCCGGGTACTTCCGGGCGAACTCGGCATTGACCAGGGAGCCGTGGAAGGTGGGAGTGGAGGACTGCACCCCGTCGTAGATCTTGCGGGCGAAGCCGCGGTAGGGGAACAGCTCGGCGAAGGGCACGAAGTCGGCGTGGGCATCGATCTTGCCGGCCTGCAAGGCCGGGCCGGCCACTTCCGGGGCCTGGGTGATGATGTTGACGTCCTTCTCCGGGTCGATGCCCTGCCCCTTGAGGGCGCGCAGCAACATGCCGTGGGCGGCCGAGGCAAAGGGCACCGAGATGGTCTTGCCGCGCAGCTCGGCCAGGGAGGTGGCGCTGGAGTCCTTGGGCACCACCACCCCGTTGCCGCTGCCCTGGGTGCTGCCCGACAGCACCGTGATGAACAGGCTCTTCTTGCCGGCCTTCTGGAAGGCGGCGCCGTTGGCCGAGCCGGGGAAGTCGGCCATGGTGCCGATGTCCAGCTTGTCGGCGACCATCTCGTTGGTGAGCGGGGCGCCGGAGGTGAAGTTCTTCCACTGGATGTCGTACTGCACATCCTTGTACTTGCCGTCCCTGGGCAGGTATTTGTCGAGCAGCTTGAGCTCGCGGATCAGCAGGCCGCCGGTGGCGCAGTTGATGGTGGTGTCCTGGGTGCCGATGGCCAGGCGCAGGGTCTCGGCGTGGGCGCCGAGGCTGACGGTCATGGCGACGAGCGCCGACGCCGCGGCCTTGGTGAAAGTCGAAAATCGCATGGGGGCTCTCTCTATTTGGGGTGAAGCGGAAGATCAGCGCAGCAGGTAGGGAATGGCGACGTGGATGGCGCCGGTCGGGCAGTCCTTCTGGCAGGGCAGGCAGTACCAGCACTCGTCGCGCTTCATGAAGGCCTTGCCGGTCTGCGGGTCGATGTCGAGGATGTCCATCGGGCAGACGTCGATGCAGACGGTGCAGCCCTTGTGGGCGATGCACTTGTCCAGGTCCACGGTGACGGCCGCTTCGCTGAGCTGGGCGATGCTGCGGGGTTGGAATGCCATGGGGTTCTCCAGGGATCAGACGGTGGCGGCGGTTTTTTCGGGGGACGTCTTCGGCGCGACGCGCAGCCGGTCGTAGGCGTCCTTCTCCTGCTCTGCGATGGGCACGATGTAGGGCTCGACGGGCCGCTTGAAGTGGCTCATCCGGCCGGATTCGTCCTTCTTCAGGTGGGCGTGGCAGAACCACTCGGCGTCGTTGCGCTCCGGGTAGTCCACCCGCAGGTGGTAGAGGCCCCAGCGGCTCTCGGTGCGGAACAGCGAGGCGCGGGCGGCCATCTCGGCGCAGTCGCGGATCACCGAGGCTTCGGCGCAGCGCATCAGCTCGTGGGCGTCGGCGGCGTGCAGGTGCTCCAGGTCTTCGCCGATCTCGGCAAAGCGGTCGAGGGCGATCTCGTACTTGCGGGTCACCTTGGGGGGCTGCAGGTAGTCGTTCACGAAGCGCCGCAGCTTGTATTCCACCTGCAGCGCCGGCAGGCCGTGGTCGCGCAGCAGGGGGGCGTAGATGCGCGCCCGCTCGCGGGCCACCTGCTCCGCGTCCACCGCCGAGAAGTCCAGGCTGCTGGCCCGCTCCGCCGCGCTGTGCCCTGCGAACCAGCCATAGGTGAAGGCGCCGAGCATGTAGTTGTGGGGCACGGCGGCCATGTCGCCGGCGGCATAGAGGCCTGGCACGGAGGTCTCGGCGCGCTCATTGACGTACACCCCGGAGGCGCTGTGGCCGCTGCAGAAGCCGATCTCCGAGATGTGCATCTCGACCATCTGGCGGCGGTAGTCGGTGCCGCGCCCGGCGTGGAACTGCCCGCGGCTGGGGCGCTCGTTGCTGTGCAGGATGGTCTCGATGGTCTGGATGGTCTCTTCCGCCAGGTGGTTCAGCTTGAGGAAGACCGGCCCGTTGCCGCCCTGCAGCTCCTGGTAGAACTCCAGCATCATCTGGCCGCTCCAGTAGTCGCACTCGATGAAGCGCTCGCCGCGGTTGTTGGCGGTGTAGCCCCCCATCGGACCGGCCACGTAGGCGCAGGCCGGGCCGTTGTAGTCCTTGATCAGGGGGTTGATCTGATAGCACTCCAGGTTGGCCAGCTCGGCCCCCGCGTGGTAGGCCATCACGTAGCCGTCGCCCGCGTTGGTGGGGTTCTCGTAGGTGCCCATCAGGTAGCCCGAGGCCGGCAGGCCGAGCCGTCCGGCCGCCCCGCAGGCCAGCACCACGGCCTTGGCGCGGATCACGTGGAAGGCGGCGGTGCGCGAGTCGAAGCCCATCACCCCGTTCACGCTGCCGTCGGCCGCGGTGAGCAGGCGCGTGGCGATGATGCGGTTGGTGATCTCCACCCGGGCACGCTTGAGCTGCCGGTACAGGACCTTCTTGACGTCGTGCCCCTCGGGCATCGGCAGCACGTAGGTGCCCATGTGATGGACCTTGCGCATGGCGTAGTCGCCATTGGCGTCCTTCTCGAACTTGACGCCCCAGCGGTCGAGCTCCTCGATGGTGGTGAAGCTGTGGCGCGCATAGGCATACACCGTGGCCTGGTTGACGATGCCGTCGTTGGCGATGGTGATTTCCTTGGTGTACTGCTCCGGGGTCGCATAGCCCGGGACCACCGCGTTGTTCAGGCCGTCCATGCCCATGGAGATGGCGCCGCTGCGCTTCACATGGGCCTTGTCCAGCAACAGCACGCGCAGCGCCGGGTTGCGCTCCTTGGCTTTGATCGCCGCCATGGGGCCGGCCGTGCCGCCGCCCACGACGACGACGTCGTATTCACTCTCCAGGGTGTCCGCTCGATGAGGCATGAATTACTCCAGTACAGATGGATAGCGATCCACCTTGAATCGGTATTGAAAGGCGTCTCCCCTGAAATAGAGGAATTCGTAGTCGACAGGCCTGCCGGCACTGTCGTGGGTCAGGCGCTCGACCCGCAGCAGCGGGGCGCCGCGAGCCACCTTGAGGCGGGCCGCCAGCTCCGCGTCGGCGGCCACCGCGTCGAGGGCCAGGTCGGCCTGGCCCAGCTGGACCTTGCAGTCGTCCTCGAGGATCACGAAGATGTCGCGCGTTTCCAGGTCGGCCCGGGCCACCTTCAGCCCCGGCTCGCGCTGCAGCCAGGTCAGCTCCACCGAGATCGGTTCGCGGTTGAGCAGGCGCAGGCGACGGATCTCGATGACCCCGGCTCCCTCGCGAACCCCCAGCCGGGCGGCCACCCGGGCATCGGCCGGCACCTCGGCCAGGCCCAGCAGGCGGTTGCGCACCTCATAGCCGTCCGCCCCCATCTGCTCGGCAAAGCCACGCAGGCGGGCCACGTCCTGGACGGCCTTGGGGCGGCTCACGAAGCTGCCGCGCCCCTGCTGGGTGTAGATCAGGCCCTCCTGCTGCAGGGCGCCGAGGGCTTGCCGCACGGTGATGCGGCTGGCCAGGAACTCGGCGCCCAGGGCACTTTCGGAAGGCAGCCGGGCGCCGGCAGGCCAGTCACCGTCGATGATCCTGGCACGGAGGGCCTGGGTGATCTGGCGGTGGAGCGGCGCCTCCGGAAGGTCCGGCAGGGCGGTGGGGATCGCGGGGTGGTTCATCTCAACTCGTCATAACAAGCTGAGACGAGCTTATTGATCCAGGTCAAAGGGGAGAACCAAGAATAAATGCGATCGATATCCACGAATGAGCAATGCATGCCATTCCAGGATTCGGAATAAAGGACTGCCCGGCGCCCTCGTCCACCGGGAAAGCCTTAAGATCGAGACTCAGGGCCGGACACGACCGGCCCGCCCGGAGGAGGCCCCGTCGATGCGCCACCGCCTGAATCGCCTGAAGCAGCGGGCCCGAGCCGAGTTCCAGCAGCTTGCCTCCATCCAGCGCAGTGACCGCCCCTGGCAGATGCCGGTGGCGGCCGGCCTGGCCACCGGGCTGCCGATGCTGGTCGGCGCGTGGTTCGACCACCTGGAGTACGGGCTGATCTCCAGCCTCGGGGGGCTGGTCTTCCTGTACCTGCCGGCCACACCGCTGCATCACCGCATGGTGTCGCTGATGGCCAGCGCCTTCGGCCTGACCGCCTGTTATGCGCTGGGGGTGATCAGCCACCTGTTTGCCCCGGCCATGATCGCGGCCCTGGCGGTGATCTCCACGCTGGTCACCATGGTCTGCCGCTTCTACGCTCTGGGCCCGCCCGGCGGCCTGTTCTTCGTGCTGGCGGCAGCCATCGGGGCCTACGCACCGGGGGATGTCCTGCAGATCCCGCTCAAGGTCGGGCTGCTGGTCATGGGCTGCCTGCTGGCCTGCGCCATCGCCTTCCTCTACAGCCTGCGCATGCTGCGGATCCGGCCGGCGGCCCCGGTCCAGCCCCTGCCGCCGCCCACCTTCGATTTCGTGGTCTTCGATTCAGTGCTGATCGGCGTCTTCGTCGGCCTGTCCCTGGCCCTGGCCCAGGCCCTGCGGCTCGAGAATGCCTACTGGGTCCCGATCAGCTGCCTGGCGGTGATCCAGGGCGCCTCCCTGCGGGCCGTGTGGGTACGCCAGGCGCATCGGGTCCTGGGCACCGGCATCGGCCTGCTGGTGGCCTGGGCGGTGCTCAGCCTGCCCCTCGACAAATGGGGCATCGGCGTGACGATGATGGTCCTTGCCTGGCTGATCGAGACCCTGGTGGTGCGCCACTACGGCATTGCGGTGATCTTCATCACGCCTCTGACCCTCCTCCTCGCCGACGCAGCCAGCCTGGGCGCGGCCGATCCGTCCGTGCTGATCCGGGCCCGCTTCATCGACACCCTGCTCGGCTGCCTGGTGGGCCTCGCCGGCGGCGCCTGCCTGCACTCGGCGGGCTTCCGCAATGCCCTGGGGCCGCTGCTGCGGCGGGTGGTGCCGGGCCGGCCACGCAGTTAGGATGTCCTCTGGCCGGCACGCCCACCGCCCCCCAACCTGGAGCACATCCCGCCATGCGCATCGCCCTCCTCTCCGATCTCCACCTGTCTGCCGCACCCATGCCGTTTCCCCGGGTGGAGGCGGACGTCATCGTGCTGGCGGGCGATCTCGGCCGGCCGGTACAGGCCCTGGAATGGGCGCGGGCAGCCCCCCTGCCGACCCTTTATGTGGCGGGCAACCACGAGTTCTATGGCAGCGACCTGGTCAGCACCCGTGAGGCGCTGGTCCGGCTGGCCGCGGAGAGCCAGGTGCGGGTCATGGAGCGCAGCGAATGGATCCACCAGGGTGTGCGCTTCCTGGGCTGCACCCTGTGGTCGGGCTTCCGCATCTTCGACGGCGAGGCGGCACGCCTGCAGGGGGTGCAGGCGGCACTGGGCTTCACCCGCGACTACACGCGGATCCGGGTGGCGCCGGACTTTCCCGACACCTTCTCGCCGGCACTCTCGCAGATGCTGTTCCTGGAGTCGGTGAAGTGGCTGGAGGACTGTTTCGCCCGCCCCCACCCTGGCCCTACCGTGGTGATCACCCATTTTGCGCCGAGCCTGCGCAGCGTCGCCCCCCAGTTTGCCGGCTCGCCGGTGAATGCCTGCTTCGTGTCCGACCTGGATGCCCACATCCTGCGCTGGCAGCCAGCCCTGTGGCTGCACGGCCACACCCACGACAGCTTCGACTACCGCATCGGCGCCACCCGGGTCGTCTGCAATCCCCGGGGCTATGCCCGCCAGACCACGCCCGGCGGACCGCTGGAACTGGAGAACCCGTGCTTCGACCCGGGCCTGGTGATCACCCTCTGAGCGCCTCCAGCCTCAGTAGATTCTGCCGGTGGACGAGGACAGTTGCCCACCGTTCACATTGAGCTCGTAGGTGGACGGTGCTCCGGTCGCAGGCAGCTTCTGGACCTGCACGCGGGTGAAGGTCAGCGGCTGCCCCGGCGTCAGCACGAGGCTGGAATTGCTGTCGGCCTTGAGCAGGTAGGCAGCACCATCCACGCCGGGATTGGCGACCGTCCTGAGGGTGACCGAAGCCGTGCCGGAAGTGCCGGGCACGGAGGTCATCAGCAGCGCGGTCTCCTGATCCACCCCGATGGCCCGGGCGGTGGCGGCAGGGCTCCAGCCATCGCCGATCACCCGCGCCAGGAAGGTGACCAGGCGCCCCATGCGGTCGCGGGCGTCGAAGTGGGAGTCGGTGACCGTGCCGGACAGGGGGTCGAAGGGCGTGCCGTAGGTCCAGAAGTCCCGCTTGATGGTCACCGAGTCGGGCTTGAAGGGATCGGCCAGGGCCTCGGCCGAGGTGATGGTGAGGGGATAGGCGATGTAGGCGTACTGGCTCAGGATCATCATCCCGGCGCTGGTGCCGCCGACGGGGATCCCGTAGGTCCGGACATGGTCTGACACCACCCGCTCGAGCAAGGTGCCTTTCCAGAAGTTGTAGTAGTCGCCCTGGTCCCCCCCGGTGAACCAGATCGCCCCGGCATTCCGGATGTAGCCTTCGAGTTCGGTGCTGTTGGCCGCGTCCACGGTGGGCACGACCACGGTCTGCACCGCCGCCAGCTTGCCGAGCTTGTAGATGAAGCTGTCGTAGGCCGGATTGCCCCCGGCGCGGATCACCAGCAGGTTGCCCGGCCGGCCGGTGACTCCGCTGCCGCACTCGGCCATCCGGTCGATCATCCAGCTGAAGGCTTCCTTGACGTCCAGCCCGCCCCCCATCAGCACCGCTGCCCGCCTGGGCAGGGGATAGGCGCCGCAGGGCAGGTAGCTGACCGGTTTGCCATGATCGTAGGTGCTCAGCTTGACCTTGTTGGCCGCCATCGCCGGCGTGGCGACCCCCGCCGACAACACCGCCGCAGACAGCAGCATGGCCACTCCCCAGCGTAGCGGACGCCCGGAGATCCCGGGTTTGCACGGATTCTTCTTCATGGTCTCCTCCTCGTGATCGGATGCGCTGAACGGCGGCATCGGGCCGGACATCAACGCCCCATTCTAGCCCTCCGGTCACCTTTCCCCAGGCGCTTCTGCCACATCCGGCGCGAAGATCCGGAGGCCTTCTCCGCCCGGCACGCCGCCAGCTCCGCCCCCAGAACGGGAACGGATGCAATTGACATCGACCAGACCCTCCCCTAGCCTTGGCGGACAATCCTATCGACATATTCCATTGCAATTAACTCCGACCCCGCAAAAGGAGACTCACCTTGACCGTCCAGAACCTCCCGCCCGACAGCTACCGGCACGTGGCTGCCGGAGAAATCCAGACCAAGGTGCATGTTTACCGGACCACCCTGGGCGACGACGGCCCCGGCAGCGTCGGCTGGCAGGGCGCCAATGGCGACTGGCAGCAACTGTCCCTGGCGGTCGGCGAAACCGTTGCCATCACGGTGGACGGTGCGGCCGGAGTCCTGCTGAATCTGTGCCCAGCCACCGTGCAGCTGCTGTGGAACAACATTCACATCAAGGACATGCAGGTCGTGCCGGAAGGCGGAGCCCGCGAACTGATGGCCAGCAGTGCGGCACAGGGGCAGCCCGCCAGGCAGCGGCGGGAACACCACGCCCGCCCCGGGCGGAGGAGCTGAAGCAGCCTGGATGGAATGAGGCGGCGGGGCCCGATTGCGCACCTACCAACTGGTAGGTATATTCAGCGCCCTACATGGCCGTGGAACCGGACTCACCCGAATCCTGCCGCGGCCCGATGGAGACACCCATGCGCCTGACTCCCCCCTGGCTGCGCCTGCTGGCGGCACTCGTTCCCCTCCTCGCCTGCCAGCCCGCCGCCGCGGCGGAGCCCAATGATGCAGCAGCCCTGCGTGGCGTCACGGAAGGCAAGGGGATCTTTCTGATCGACTTCAACGACCCCCGCAAGGCCGCCTTCTACCTGAGCATCATCAAGGAGACCCATGGCGGCATGTTGCGCCAGGGGGTCAGGCCGGATCTGATCATCGTGTACATCGGGCCGACCGTGCGCTTCCTGACCACCCGGCCGGACAATGCGCTCCAGCTGGAACACGAGGACGCCCTGGAGTCCATCGCCGTGCTGGTCAAGGAACTGGCCGGCCTGGGCGTGCGCCACGAGGTCTGTGCGATCGCCACGCGGGTGATGCGGATCGACGACGCCACCCTGCTGCCCGGGCTGACCCTGGTGGCCGATGGCTTCATCTCCCTGATCGGCTACCAAACCCAGGGCTACAAGCTCGTCCCCCTGTTCTAGGTGTCCCCGCCGGCCGGCGGAGCCGCCAGGGCGAGCACCTGGGCAAAGCCCGCCAGGGCCAGGGCACGGGACTGCATGGCGCGGGCCACCAGGCTGCCCCCTTCCAGGGTGCTCAGGATCAGGGTCGCCAGGGCGCCGGCACCATCCGCCCAGCACAACTGGCCGGCCGCAACGCCAGCCTCGACGATCCGGGTCAGCCAGGCCAGGTGCAACTCGAAGTACGCCCGGGTCCGGGCATGGATCGAATCGGGGAGCGCCGCCAGTTCGGCCGACAGGGCACAGCACAGGGGGCGCAGCTGCTCCTCGAAGCCATCGAGAAACAATTCGCCGTAGCGCTGCAGGCGGGCCGGCGCATCCCCCTGCTCCGCCTCGATGCCGGCCAGGGCGGTGGCGAAGCGCGCCATCGCCACTTCGACGACCTCCTCGGCGAGGCGCTGTTTGGTGGGAAAGTGGTAGTGGATGCTGGCCTTGGTGATGCCGATCTTGTCGGTCAGATGGGCATAGCTGAAGGCCGAATAGCCGGAACGACGGATCAGGTACTCGGCCTCGGCCAGCACTTGGGAACGGGTGGGCGCAGTCATGGAACGAAGGCTATCATCCTGCGCCGGACCGTACATCAGTGAACATGGCCCGCTTCCAGGGCCTCGACCTCGATACCCGGCAGTAGGTGCCCCACCGAGCGCCGATACTCGGCGGGTGCCACCGGCAGCGCCCTGTAGCGCTCCGGCAGAGGCCGGGCCAGGACTTCGTTCATGTCCAGGCCCTCGGCCGCCGCCTGGCGCAGGGAGCCGGACAACCACGCCAGCCAGTCCCGGGTGCTCCGGATCGGCGCCGCATCGCGGGACACCGGGCCATGCCCCGGCACCAGCACCTTCACGCCCCCACCGGCCAGCATGGCCTCGAGCGTGTCCAGGGAGGCCAGCCAGCGCGCCACCCGGGCATGGGGCGTGGTCGGCGCCCGGTGGTTGAAGACCAGGTCACCGGCGAACAATACCCCGCTGTTTTCATCGAAGAGGGCCAGGTCGGCGCCGGTATGCCCGTCGAGGGCCAGCACGCGCAGGCGCCGCCCGCCCAGCTCGAGGGGCCCCGCCTGCAGGGTCCGGGTCGGCACCACGACCTCGGTCCCCGCCATCCAGTCGCCGCTCATGCGGAACAGGTTCTCGGCAAAGGCGTTGCCCTCGCTGGCGATCCCCCGCTGCACCTCGGCCAGGCTGCCGACCGGTACGTCGGAGAAGGCCTGGTTGCCCAGGACGTGGTCGGGATGGTGGTGGGTGTTGATCGCCATCAGCACCGGCTTGTCGGTCACCCGGGCGATGGCCTCGCGCATCTGCCGGCCATAGCGCAGCGACGGGCCCGTGTCGATCACCACCACGCCCTGGGGCGCGACGATGAAGCCGGTATTGACGATGTTGCCCCCATTCCGCGTGTCGAAATCTTCGGTCTTGCCGACGAACACATACACATCCGGGGCCACCGCCTGCGGCACCAGCCGGTAGTCGAAGTCATCGGCGCCGGCCGCCAGGGAGACGCAGGCCAGCAGTGCAAGGATCAGGCGCTTCATGGTGCAATCCGGACGTCGAAGGTGTTGCCGTTGTTATCCCGCCCCGCGGCCTGCAGGACGCCGTCGCGCTTGCCGCGATACAGCGTGAACACCGGGTTCTCGCTGACGGGCTGGGAGATCTCCAGGCGCATGAGCGGCGTGCCGGCCTCATCCCGGAGTGTCAGCGCCTCGAGGTGGAAGGCCGGGATGCCGGCAATCAGCCCGGTGTCCATCGGATGGATGATGCGCAGGCGGACCCGGCCCGACATCGGCCCGTCGTTCCAGGAACGCGCAGTGACCTCGTTGAGGCGCTTCTGCCACTCGGTGGATGTGGACCCGATGGAAGGCGCGGTACAGCCGCCGCCGGCGGTATTCACCAGGGTCCCTCCCACATGCCACACGCCGTCGGCCGTTCTCGCCGCCGCCCGGAGCGGCGAGGACTGCTGCAGCTTCACCCGGAAACCCAGGTAGGCGCTGGTGGCGTCGGGGTGGAAGCGCAGGATCTCGAGGATGGGATTGAAATCGGCAAAGACCACCACCTCCTTCACATCGGGCAGCGCCGTCGCATCGACCGTCACCGGCACGTGCATGGGGTTCTCTGCCAGGTCCGGCGCCTCCACCTTCACCCGGGGATCGAACACATAGGCCTCGCCGGACAGCAGGCTGCGCTCCATGTCCGCCCAGCGGGGCGAGCCCAGGGGGTCGACGCTGCGCTCGGCAGCCCTGCCGGCAGGGGCCGCCAGTACCGTTGCGGCACACATCGCCGCCATCATTGCTGCGACTCTCATCGCATCTCCTCCTTTGTCGTGGTAACGCCCCGTTGTTGGTCTGGGGCCGGCGAAGAAATCGTCCGGCTTGCCGGGGCTGTCCTGACGCGGGAAATATTATCTACTAGTTGGTAGGTTTGCAACGATGGGCAGAGCCGTGGTCGATCCGCCGGAAAAACAAAAAGCCCGGCGACATGCCGGGCTCATGATGCTGCGGGGACTGCGTCAGGGCCGGGACGGCGGTGCCCGGGAGGCCTGCTCAGGCCATGCCGCCCGCCGGGCCGAACATGGCCATCAGGGTCAGGTCTTCAGTGATGTCGAAGAAGGAATGCTCGGTGGTGGCGCTGACGAACAGCACCATCCCCGGCCCCACCTCCTGCTCCTGCCCGTCGACGCGCAGGCGGGCGCGGCCCTCCAGCACCATGTAGAGCTCATCCTCGAAGTGCGGCGCCTGCATGTCCTTGGCCCCGGCCGGCAAGCGGTAAAGCGCACAGGACATCTGCGAACTGCGCAGGAACTCGAAAATGGCCGGCTGACTGCCCTCGACCCGGTGCTTTAGCTCACTGAGGTTGAATACTTTCCACACGCTGAATGACCCCAAGGAGAATAGGTTAATCGGTTGTTGCGATAGTGCCAGAGGCGGAACTGCCGTCAAGCCTTTCCTGCCGCATCGCCTGCAGGGCCTTCCCGCCCTCGCTCCCGATCCGATCAACACGGCACCGCCCGATTTGCGGTATACCCCCTGTCGGCATGGCCGGCGGCCACTCTGGATCGGGAGACGAAATGCTTTCTGCAGTACTCAACGGCAAGCGGCGGGGCACCGGCTTCGCGGGCAAGCAGCTGGCGCTGGGTGACACCAGTGGCGCCGAAGACGTGCTCACGGCCACCGTGTTCGAGCGCCTGGCCTACCTGCCCGACCTGCTGCTCGAGACCTTCTTCGACCGGTTCCTGGGCCTGGACGAGCCCCCCGGCCCGCTGACGGAGATCCAGTTCTGGCCATCCTGGTACATGGCCGGCACACGCGTCGAACCGGACGTGGTGCTTCAGGGCAGCGAACGCAGCCTGCTGGTGGAGGCCAAGCGCCACGACCACGGCCTGCAGCAGTACGCCCAACAATTGGCCCGGGAACTCGTCGCCGGCACCTGCAGCGGGGAACTGCGCCGCCCCGTCCTGCTCACCCTGGGCGGCTTGCCGGAATACACCGGCGCCGCTGCAGGGCAACTGGGCGCGCAGATCGATGCCGTGCTGGGCGACACTTCCCTCGATTATGAGCTGGTCTGCCGCAGCTGGAGCCACCTCTACCTGGCGCTTGAATCGACCGTCGCCACCGCCCCGGCGGACAGCCGGCCCGGCCTGTTCCGCCTGCTGGAAGACATCGCCGCCACCTACGCCTGGCACGGTCTGCGCACCCACCCCCAGCGCTGGTTGGTCCAGCTTGGCCGGGCGGGCATCCGGGCCACCACCTGCCCCCTCGGCGGCGCCTTCAGCGCGGCAGCCCCGAGCCCTCCGGTCCTGAACCATTCCCTTGCCGGACTACCGGCCCCCGGCCTCACCCGTGCCAGCTTTCCGCCCGCCATCTGGAGCCTCCGCCCATGACCACCCCGCTCGACGCAGCCTTGCTCGATGTCCGCAAGGCCTATCGCCTGCTCGCCGACTACCAGCAGCGCATCCTCGAACTGCTGGCCTTCATCCGCACCGAACTGGGTGCCGTGCACTATCACCAGCACTTCCGCAACAAGCCCCCGCGCAGCCTGAATGGCCTGGAGCTGGACAATTCCGGGGGTGCGCGCCTGCTTCCCTTCAACGACGTATCGGCGCTCTGGCTGCGGTACAACGGCCAGGACGACCCGGCCAACCAGCACCAGAAGGGAGATCTGCTCATCGACGTCTGGGTGTGCAGCGACAGCGGCAATGGCGTGGATAAGAAGCCCGTGCTCGGCGCCGAAGATAGCCGTAGCGAACTGCGCATCTATTTCTTCCTTTGCAGCGAGGACGTGCAGGAGAACGCCAACTGGTATTACCAGGTGTGGAATGGAACAGGCTATCCCCCCTTCGGGTCCGTGGCGTCATGCGACAGCAGCCCGGGCTACCGGGTCTACGGGGAAGCGATCGCGCTGACAGACCTTTCCGACGAGGCCACCACGCGAGAAGCCATCGCGCAGCTGCGGGCCCGCGCATCGGTACAACTGGGGCAAACGATCTGACGCCAGGCTTGAACCGAGCGCAGGCTCCTGCCACGAAAAGAGATTAAGCTCGCCCCCTGCGCTCCGGGGCATCGGCCCGCAAAGCCCATTCCCCATTCGCCGCCCTCGCGGCCCAGCTCGGCCGCAATCCATGAGCCTGCAGGGCTCACAACATGTTGCTGCGTCGAGATCGAGAACTGAATATGCCTGAAGTCGCAGTGAGGCTGATTGCCTTCATCGTGGTGGGGGTCGCCGTGTGGGCCCTCGCACAACACTTCCCGATGGAAGAATACGGCAAGCAGCAGGTAGAACCTTTCGACCGCTGGTTTCTGGTCATCGCCCTGGCCCTGGCAGGTGGGGTCGATGAGGTATTCGCCCCCCTGCTGACTTCCCTGACCAAGCACTTGTACCAAGGGGCTGCAGGGACACGGCAGGAGGTGGCCGGCTGGAGCGTAAGCACTCAAGTGCTCGCCTACCTGATTGTCACCGACTTCCTGGGCTACTGGGCTCACCGGCTGATGCACACCCCTGCGCTCTGGCGAATTCATGCGCTCCATCACTCGGCCCGGTCACTGAACTGGTTCTCAGGCATGAGAGGATCCCCGCTTCACATGCTGTTCGTGCTGGCTCCCGGGGTACTCGTCGCCTCCCTATTCCTGCTGACGGAAAGCCGCTCGGCATTTTTTGTATTGCTGTTCATCGAGATGGCCAGCCAGCACCTGACCCACTCGAATGTACGCCTTCCGTTCGCCAGACAACTCGAATGGCTCCTGGTCACTCCTCGCATGCACTTCATCCACCATCACCGGGAAGCCCGGTACGGAAATTCCAACTACGGCTTCTACTTCTCGATCTGGGATCATCTTTTCGGCACCTACATCGACGCAGACGACGTGCCCGACAAAGGCCCCTTGGGTCTCGTCGAGAACTACACCAGGACATCCTTGTTCCTGGGCCTCAAGCTCACCGAAGAAACGCCGGACAAGCGCTGACGGACTCCCGCCGGACTCGTCACGCCCCTGAACCCTGCCCGCCCCGAACATGCTGACCATTGAATGCCTCGATGAAGTGCCGGAAGATTTCCTGAGTGAATGCCCCGAAGGAGGCCGCTTCTACCGGGCCTACGGCAGGGCCGGCGTTCCCGGCTTCACCCTGGGTTGCTTTGCCGTGCGGAGGAACGGGGCGCTCATTTCCATCGCCCCTTTCTTTGTGATGGATATCCCGCTCAACACCATGATGCCGGCCGGCATCCTGAAGAAACTCATGGGTGGGCTCAGCCTGAAGATTGCATTCATCGGTCACCCATCAGCAGACTTTGGCCATATCCAGGGCGAAAGAACGCCGGAGGTTCTGGGAAGAATCAACGAGGAACTGTTCAAGTACGCCTCGCTGATCTCCTACAAGGGCTTTGACGGAAACCTCGACCTGCAGGGCTTCAAGAAGGTGGCAGGACTCCCCGTCCCCATCCTTGCCGTCCGCCCCGATTACTGGGACAAGCTCAAACACAAGGTGCGTACGGATCTCAAGCGCAAGCTCAAGGCCTCGAGGAATCTCGAACTCCTTGAAGTGGATGGACTGCCAGAGGCCTACCTGCACCGCGTCCATGAACTGTACCGACAGACATGCGCCAGATCCGACATCCAGTTCGAGAACCTGAACATCGGCTACTTTGCCGAAACCGCCTCAATCAGCAAGTACATCCTGTACTTCGAAGGCGGGACCCTGATCGGTTTCCAGCAACTGATGTGCAATCAGGACAGCATGTACTGCAAATACATCGGAATGGACTACGCCAAGAGCCTCGAATACAAGCTTTACTTTGCCCTGATGCTGGAGAGCATAAACATATGCATCAGGGACGGAATACGACATATGGATTTCGGAGTCACCAGCTACGCCTTCAAGAAATATGTCGGCAGCGAGATGCACGAAACCTTCAATTATTTCCGCCATCGATGGAGCCTGGTCAACTTGATGCTCAAGAGAGCCTCGTTCCTCCTGGAGCCGAGCGCGTCGGAACTTCAGTAAGCACACCCATCAGGAAAAACACATGAAAGTCTGGCTCTATCTCGCCATAGCGATCGTCGCCGAGGTCATTGCAACCAGCTCGCTGAAGTACTCGGAGGGGTTTTCAAAGCCGCTACCGACCCTCGCCGTGGCGGCAGGGTACGCCACGTCCTTCTTTCTTCTCTCCCTGATTCTGAAAACCCTCCCCGTTTCAATAACTTATGCAATCTGGTCAGGAGCGGGGGTCGCCCTGGTGACCCTTGTCGGGTGGTTCTGGCTGGGGCAGAAGCTGGACCTGGGCGCCTTGATCGGAATTGGCCTTATCGTCCTGGGTGTGGTGGTCATCAATCTCTTCTCGAACACCGTGTCCAATCACTGAATCGATCGAAATGGAAGCCCCACCCGGTGGTGCGCAGAAGGGCATTTGCCGGCGAAGCTTGCATCCCCCCCTTCCATTACGACAGGTTATCGACAGCTTCACTCGATAAGATGCCAGCAATATCCTGAACTTTCGCGTGCGAATGCAAGCACCGCTGTCCCTCCCCCTGATACTCCTTCACGGTCTTCTCTCGTCGCCGCAGGAATTCGGGCTCATCACGCACTGGCTTCGTAACAACGGTGTTGTCCATGACGCCCCTGCCATGCAAGGCTATACCCTGGCAACAGAGGTCACTGCGCCGGACTGGCATCGTTGGCGGGATGCGGCTGTCGATATCGTGGAGTCATCAGGCGCATCCGACGCCCCGGTGATCCTGGGCGGTCTGTGCATGGGCGGCGTGCTGGCGGCTGCGGCGGCCATGAAGAGCAGGCGGAAAGTGGCCGGACTGGTGCTGATGTCACCCACCTTCGTCTACGACGGCTGGGGCCTGCCGCCCATCCGCCATCTGCGGCACATCGGCTACTGGACCGGCCTGGACCGCTTCTTCTCGGTGAAGGAACGGGAGCCCTACGGCGTGAAGAGCCCCAAGATCCGGAAATGGATCATCCGCGACATGACGGAGCGGGCCAGCTCGGCAGTCGGGCCGTCGCGCATTCCCCTGACCGCACTGCGCGAAGGAGAACGCATGATGGCGGAGGTCCGGGCGCGCCTTGCCGAGCTGGACTGTCCGCTGCTCATCATGCATGCGGAGGAGGACGAGATCACCACGCTGGGCAGCGTGCAGGCGCTATTCGACGCCCTGCCCGTGCGTGACAAGGAGCTGGCCGTTCTGCGCAACAGCTATCACATGATCACCATCGACAATGACCGCCATGAAGTCGCAGCCCTTCTGAAAGGCTTCGTCGATCGGGTCTCTGCCCACCACATACCTGGATCGGCGATTCCGGCTTCAAGCTGAATGGCCTTTGAAAGTCGCTCGAATCACCTGACACACAACGAGACCGCCATGAGCACCCTTGAAGAGTTGAAAACACTGATCCACAAGTCCTACGGCATCGATCCGGCGACGCTCAAGGCCGACGCCCCCCTGGCCGAATACGGTCTCGATTCCCTGGCGCTGGCCGAACTGCTGTTCTCCGTGGAAGACCACTTCGATCTCGAGCTCAGCGACACGCCGGCGACGGTGAGCACCCTCGCCGGCCTCGCCACGCTGATCGACACCCTGAAGGCTTCCAAGGCGTGAGCACTCGTCGGGTCGTCATCACGGGCGTGGGGCTCATCTCGCCCCACGGGGAGAGCCCGGACAGCGTCTTCGACGCCCTGATGGCCGGTCGCTCGGCGATCGCCCCCTGGTCCGGCGAGCACAGCGCCCCTGCCGTCGTTGCCGAAGCGCCCTTCGATGTCTCGCGCTGGTTCACCCGGCTGCAACTGGCCGGAGTGGACCGGGTCAGCCAGCTGGCTGTCGCCGCGGCAAGCCTGGCCCAAGCGGATGCCGGCCTCGAGCTCATCGACGAGAACAGCGGCGTTTATGTCGGCACCGGCATGGGTGGCGCATCGGCCATCGAAAACGCCTTCAGCAGCCACAGCAGCTCCGGACGCACGCCGCCCCTGACGGTGCCAGCCTTCATGCCCAATGCACCCGCGGCCCATGTCGCCATGCGCGCCGGGGTGCACGGACCGGTGCTCACCTATTCGGTGGCCTGTGCCTCATCCGCCGTGGCGATCGCCGAGGCCGCCAAGGCCGTGGCGAGGGGGGAGCTCGATTGCGCCCTGGCCGGCGGCAGCGAGGCCTTGCTGGTGCCCGGCGTGGTCCGCGCCTGGCAGGCGCTGCAGACCCTGGCCGCGGTCGACGGCGAAGATCCATCCCGCTCGTGCCGGCCATTCAGCGCCGGGCGCTCCGGCCTCGTGCTGGGCGAGGGCGCGGCCTTCCTGGTGCTGGAGCCCCTCGAGATCGCCCGTGCCCGTGGTGCCCGCATCTATGCGGAGATCGCCGGCAGCGGCATCGCCTGTGATGCCGTTCACCTCACCAAGCCGGACGCGGCCGGGCAGGTCCGGGCGCTGAAGGCCGCCCTCAAGGCAGGCGGGCTGTCGCCCGCGGATGTGGGCTACTGCAACGCCCACGGCACGGCCACGCTGATCGGCGATGTGGTCGAGTGCAACGCGCTGAAGCAGGTCTGGGGAGATGATCTCGATCGCCTGGCCGTCAGCTCGACCAAATCGATGCACGGGCACCTGCTCGGCGCAGCCGGCGCCCTCGAGGCAGTCCTGACCGCCCTGGCGGTACATCGGCGCGCCCTGCCGCCGAACATGCATGTCGGCACCCAGGACCCCGCATGCGACATCCGCCTGGTGACGGAACCCGGCTGGCAGGCCCCCGCGCTGCGGGCTGCAATCAGCAACTCCTTCGCATTCGGCGGCACCAACGTCGTACTCGCCTTCCGGTCGGCGGACCAGGCGTGAAACACCTCCGGGCGGGATGCTTCTGCCTGGCGCTGACGGGCGCGCTGCCGGCCTGTCCCGCACAGGCCGAGCCCCTCCAGCCCGCCGAAGCGGCGCAGGGCTGGTCGGGCACGATCGGCGCCGGCCCCATCGTCTTTCCCCGCTATGCAGGCTCCCGGAGCACCCAGTCCTGGCTGATTCCGCTTATTTCCGCGAATTACGAGGGAGTTGCCTACATTGAACCCCTGCGGGCCGGCATGTATTTCTGGGGCAGCGCAGATCGCAAGATGGGCCTGGGTGTGGCGGTCGAGCCGCGCATGGGTTTCAAGTCGAACGACGCCCGCATGCTCACCGGCATGGCGACACGCCACGACAGCCTGGAGGGTGGCCCGGCCTTCGACTGGGACCTCGGTCCCGTTGCGCTGAGCCTGTCGCTGTTCACCGACCTGACCCACTCCAGCCGCGGCGGATCGGGGCGGGCCTACGTCGTGCGGGAGATGCTCAAAGACGACACCTGGAACATCACCGCCTTCGCGGGCGTCGAGCGGATCGGCGATCGGGTCGCCAACTACTTCTTCGGTGTCGGCGAGATGGAGGCCAACGCAGCGCGGCCCGCCTACCAGGCCCGCGCTGCCAGCAACGGGACCGGTGGCTTCAGCGGCAGCTACCGCCTCGGCACGGACTACGCCATCGTCTTCGGCCTGCAGGCATTGCGCCTGAGCGGCGGCCTGGCCCACAGCCCGATCGTCGAAACCCGCATGTCCAGCGTCGGCTGGCTGGGTCTGGCAATCAGCCTCTGAGCCGTACCGGTGACGTCCCCGGGTCAGGACGCCGTATCGTCCGCCCTGCCGGCTTCGGCCACCATCCGCCTGGAACTGTCCCGCCCAAGGATCACGCGCACATCGGTTCCCGGCCGCCGGATCTTCATCTCGACCGGAGTGAGCTCCGTGCCCAGGTGCACCCGGAGCGACTCGGCCGCAGCAGCAAAACCCGGGCTGTACTGGATGAGACTGCGCCTGAAACGGAACGACGAATGGTTGGTGATGCGGCTCACGCCGACACCATCGCGCCTGAGGCGCTGACCGTAGAGGGTGGCCATGCCCCGGGAACCGTTGCCATTGGAAATTTCGACGCGGGTGCCCTGCATCGGATTGGCTGCCGGAATGATCCGCGGCCCCGCTTCGCTCAGCTGGATGCCCCGCCCGGGCACGGCGGCGGGCAAGGCAGGTGTCACGAAAGTCGCCGACATCGTCAGGACCACCGGCGGTTCGGAGGATGGCGCTGTCTCCACGGCAGCAGGGCGGGCAGGTACATTCAGTTCGTGGCGGACCGCCATGGCCGCAAGGTCCGGCCGCCCCCGGGCCAGGGCCACTGTCCGCAGGTTCACCCAGGCCCGTTCGTATCCGGGGTCCAGGGCAACGGCCCTGCGAAGAGCCTCGATGGCTTCGTCATCGCGCCCCAGCAGATGGAAGGCATAACCCATGTTGTTGTGCAGATAGGCCTTCTGCGGCGCCAGGGCCGCAAGCTGCCGGAGCATGTCGGCGGCACGCTCCAGTTCGCCTCGTTCTGCGTACAGGGCCGCCAGTGCATTGAGGGCGTCAGCATGATCCGGGTCGGCTGCCACAGCCTGACCATAGGCCTCCTCCGCGGCCTGCAGGCGCCCCTCCTTCTGAAGCAGTCGCCCGAGTTGATAGGATGCCCGGGCCTGATCCATGCCGTGGCGCACGGTGGCGATCGGCTTGAGCTCCCAGGCCAGGGCCGCCGGTTCGGAACGGGTGGCACAGCCGGATGAGGCAAGGCACAGAGCCAGGGCCAGCGTTGCGGGTTTCATGCGCGCCTCCGGTGACAGGGGGAGTCAACCACCGCCGACCAGGGTCGGCAGGACCTTGGCAATGCGGATCATTGCGGGCCCGGCAACGACGATCAGGATCGACGGAAAAATGCAGAACATCAACGGGAAGAGCAACTTCACGGCCACCTTGGCGGCCCGCTCCTCGGCCCGCTGCTGACGCTTCACACGCAGCATGTCCGACTGTATCCGCAGGGCATCACCAATACTGGTACCGAACTTCTCGGACTGCACCAGCATGGCCACCAGCGTATCCACGTCCTCCACGCCCGTCCGCAACGCCAGGTTCCGCAGTGCCCGCTCCTTGCCGCTGCCGGCCCGGAACTCCAGGCATACCAGCTGCAGTTCGGTGGCCAGGACGAGGCTGTTGATCTGGATCTCGGACGCCACCCGGTTGAGCGCGGCCTCCAGGCTGAGCCCCGCTTCGACACAGATCGTCAGCAGATCCAGCGCATCGGGAAAGCTCTCGAAGATCTCCAGCCTGCGCCGCTCGATCAGGTGATTGAGCACCACGTTCGGCAGATAGAAACCGACACTGCACACGACCCCTACCAGCAGGACAAACTTGTTGAGCGGCATGGTGCTGCCCGATGCAGCCCGTGCAAACCAGAGCAGCAAGGGCAGACCGAAGGCCATCAAGGTCTTGATGGCAAAAAAGAATACTGGCGCATTGCTCGAACGGAGACCGGCACGCATGAAGCGCAGGCGCAGCTCCGAGCCTTCCCAGCCTTCGTCCGGGACAGACAGCCGGGCCAGGGGTGTGGCAGCCCTGGCGACCGTCTCGACCCACTGGGGCGTGTCCTTCTGCGCCGGATCGGCCGGGCCGGGCACACCGGAAACGATACGCTCCAGGCGGCGCTGCACCGCGTTGCGACGCAGGACGAAATAGGCGCCCACCGGCAGGCCGCTGGCAATGAGGAAGACCAGGCCCAGAAACAGCAGCTGGCTTGAGGAGTAGGCATTCACGACAAGTCTCCTTAGACGTGAATCTTCACAATGCGACTCATCCAGAAGCCTCCCAGCACGATGAACACCATGCCGAGCTTGAGGAAGAAGATGCCGCTGGGGTCCGTCCACAACAGGGACATGAAGGAAGAGTCGATCAGGTACAGCAGGAAACCGGTGGCAAAAGGCAGGATCGACAACACCACGCCGGAGAAGCGCCCTTCCGCCGACAGGGCGGCAACCTTGCCAAACAGCTTGAGCCGGGCGCGGATGATGGCGCTGATGTTGGACAGGATCTCTGACAGATTGCCTCCGGTTTCGCGCTGGATCAGGACCGCCACCACAAAGAAGCCGAGGTCGGTGCTGGGCACCCGCCGGGCCAGGTTCTGCAGGGCGTCCTGCGCCGAGATGCCGAAGTTGATCTCGTCGAAGGTCTGACGGAATTCCTCGCCGACCGGGTCGGGCAGTTCGTTGCCCGCCATCTGCAGGGCACTCGACAGGGCATGGCCGGCGCGCAGGGCGCGGCCGATCAGATCGAGGGTCTCGGGCAGGAGAACCTCGAAGCTCTTCAAGCGCCGGCTGCGCCGGCGGATCAGGTGGAAGGTGGGCATGAGGCCTGCCCCCAGCCCGGCCAGCAAGGCTATGAAGACAGGATGCCCGGCCAGCAGCAAGCCGAAGAACGTGACCAGGAACAAACCGCCACTATAGGTTGCGTAGTTGGGCAGGCTCCAGTCGGTGCCACTCTGGACGAGCAGCCGGTCAGCCAGCCGGAGGCGCGGCAGCAACAGCATGAGCCGCTCGAACAAGGGGCTTTCGTCGGCCAGCCGGCGCTTGAGCAGGGGCAGGTCTAGGTCGGACTGCCCGCCTGCGGAGAGCATCCGGAGGCGCTTGGCGATGCGTGTTGCCTCGGGCCCCCTGGTCGAGTTCCACCAGATGTACACGCCCTCGATGGCAATGAAGACGGCGATGAACAGCAGGAGCAGGGCAAAGATGAGCAGGTTGTCGTTCATTCCGGAGCCTCACGAAAAGCGGCGATTCGGATCGAAGAACTCGTCCGGCAGGCGGATGCCGAAAGTACGCAGGCGTTCGTGAAACACCGGACGGACGCCACTGGCCGCGAAATAGCCCTCAACAGTGCCATCCTGAAGCAGGCCGGTCTGGCGGAAACCAAAAACTTCCTGCATGGAGATGGTCTCCCCCTCCATGCCGGTGAGCTCCTGGATCGAGATGATCTTGCGCTTGCCATCCACGAGGCGGGCGGTCTGCACGATCACCGAGATGGCCGACGCGATCTGCTGGCGGATGGCCTTCGGGGTGAGGGTCATGCTGGCCATGCCGATCATGTTCTCCAGGCGTGACAGGGCATCCCGCGGCGTGTTGGCGTGGATGGTGGCCATCGAACCCTCATGGCCTGTATTCATGGCCTGCAGCATGTCAAAGGCTTCGGCGCCACGGACTTCACCAAGGATGATCCGGTCGGGCCGCATCCGCAGGGCGTTGCGGACCAGCACCCGCTGCGTCACTTCGCCCTTGCCCTCGATGTTGGGCGGGCGGGTTTCCAGGCGGACGACGTGAGGCTGCTGCATCTGCAGTTCGGCCGCATCCTCGATGGTGATGATCCGCTCGCTGGCAGGGATTCCGGCGGACATGATGTTGAGCAGAGTGGTCTTGCCACTGCCGGTACCACCGGAAATGATCAGGTTGACCTTGGCGCGGGACAGTGCCTCAAGGGTGCGGGCCATCGGTTCGGTCAGGGCCTTGAAGCCGAGCAGATCATCGAGGCGCAGGGGGGTGACCGAGAAGCGCCGGATCGACATGATCGGCCCGTCGATGGCCAGGGGCGGAATGATGGCATTCACCCGCGAGCCGTCAGGCAGGCGGGCATCGACCATCGGGCTGGACTCATCCACGCGGCGCCCCACCCGCGAGACGATCTTGTCGATGATCTTCATCAGATGCTGCTCGTCCTGGAAGCTGATGTCGGTCAGCTCCAGGCGGCCGCGCCGCTCCACGTACACCTGTTTATGGGTATTGACGAGAATGTCCGAGATGCTCGGATCGGCCAGCAGTGGCTCCAGCGGGCCCAGACCCAGCATCTCCCAGCGGATGTCGCGGGTCAGGTTGCGCCGGTCCTGCTCATTGAGGGCCACATCCTCCTCGATCATCAGTTGCTCGATGAGGATCTTGAGTTCATCGCCGATCTGCTCGCTGCCGAGCTTCTGCAGGCGGGCCAGGTCCACCCGGTCGAGCAGCGTCTGGTGGATGCGCTTCTTGATCTCCTGGTAGTTGCGCCGCGCACCAGGCGACAGGGCGTCGCTCCCCTCGGGGCGGAGGGACTCACCATCACCATTTCCGAATCGTGCCCTGATCGACATCATTGGGGGTTCCTCCGGCCTAGCCACGGGAGAACAGGCGCGAGAAAAGCCCCTTGCCTTCCGGCGCCTGGGTTGTCTCGGTGATCCGGTCGCACAGCGCCTCCAGGCTGCGGGCCACCGGGCTGCCCGCGGCGAGCTGGAGAATCGGGATGCCCTGGTTCACCGAGGCGGTGACTGATTTGTAGTGGTTGGGGATAGTGGCAAAGATCTTGTAGATCAGCAGCTTCTCGGCGTCCTGTTCGGTGAGATCGCCCGCGGAACGCTCGACCCGGTTGAGGATGGGGCGCACCTTCCCCGGGCCGTAGTCGAGGGAGTGATACACATCGAACAGGCGCTTGGCATCCCGCAGGAAGGGCAGCGTCAGTTGCAGCACCGGATAGACTTGGTCTGCCAGATCGAGCGCCTGGATCGTGCAGGTGTCGAGGGAGCGCCCCACGTCCAGCAGCACATAGTCGAAGTTGGCGCGGGCAAAACGCACCAGCGACTCCACGTGGGCCGGCCGGATGTCCACCGACTGGGTCGGATCCTCAGGCGCCGCGAGAATGCTGTAATTCGGGCTCACCTCGATCAGTGCCGACTTGAGCAGGGCCATGTCGATGCGCTGGATGTCGCGGGTGATGTCGGTCAGGCAGTTGCTGGGGCGGCGGTCAGAGACGAACAGCACGGCATCCCCGAACTGCAGGTTGAGGTCGATCAGCAGCACCCGCTTGTGGGTACGGGCGGCCAGCACATGACCGAGATTGGCAGCAAGGAAGGTTGCCCCGCTGCCCCCCTTGCACGACATCACGGCCAGCACGCGGCCTTCGCCCCGCGGCCCCTTGAGGCTTTTCTGGAGCGTCCGGTGCAGGGCCGTGCGGATGTCGTCCGCCGACAGGGGCGCCTTGATGACTTCACGCACGCCCAGCCGCAAGGCGCGCAACAGCAACTCGGGCGACTCGTTGTCCACCACCAGCACGGTGGCCAGGTTGGGGTAGAAGGCCATCAGCCGCTCGAGATCGTCCAGCGGAGCGATGCCACCATGCCGGCAGTCGAGGAGCAGCACCTCCACCTCACCCTTGACCGGCAGGGTGTTCAGGCCACCGAGGGAGCCCTCGTGGCAGCTCAGCCCGGTGATGTGCTCAATCTCGCCCGCGAACTTGCGGATGTCCTCGAGATTGCGACGGTCTTCAGAAACGGCTAGAACTCTCAAGATTGCTGTCTTCTTATGTTCAGGCAGATGGTCGGCGCGCCGTCAGTTGCACAACGCGTTGTTGGTGCTGCTCAGGCTCTCGCCAGGAATCGAGGTTGAAAAGGCCGGCACCGGGAAGGACAGGGGCGTCACCATCGGGATCGAGGTCACCACCGTCAGGCCCTGGATGCGCACGGTGACCGGATCGCAGGTGGCAGCCGAACATTCGGTGGCCGGATAGGTGATGCTGATCTTGTCGGGGGTGAGACTGGACAGCATGCCCCTCATCCGCGCCTTCACCTTGGCCACGTCGCCGGTGCCGCACACCGTCGCGATGCGCGCGCCGAGGCGGGTCGCCTCCACCGCCGACGCATACACATACATGACCCGGGAGAATTCCATGATCGCGACGGCCATCGCCATGAACACGATGAAGACCAGGGCGAACTCCACCGCCACCGCGCCACGCTGGCGACAGTCGAGCGAGGGCATGGGACGCGTGTTCATCAGTACAACTGCCTCATCGTCACGCTGATCGGCTCGAAGGTGAAGGCGGTCAAGCGCGAACCGCCGGGAAAGATCGGCGTGAACTGATAGCCCGAGATCGTCACCTTGACGAGGTTCACGTTGCCACTTCCTGTCGGCACGTTGGCAAAGGTCTCGCCGGGACAAGAGCTGGAGTCGGTGCGGTCGCAGATCGCGATCATCGCGGTGGTCAGCCCCGGCACGATGGTCGGCGTCCCGGCGGGCGGACTGGCCATGCCATACACCATCCGGCTCCTGGCCAGGGCGGTGGGGTACTCCGCGGCAATGGAGGGGTCGAAGAAGGACAGGTAGCGCGCACCATCCCGGGCCGACTTGACCAGCTGGTCGTAGGTGAACATGGCCCGAGCAAAGTCGACGGCCGCCACCGACAGCAGCACCATCGGAATGGACACCAGCGCTAATTCCACCGCAGCAACGCCGCGCATCCTGCGGCGGGGGGGAGACCATCCGGTCGATGCGGACTTCAGCATGATCGCCTCACTGCACCAGGGCCGGGACCTTGGGGCCGCCGGCCCCGGGCCCGCCCGGCGCACCGGAAGTCACGCAACCCGATGCGATATCGCTGGCAGGGCCGCGATATTCGAGACCCATGTTGTCGTTCGGGTTCGAGACGGGATTGAGCATCAGGTAACAGGCCCAGCCGAGGATCGCCTGCGGGCTGGTGCCTCCCGAAACCCAGCTGCTGCAGTCGACCACCGGGCCGACGACCAGCCGGCGGTCGCCCCCCCCGGCATGGACGGCACTGGTGCTGGCACTCCAGCTGCCCCCCAGCGAGGGCAGACCATTCCAGGGCGTGTTGGCGGCGCGCTTGATCGAGAAATCGTTGAAGGCGCTGGCCTGGGTCGGCCAGTTGGTCGCGGTATAGGCGAAACCAGTCAGATCGGGTGGAAAGGCCCCGGCGGGCGCGCCGGACGCCTTCTTGACGCCAAAACGCCAGTTCCACACATCCACCAGGCTGTTGATGGCGCCGGTGCGGGGCGTGAGCGTGTTGGAGCCCGACAGGTTGCACTGCCCGCCCTGACCAATCAGGGTCTCGAGTGCCGGAGTGGTGCTGTAGCCGGGAAACTCGACCCACTTGAACTTGCCGGTCACGTTGCTCGGCGGATCGAAGCGCCCGGTGAGCCATTCTCCGCGTACATAGCCGAAGTTCGGTGCCGCCGAACCCGCCTTCTTGCAAACAGCCAGCGGCAGCGCACAGTTCGAGATCGACGGTTCCAGCGTGGCCACCGCCGACGCGCGGATCGTGGTGGGAGTGAGATCCGCCCCCGGCAGGGCATCGATCACCTGAAGCAGCAGCGTCCTGATGTTGGCTTCGCTAACCGCGCAACGCGCATAGCGCATGTTGAGCGCCACGCCGGCAGCCGCGCCCTTGGTCAAGTATGTGCCGTTCAGGGCATCGCTGAAGGTCACGTCGCGGTCTGCCTGGATCGTCACCGCCACGGCCTGCATGCCCACCCGGTTGCGGACACCGGCGGTGATCCCGTAACTCTCGGCAACGGTCAGCTGGTTGGCATTGGCGCCGGTCAGGGCCGCCGAAGCCGCCAGGGCACAGGAATCGGCGGCGCTCTGCAGTTCGGTCTTGCTCACGTAGAGGCGGGCGATATCCATGGCCAGGCCGACAAATCCAAGCAGCATCACCACCGACAGGATGAAGACGATGGAGACCGCACCCCGCTGCCGGGGGGCGGGGAAGTCAGATGGCCTGGCAAGCGTGCCCATGATCGCCGTATCCCGGATGAGCCTGGCTACTGACCTTCCTTCCGGCCTGTGCCCACCCCGATGTTGAAGACATTCTCGGGTGCGGGCGGCTTGGTGAAGGACTGGTAGTAGCGGGACATCACACCACTGGCGGCCTGGCCTTCGATGCCGTCCACCGGCCTGTCGGCATTGCGCTCGGTAGCGGCCAGATCGCGGGTCTGCTGGAGCGCCAGGGCACGCGCGGCCACTCCGAAGCCTTCGTCGAAGGCCGGGGTGGTGCTGCATGCCCCCACCAGCAGCGCAAGGGAGACGGCGGTAGCGGTAGGGATGAACCTGGGTTTCATCATCGGCTCCTTGCTTATCTGACGTCCATGCCGCCCGCCGCCGGGGCCGCCGGGGCCACGCTGGCCGGCGCAGGCGGGGCGGTATCGAGGCGCCCTTCCAGCATCACCCGGTTACGGCTCGGCTCTCCCACCTTGTCCGTCGGCAGGGTATAGCCCGGCGGAAGCGGCTTGACCAGCCGCGGTGTCACCACAAAGACCAGCTCCGATTTCTCACTCTGGAAATCGGTGCTGCGGAACAGGGCGCCGAGCACCGGGATCTCACCCAGGAAGGGAAAGGCCTTCACATTGCCATTGGTGCTGCTCTTGATCAGCCCGCCGATGGCGAAGCTCTGTCCGTCATACAGTTGCACCGTGGTCGAGGCACGACGGGTGGTGATGAGGGGCAGCACGGCCGTACCCTGGAAAGTGCCGGTCGCCGTGACGCCGATGCCGTCCCGCGACAGCTCCGACACCTCCGGCGCCACCTGCAAGTTGATGCGCCCATCTCCCAGCACGGTCGGGGTGAACTTGAGGCCGACACCGAACTCCTTTTCTTCCAGCGTGATGGTGCTGCCACCGGCCTCACGGGTCTGTGCAACTGGGATCAGGATCTTGCCGCCTGCCAGGAAGCTGCCTTCCTGCCCACTGATCGCCATCACGTTCGGCTCGGCGAGGATGCGGACCAGACCATCCTTTTTCTCGGCCTCGATACCGATCTGGTAGCTGCCCGGCTTGAAGATGTTGAGCGTGCCCGCAGCCGTGCCGGTGACGATGTCAGTGAGCAGCGAGATGCTGCCCCAGCCGTTGCTCCGCCCCGCGGCAAAGGTGGTGCCCAGCTTGTCCAGCAGGGTTTTCGACACCTCGGCGACCTTCACCTCGAGCATCACCTGCTGGGGTGCCGTGATTGACAGCATGTTCACCACCAGGTTGTTGGCATTGGTGCGCGTACTGCCGCTGTTGAGCGAGATGCTGGTTCCACCACCACTGCCGGCACCACTGCCGACGGCATCCAGGTTGCGGGCAAAACGGATCGCGTAGGAGCGTGCGAGCGACTCGATCTGCTGGGCGGCCACGGCGCTGGACACCACCCCCGACAGCACGATGCTGTCCCCGGCAGTACTTACCATGATCCCCTTTTCATCAGGCATCGCCGTTTCGAGGGTGGCCTTGAGGGGTGCCGGGTCATAGCGCACGACGATGTCGAGCATCGTGCAACGGCCACCCTGGCCTTGCAGGATCATGTTCGTCGTTCCAACCGTGGCGGCATTGAGATACAGCGAGGTGGGCGAAATCAGCCGGGCGTGGACGACGCTGTCATTGCCGATGGTCAAGCGCGCGACCGGCTCGCTCAGGCTCATCAAGCGGGATTTGCCCGCGCCGAGCTCCATACTCTGGGGGCCCCCGGCATCCTTCCTGCACTCCGGCACGACGACGATGCTGGCGGGACGCTGTGCAACATCGGCGGGCTGCGCAAGTGCCATGGGCGCGATGCGCCCCGGCGCGGCAGCGACCGGCAGCGCCGCAAGCACCAGCAGGCTCGCCATTGCGGTTCGGGCGGATCGCCAGGCCGGTGTACCGCAGGCAGCTTTCGTTCCTAGAAGCATTGCTCGCTCCTCTCACGACCAGTGAACACTTCGACGCATTGCCTGCGGGGTGCCGGATCACCCGCCGGGGCTCTGACCACTGTCATCGGCCGGACAGCCGGCGGCGCGACCGGCGCGGGCCGGGACTCGATGCCGAGCAGAATGTTCTTGGTGATCCCCCCGGTCCTGACCGAACGGGTATCTACCTGGTTGCGCAGCACCAACGACAACTGCCCCACACTGCGCGCCAGGTCGAGGGTCTCCGCCTCCTGCGGCGTCACCTCCAGGGTCACGGCCTTCACCACCTTCGGCTTGGTTTCGTCGCGCCCGGCCTCGGAATCAACCGCCAGCACGAGGATCTTCTCAAGGACGATCTTCGAGATCACCTGCTCGTCGTCCTTCGCCCGGCGCTCGTCCTTAGTGCTGACGATCACATCCACATAGTTGCCCGGCAGCGCGAAGCCCCCCACCCCCACCACATCGTTCACCCGCACGGCGATGGCCCGCTTGCCCTCCGAGATCACTGCAGACAGCCCTCCCCGGGTGCCGAGGGGGGCCAGCTTGGACTCAAGTATCGGTTCGTTCTGCAGAACCCCGGTGCGCACGACCCGCTCCTTCAGGCTCTCGGCATCGGCAAACGCTCCGCTGGGCACCGCACCTTCGGGCCAGGCGACGAGCTTCACGTTCTCCGGCAGGATCTGCTGACCCAGCCCCATGTCCATTGCCGCCACGGCCACCTTGCGTGTGGCCAGGCTGCCCTGCTGGTTCAACCAGCGAGCCGCGAACACAATGGCCATGACCCCGGCCAGCACGGACACCGCAATCATCATCAATGCACGACTGTTCTTCATGCTGCACCTCCCCCGATGCGTGACGACTGGAATGACTCTGTGCCTCCTGACATTCCTGCCGTCGTGAAGTACGACATCCAGGCACGGGCCAGGGCCTCGATCGATGCGCAAGCGGCCCGACCTTCATAGAGCGCGAAATCCCGGACCCGTCCCACCAGATCCCGCGGATAGCAGGCCAAAAGGGGCCGCCCCTCGGCCTGGTGGCGCTGCTCGATCAACCACGCAAAGCCGGCGGGGTCGAAGCTCACCCCCTGGGCACGGCACACGGCCTCGAAGACCTGCTGGTAGGCTGCCGGCTCAAGCGGGCCAAGATAGACCTTGTAGCCAAAGCGCCGCAGGAAGGCCTCGTCGGCGATCGCCTGCGGACACAGGTTCGTGGAGAAGATGATCGTCATGTCGAAAGGCACTGCGAACTTGAAGCCCGTGTGCAGCGACAGATAATCCACGCTGCGATCGAGGGGCACGATCCAGCGGTTCATCAAGTCCCTGGGTGCCACCAGTTGCCGGCCCAGATCGTCCACCACGAACACTCCGCCGTTGGCCTTCATGTGGGGCGGCGCCTGATAGAAGCGGGTGGCCGGATCGAACTGAAGATCAAGCATCTGCAGGGTCAGCTCGCCCCCCGTGAGTACCACCGGCCGCTGGCAGAACAGCCAGCGCTCGTCCCGGTCCGTGCGGACCAGCATGCTGTCGCCCTCCATTGGCGGCGGCAGGGGCGTGTGAATCAGCGGATCGAACACCTGGATGATCTCGCCCCCCACCGTGATGGCGTAGGGCACCGGAATGTGACCCGGCTGCAACGCCGCGAGATGTTCCGCGAGAAAGGTCTTGCCGCTGCCAGCCGGACCGTAGATCAGGGTGGCGCGCCCCGAATTCATGGCCGCCCCCAGCTGGTCCACCACCTCCGGTGCCACCGTCAGGCCGCTGAATGCGGCGCGCACATCGTGCGCACTCACCGTCTGATGCCTCAACGAATGTGAATCCACCCGCTCCCGGTACGCCTCGAGGGACACTGGAGCCGGACCCGTATATTGACAACGGGCGTAGGCCTCACGGGCGTGAATCTGGCCATGCTCGGTCAGCTGGTACTCGGTGTCGGCCTCGAAACCGGAGTGGCCTGCCACCTCCACCAGGCGCCGATTGCGCATGCCGCCGAGAATATCCGCCAGCACACTGGGCGGGAGCTTCACGAGTCCTGCGAGGTCACGCAGCCTCAAGCGCCCCTGGCGGGCCAGAAAGCGCGCGCACAGATCGGTCAGGAGATCGGGCGGACACCCCGTTTCGTCTGCGTTGCGGGGCGCACGGAGCGGAATGCGGGCACCATCAGCCCACTTTTCTGCCAGAGCGGAAGCGACCCTGTTCATGGATTCAATCCCAGCCACACCAGTACGCCAGCCGCTATTGCCAGGGCGTAGGGAATACGCACGGCGCTCTGGGCAGCCAGCTCGGAAAGAGGCATCACCTCGTGCTGCATACGCAATACGACGGAGACGAAGAAAACCCTGAAGTTGTGCAGCGCCCTGCCGGTGTTTCCGGAGAGCAGCAGCGCCCCGACACCAACCACGCCACCGGCAATCAGGGAATACAAAAGGACCTGGAAAATATGGGCCTGGCCGACAAAGGCCCCCACCACCCCGAACAATTTGACGTCGCCTGCTCCGATCAGGCGAAACACAAAGAACGGGAGGAACACACCAATACCAATACCTGCTCCGGCCAGGGAGCCAAGCAGGCCATCAAGACCATTGGCGACGGCGGCCAGTATGAATCCTGCTGGCAAGCCCGCGGCGACAAGCACGTTTGGAATACGCCTGGATCGCAGGTCGAAGAAGACGGCCAACCCCAGAATCAATAGCAAGATGATCACGAGCTTGCCCTGGAAGATTATTCTTCTTTTATGTGCGGCAAATAAAGCCCCCCGCAGGACCCTTTTTCCGCGCGCCTGTACAAATCAAACCGACCTGGAACTAGAAAAGAACCTGAACCCTCGTCATGAGCTCGGTAAAGAGCTCTATCAGGCTGAACTGTGAAACCGCCAGGGAAACCGCAGCAGCCACAAAGGCAACCAGGATCGCGTATTCGGTTGCCGCCGCAGCAGACTCTTCCCTGCTCAACTGCCAGAAAATGCGTCGGAGGGTTATCGCGCTCATTTTCGTGTCCTGGCGTACCGGTGTCTGCAATGCGCCCCCGTGCAAGATCGGGGGCGCACGACGGGAAGACTCAACCCATGGCGGTGACCACGCGCGCCCGCATGGTCGTGTAGATGCCCTGTATATCAAAAATCGTTACGGCAGCCGCAACAGCCGCGGCAATGAGTGCTACAAGAATGGCGTATTCGGTGGCAGCAGCACCTTCTTCTTCACGGATCAGACGAGACAGCGTGGCAGAGATCTTTTTCATGATGAACTCCTCAGAAGTGAGACCAACCAACCCCCCTCCTGCGCAGAAGGGATTATCAATGCATCTGAATTGCGGGCAGTTCCTGAATGGCCCTGCTCAAATAAAGTCTATTACTTAATATATAGAGATGCCAAGTTTTTTATTGCACTCCGTGACATTTTTCGGGGGAATGCCTTTTATCTCCATTCATTTATTCCGGCGTCCAAAAAACATATATCCGGAAAAATAAAAGCCTCCCACGCAATCCCCCTGCGGGACTGGCACACATCCGCAAATACCTCTAATTGCGGCCGCTCCGGTTCGATGTGTTTATGTCGTCATTCAGGCTTGCGGAACCCTTTCGGCGATCTTCATTGATTCTCTTGGAAACAAGCATTCCCCATGCCATTTTTGACAGTTTTTTTAAATTCTCATATTTCACGTGGGGATGGAGCAGACATGTATCCAAAGCAACTATTTTCGAAACCACCACTTCGGGGAAAGTGTAAATATTTCTGACAACGCATCGCAGCCTACGGGTCGCCAGCCGGACTGGATGGATTGAATGAGTGTTCTCGAGGGGGATCAGGGATAGGCCGCAGCCAGCCATCAAGCCGGCCGCAGGCTCAAGCTGGCGGCAAACGATGGCGCAGGGAAACGCGGGAAGCCGACCAGAGCATCAAGTCTCGTGACAGCGCATTCCGGAGGTCAGTACATGCCCCTCCGGAACACTCACTCCGGATCACTTCAGATCGAAACGATCCAGGTTCATGACCTTGCTCCAGGCCGCCACGAAGTCGCGCACGAACTTCTCCTTCGCGTCGTCCTGGGCATAGACCTCGGCCAGGGCGCGCAACTGGGAGTTGGAGCCGAAGATCAGGTCGACCCGCGACGCGGTCCACCTGACTTCACCCGTCTTGCGGTCGCGCCCCTCGAAGCTGTCCCTGGCCTCCGAGGTCGGCACCCAGGTCGTTCCCATGTCGATCAGGTTCACGAAGAAATCATTGCTCAAAGTCTGCTGCCGCGAGGTGAACACCCCCTTCGGCGAGCCACCCGCGTTGGCACCGAGCACCCGCAGGCCGCCGACGAGCACCGTCATCTCGGGTGCGCTGAGGGTCAGGAGCTGGGCCTTGTCCACCAGCATCTCCTCGGCGGTCACGGAGTAGGCCTGCTTCTGGTAGTTGCGGAAGCCGTCTGCCTCGGGCTCCAGCACCGCGAACGACTCCACATCGGTCTGCGCCTCGGTGGCATCACCCCGGCCCGGGGTGAAAGGCACCTCCACCGCATGGCCTGCCGCCCTGGCGGCGGCCTCCACCGCGGCACAGCCGCCCAGCACGATCAGGTCGGCCATGGAGACCTTCTTGCCGCCCGTCTGTGCCGCATTGAAGGCCTGCCGGATGCTCTCCAGCACTGCCAGCACCCTGGCCAGTTGCGCCGGCTGGTTGGCCTCCCAGTCCTTCTGCGGGGCCAGCCGGATGCGCGCGCCATTGGCACCGCCCCGCTTGTCGGAGCCCCGAAAAGTGGAAGCCGAGGCCCAGGCGGTGGACACCAGCTCTGCAATCGACAGGCCCGCGGTGAGCACCCGGGTCTTGAGGTCGGCAATGTCGCGGGCATCGATCAGCGGATGATCGACCGCCGGAATCGGGTCCTGCCAGATCAGGTCTTCGGCTGGCACCTCGGGGCCGAGGTAGAGGGTCTTCGGCCCCATGTCCCGGTGGGTCAGCTTGAACCAGGCACGGGCAAAGGCGTCGGCGAAGGCCTGCGGGTCCTGGTGGAAGCGGCGCGCGATCGGCTCGTAGATCGGGTCGAAGCGCAGCGACAGGTCGGCCGTGGTCATCATCGGCGGGTGCTTCTTCGACGGATCGTGGGCATCGGGGATCAGGTGTTCCGGCTTGACGTCCTTCGCCACCCACTGCTTGGCCCCGGCGGGGCTGCGGGTCAGCTCCCATTCATGACCGAACAGTGTGTCGAAGTAACCGTTGTCCCAGGTCGTGGGATTAGGCTTCCAGGCGCCCTCGATGCCGCTGGTGGTGGTGTGCCCGCCCTTGCCGGACCCGAACGTGTTGATCCAGCCCAAGCCCTGGGTTTCGATGGGTGCGGCCTCGGGTTCGGGCCCGACCAGGGCCGGGTCGCCGGCCCCGTGGGCCTTGCCGAAGGTGTGGCCACCGGCGATCAGCGCGACCGTCTCCTCATCGTTCATGGCCATGCGGGCAAAGGTCTCGCGCACGTCGCGGCCGGAGGCCACAGGATCGGGGTTGCCATCCGGCCCTTCCGGATTGACGTAGATCAGCCCCATCTGCACGGCGGCCAGGGGATTCGCCAGCTGCCGGTCGCCGGAATAGCGGCTCATCGGCTTGTCGCTGGTGGCCAGCCATTCGGCCTCCGCCCCCCAGTAGATGTCTTCCTCGGGCTGCCAGATGTCGGCGCGACCGCCACCGAAGCCGAAGGTCTTGAAGCCCATCGACTCCATGGCCACGTTGCCGGCCAGGATCATCAGGTCGGCCCAGGAGATCCGGTTGCCGTATTTCTGCTTGATCGGCCAGAGCAGACGGCGGGCCTTGTCCAGATTGCCGTTGTCGGGCCAGCTGTTGATGGGCGCGAAGCGCTGGTTGCCGGTACCCGCACCGCCCCGGCCGTCAGCGGTACGGTAGGTGCCGGCGCTGTGCCAGGCCATGCGGATGAAGAGACCGCCATAGTGCCCCCAGTCGGCGGGCCACCAGTCCTGGGAAACGGTCATCAGGGCCTGCAGATCCGCTTTCAGCGCGGCGAAATCCAGCTGCTTGAAAGCCTCTGCATAGTCGAAGCCCGGATCCATCGGGCTGGACGCAGGCGCGTGCTGATGCAGGATGGCCAGGTTAAGCTGCTTGGGCCACCAGTCCCGGTTCGACCGGGCTCCAGCCGTGGAGCGGGCTCCTCCGCTGAACGGGCATTTCGCTTCATTGCTCATGACTGTCTCCCTCTGTCTCTGTGGTGATCGGCGCGTTACTCGATTCGAAGCTTAGCCATACCTCCTGCCAGCATCCATTGAATTCACCCAATGACGATGATGGGGCGCTGCTATCGGGATGGCGCGGACGCAGCCCGACCATGGTTGCCATGCACGCCAAAACCATTCAGCATGATTCTCCTGCACAACGAAAGGAAGTCTGATGAACCGTGCCCCGTCGATCACCCTGTACGGAACCCCGCCATCGGGCCATGCCCATCGGGTAGAAGTGTTGCTCAAGCTGCTGGGCCTTCCCTACAGCTACGTTACCGCCACAGTTGACGTGCGCCAGACACCCGAGTTCCTGGCCCTGAACCCCCTCGGGCAGATTCCGGTGCTGCAGGACGACGAAGCGGTGGTCTGTGACAGTACCGCCATCCTCATCTATCTGATCGAAAAATACGCGCCGGACAGCCCCTGGCTGCCCCGTGACCCGAAGACCCGCGCGGAAGTGCAGCGCTGGCTGTCGATCGCATCGGCGGAAGTCCGCTTCGGCCCGGCCACGGCCAGGGCGGTGAGCCAATGGAACATGGCCGGCAATCTGGACAGCGCCAAGGCCATTGCGGCCCGGCTGTTCAATTTCATGGAGGGCCATCTGGCCGGGCGCCTGTTCCTTGCCGCGCCCCACCCCACCCTGGCGGACCTGGCCTGCTACGCCTACATCGCCCACGCACCGGAAGGCGGGATCGATCTCTCGCCCTATCCCCACATCCAGGCCTGGCTGGGGCGCGTGGCGGCGATTCCCGGCTTCACGGACATGGCCCCGCTACCCCTGCCGGCGCAATGACTCGCCCGCCCCGATGCCTCCGGGCGCGCTCAGGAGGACCTGAAACATGCCGATGACGCCCGCTCAGGTTGCCGCGTTCTGCCGGACATTGCCCGGCGCCAGCGAATCCATCAAATGGGGCAGCAACCGGGTCTTCTCGATTACCGGCAACAAGATGTTCGCCATCCTGGACTTCGTGGACAAGGGCAAGGGCGGGCTGGCCTTCAAGGTCGATGACGATCTCTTCCTGGGCTACACCGATCGCCCCGGCATCCGCCCGGCCCCCTACCTGGCCCGGGCCCGCTGGGTGACCATGGAGAGCCCCTACCCCCTGGGCGAGGCGGAGCTGCGGGCCGCGCTGGCCCGCTCCCATCAGCTGGTGGCGCTACGCCTGCCGAAGTACCGGCAGGCCGAGTTCCTGGCCCTGCCGGAGAAATGACACATCGGGCGGCCGCGTTGTGCCACCGCCCGCCGGACTACCACATCATGTCGTCGGGGACCTGGAAGGCGGCATAGGGATCGTCCTCGTCGGTCGCCGGACTGGTCCTGGTGACCCGCACGACCACAGCAGGATTACGCTCGGCGATCTTGTCGGCCATCACGCCCGGCACCAGTTCGATGGTTTCTCCCAGGCAGATGATCACCAGGTGCCCGGCCGCGATGTGGGACTGCACCTGGGCCGACACATAGACCCGCTTGATCTTGTTGTCGTGGGTGAAGTTGTAGGCGATATCGCCTGAGCCCTTGCTCTGGCGGCTCTGCTTGACCATCTGGACGATCTGCGCCGCAATCGCCTTCTGGGCGGCGGCGGCATCCCGCTGGGCGTTGAGCTCGCGGGAGCGCTCGGCATCCTTGCGCTGTGCTTCGAGCACCGCCAGGCGTACCTCATCGACGCTCTCGGTACCGCTCCGGCGCTCGATCTTTTTCTGCTTGGCCTTTTCCTGGTTGGTCTGCTTGACCTTGTTCTTATTGACCAGGCCGGCTTTCAAGAACTGTTCCTGCAAAGAGGCCATCCGCCACTCCGTAAATGAGAGATCCACCGGCCAGGGCGCCGCATCGGCCGGAAAAAGGAAAGCAGGATAGCAAAAAGCCCGCGGCATTTCCGCCGGGGCTGAAGTCCATCCCCCCGCGCGAATGGCCCCTCAACCGCCCCTGGCCAGACCCAGTTCGATGCTCAGGCGGTCGAGATTCTGCTCATTGGCGGGCTCGACGATATGGGCGACGGCCCGAGCCACCGATGCGTCGGCAAAGACCTGCTCCCAATGCAGCAGCGTACCGCCGTCCACCGGCTCGAGCGCGATGGAGAGTTCGAAGTGGGGCTGGCAAAGGTGCCGGATCACCAGCCTCCGATCGACGTCGATCACCGAGAATACGGACTCATTGGGATACACCGTCCCATCCGGGCCGATCATGCTGAAGATCCATCTCCCGCCCGGACGGAATTCAAACACGTCGAAGCGGTTGGAGAAGCCATCCGGCCCCCACCACCTGGCCAGGCGCTCCGCGTCACGGATGGCGGCAAAGACCTCCGCAGGCGCTGCCCCAAGGTGCCGGGTGGTGCTGAATGTACTCATGGTCGCACTCCGTTCCGACTCAGTCGCCCGACGACGGGCTGATCTTGTCTGCCACCTTGTGCAGGACCTCGCTCGTGGCCTCGGCTCCGCGCCGGATGCCGCGCTCGGTGGCCGACACCCCGGCCTTGATCCCGTGGGCGGCGGCCTCCGCGCCCCGCTTGATGCCGTGCCCTGCGGCATCGACGCCGCGCTCGATCTTCTGGACCGCGGTTTCCGTGCCGCGCTCGGCGGGCGCTTCAGGCTTGCTGGCTGCGGGTTCGTCAGCCAGGGCTGCCCCAAGCACGCAGAAGCCACAGATGAGGGCCGAAAGTGAACGTTTCATGTCCAGGCTCCTTCCGTTGGTATGTGCTCAAGAGATACCACCAATGAGCCGGAAGTTCTGTAGCAACGGGTAACGCATTGTTGCACTGAAGAGCGCGCCCTGGAATGACGACGCCCGGCGGGCGGGCCGGGCGTCGCTGTGCTGCGGTGGGGGTTCCAGGGTGCAATGCCCCGAAGCCAGGCGGGTTTACTCCACCGTCACGCTCTTGGCCAGGTTCCGCGGCTTGTCCACATCGGTGCCCTTGACCAGCGCCGCGTGGTAGCTGAGCAACTGCAGCGGGATGACGTGGAGCACCGGGGACAGCAGCCCGTAGTGTTCGGGCATGTGCAGGATATGCACGCCCTCGGTTTCCGGGATCTCGCTGCCGGCGTCAGCGAAGACGTAGAGCTCGCCGCCGCGGGCGCGGACTTCCTGCAGGTTGCTCTTGAGCTTTTCGAGGAGCTCGTCGGCCGGTGCCACGGCGATGACCGGCATGTCCTTGTCCACCAGGGCCAGGGGGCCGTGCTTGAGCTCGCCGGCGGCGTAGCTCTCGGCGTGGATGTAGGAGATCTCCTTGAGCTTGAGGGCCCCTTCCATGGCGATGGGCCAGTGGCTGCCACGGCCCAGGAAGAGGGCGTGCTGCTTGCTGGCAAAGCGCTGGGCCCAGCGTTCGATCTCGGGTTCGAGGTCGAGGACCTTGCCCACCGCCACCGGCAGGTGGCGCAGCTGGGTGAGGTAGCCGCTTTCCTGCTCCGCGGAGAGGCGGCCATTGACCTTGGCCAGGGCCAGGGTCAGCAGGGCCAGCGCGGCGAGCTGGGTGGTGAAGGCCTTGGTGGAGGCGACGCCGATCTCGGGGCCGGCGCGGGTGATGAAGCGCAGGGCGGATTCACGGACGATGGCCGACTCGGGCACGTTGCAGATGGCCAGGGTCTTGGTCATGCCCAGGCTCTTGGCGTGCTTGAGGGCGGCCAGGGTGTCGGCGGTTTCGCCGGACTGGGAGATGACCACGACCAGGGTGTCGGTCTCGGGCACGGACTCGCGGTAGCGGTATTCGGAGGCGATCTCCACCGTGCATGGGATCTTCGCCACGGACTCGAGCCAGTAGCGGGCGGTGAAACCGGAGTGGTAGCTGGTGCCGCAGGCGAGGATGAGCACCCGACGGGTGGCCTTGAGCACGTCCACCGCCTCGGCGCCGAAGATCTGCGGGCTGATGATGCCCGCGCCGGCGATGGGCTCGAGGGTGTTGGCGAGGGCCTGGGGCTGCTCGAAGATCTCCTTCTGCATGTAGTGGCGGTACTTGCCCAGCTCGACCGCATCGGCGGACAGGCTGGAGATGCTCACCGGACGGTCGACCGGGGTGCCGTCCTGCAGGGTGACGCGGTAGCTGTCGAGGCGCAGCTCGGCCACGTCGCCGTCTTCGAGGTAAACCACCTTGCGGGTGACCTGCAGCAGCGCGGCGGTGTCGGAGGCGGCGTAGTGACCGTCCTCGCCGATGCCCAGCAGCAGGGGCGAGCCCTTGCGGGCGACGATGGCGCGGCTGGGGTCGACCTCGGCGATGACGCCGATGGCGTAAGCCCCGACCAGCTCGGCCAGGGTGGCGCGCACCGCGTCGAAGAGGTCGGGGAGGGTCTTGAGCTTGTCGTGCAGCAGGTGGGCGATGGCCTCGGTGTCGGTCTCGGAGGAGAAGACATAGCCCTTGGCCTGGAGCTGGCTGCGCAGCGCTTCGAAATTCTCGATGATGCCGTTATGCACCACGGCGAGGCCGCCGGAGATGTGCGGGTGGGCATTGCGCTCGGAGGGCACGCCGTGGGTGGCCCAGCGGGTGTGGGCAATGCCCAGCCCGGCGGTGAGCTGCACTTGGTCGGCCTGGGCGGTGAGTTCGGCCACGCGGCCCACGGCGCGCAGGCGCTGCAGCTGGGGCACGGCTTCCGGCTTGAGGACGGCGAGGCCGGCGGAGTCATAGCCCCGGTATTCGAGCTTGCGCAGGCCTTCGAGCAGCACGGGGACGATGTTGCGACGGGCAATGGCGGTAACGATGCCACACATGTTCGTAGACCTCTTGTTAGGGCCCGGCCACGCTGGCCAGGCCGGACACAACGACGGGAATCAGGCTTTCTTGACCTTCTCGGGGCGCTTCCAGCCGGCCAGGCTGAGCTGCCGGGCGCGGGACACGGTGAGCTGCTCGGGCGGCGCATCCTTGGTCAGGGTGGTGCCGGCGCCCAGGGTGGCGCCACGGCCGACGCGGACGGGGGCGACCAGCTGGGTGTCGGAGCCGATGAAGACGTCGTCTTCGATGATGGTGCGGAACTTGTTGGCCCCATCGTAGTTGCAGGTGATGGTGCCCGCACCCACGTTGACCCGCTGGCCGATGTCGGCGTCGCCCACGTAGGCCAGGTGATTGGCCTTGGAGTGGTCGGCGATGACACTGTTCTTCACTTCGACGAAGTTGCCCAGGTGCACGTCGGTGCCGAGCACGGTGCCGGGGCGGGTACGGGCATAGGGGCCGATCACGCAGGCCTCGCCCATCACGGTGTCCTCGATCTGG
The DNA here is from genome assembly GCA_009026175.1 of Zoogloea sp. Lineage (GTDB taxonomy): Bacteria > Pseudomonadota > Gammaproteobacteria > Burkholderiales > Rhodocyclaceae > Zoogloea. Next base: position 73,775 of record WBTZ01000001.1, on the reverse strand, counting down.
GAAAAGGCGGCGATGCGCGTGCCGGCGCCGATCTTCGCGTTGCGGATGATGCAGTTGGCGCCGATGCGCACGCCGTCGCCCAGCTCCACATCACCTTCGAAGATGCAGTTGATGTCGATCTCCACGTCACGGCCGCACACCAGGCGGCCGCGCACATCGAGGCGGGCCGGGTCGATCACGGTGACGCCCTCGTCGGTGAGGCGGCGGGCGATGTTGCGCTGGTGGATGCGCTCCAGCTCGGCGAGCTGGGTCTTGTTGTTGACGCCGAGGGTCTCCTCGAAGGCGTCGGGCCGGGTCGTGATGACCTCGAGGCCGTCGGCCACCGCCATGGCGATGATGTCGGTGAGGTAGTACTCGCCCTGGGCGTTGTCATTCTTCAGGTTGGCGAGCCACTGGCGCAGGCGCGCCACCGGGGCGGCCAGGATGCCGGTGTTCACCTCGGTGACCCGACGCTCCTCGGGGGTGGCGTCCTTCTCCTCGACGATGCGGGTGACCTTGCCCGCCCCATTGCGCAGGATGCGGCCATAGCCGGTGGGGTCGGCCATCTCCACGGTGAGGAGGGCCAGGCTGCGGTCACTGGCGGCAGCGGTGAGGCGGCGCAGGCTGGCCTGGCCGATCAGGGGCACGTCGCCGTAGAGGATGAGGGCGATGTCACCATCCTCCACCAGGGGCATCGCCTGCTGCACCGCATGACCGGTGCCCTGCGGCGGATCCTGGCGGGCCCAGGCGAGATCGGGCGCGGCGAGGGCTTCGCGGACCACCTCACCGCCGTGGCCGTACACCACCACGATGCGGCGGGCTTCCAGGGCCCGCGCGGTATCCAGCACATGGGCCAGCATGGGCTTGGCGGCCAGGGGTTGCAGGACCTTCGGCAACACCGAACGCATGCGCTTGCCTTGTCCGGCGGCGAGGACGATCACTTCCATAGGAGCCCTTGAATGCGGTTTGAATTTTGACCGCGCCGATTCTAGCATGCGCATTTTTGGCAACTTGCGGCGAAGTTCTCGGATTACATCTCGCCACATTGCTGTCGGACTGACGCAGCGCAACACGCCTTTGATCTAATACTAAAGTTGCAGGTTGCGCTTTCCGTAGAATGACGCATGCTGCAATGCAACCTCAGGACCCGACATGACAACCGACATCATGGATTTCATCCAGAACCGAACGTTTGACGAGATCGCCGTGGGCGATTCTGCCCAGTTGGTGCGGACACTCCGACCCGAGGACATCCACCTCTTCGCCGTCATGTCCGGGGACGTCAACCCCACCCACGTGGACCCCGAATTCGCCCGCTCGAGCCAGTTCCGCGAGGTGGTGGGCCACTCCATGTGGGGCAGCGTGCTGATCTCCTCGATTCTCGGCACCGAGTTTCCGGGGCCGGGCACCGTCTACGTGGGCCAGACGCTCAAGTTCTGGCGCCCCATCACGATCGGCGACACGCTTACCGTCACCATCACCTGCACCAAGCGCTTCGAACACAATCACCACCTGCTGCTCGACTGCCTGTGCGTCAATCAGGATGGCCTGAAGGTCATCGACGGGACCGCCGAGGTGATGGCGCCCACCGAAAAGATCAAGCGGCCGCGCATGGCCCTGCCGGGCATCACCATCTCCGACCGCCAGCAGCGCTACCTGCATGTGCTCGAGATGACCCGCGGCATGGAGCCGATCCCCATCGCCGTGGCCCACCCCTGTGACACCGAATCCCTGCGCGGCCCGATCCAGGCCCGCGACGCCGGCCTGGTGATCCCGGTGCTGGTCGGCCCGGAGAGCAAGATCCGCGAGGTCGCCGAGCGGGAACACATCGACCTGCGCGGCGTGCGCATCGTGGACGTGCCCCACAGCCACGCCTCGGCCGAGACCGCCGTGCGCCTGGCACGCTGCGGCGAGGTGGAAGCCCTGATGAAGGGCTCCCTGCACACCGACGAGCTGATGAGCGAGGTGGTCGCCAAGGAAACCGGCCTGCGCACCGCGCGGCGCCTGTCCCATGTCTTCATGGCCGACGTGCCGACCTACCCGCATCCGCTGCTGATCACCGACGCCGCCATCAACATCGAGCCGAGCCTGGCCGACAAGGTGCATATCATCCAGAACGCCATCGAGCTGGCGATCATGATGGGCGTGCGCGAACCCAAGGTGGCCATCCTGTCCGCCGTCGAGACGGTCAATGAGAAGATCCGCTCCACCCTCGATGCCGCCGCCCTGTGCAAGATGGCCGACCGCGGCCAGATCACCGGCGGCCTGCTGGACGGCCCGCTGGCCTTCGACAACGCCGTGTCGCTGGTCGCCGCCAAGACCAAGGGCATCCGCTCCGCGGTGGCGGGCCAGGCGGACATCCTGGTGGTGCCCGACCTCGAGTCCGGCAACATGATGGCCAAGCAGCTCGAATATCTCGCCGATGCCCTGATGGCCGGCGTGGTGCTGGGCGCCCGCGTGCCCATCGTGCTCACCAGCCGTGCCGACACCGCCGAAACCCGTACCGCCTCCTGCGCCATTGCCCAGCTCATGGCCCACAACCGTCGCCTGGTGACCCGTCAATGAAAGCCGTCCTGATCCTCAACGCTGGCTCCTCCAGCCTCAAGTTCGCCCTCTTCCCCATGACCCCGCGGCTGGCCGACACGCCGCGCCTGTCCGGCCAGGTCGAAGGCATCGGCGCCGAGCCGCTGATGCACGCCAAGGACACCAATACCGGTGAGCGTTTCACCGAGGCCCTGAGCGTGCCCGAGGGCACCGACCAGAACGGCCAGCACCGGGTCGCCCTGGAGTTCATCTTCGAGTGGATCAACCGCCACAGCCCGGGCGTCGACATCGTCGCCGCCGGCCATCGCATCGTCCACGGCGGTGACCACTACGGCGCCCCGGTGGTGCTGACCCCGGAAGTGGTCGCCGAACTGGAGACCCTGATCCCGCTGGCACCCCTGCACCAGCCCCACAACCTGCGTGCCATCAAGCTGCTGTTCGGCCTGATGCCCGATGTGCGGCAGGTGGGGTGCTTCGATACGGCCTTCCACCGCACCCGCCTGCCGGTGGCTCGCCACTTCCCGATCCCCCGGGCGCTGACCAACGAGGGCATCAAGCGCTACGGCTTCCACGGCCTGTCCTACGAGTTCGTGGCACGCCAGCTGCCCGACCTGCTGGGCGAAGAGAAGTCCCACGGCCCGATCGTCGTCGCCCACCTGGGCAACGGCGCCAGCATGTGCGCCCTGCGCGACGGCCAGTCCCGCGATACCAGCATGGGCTTCACCGCGGTGGACGGCCTGATGATGGGCACCCGCACCGGCAGCCTGGACCCGGGCGTGATCCTGCACCTGGTCGAGCAGAAGGGGATGGACGCCAAGGCGCTGAGCAACCTGCTCTACAAGCAGTCCGGCCTGCTCGGCGTGTCCGGCCTGAGCCAGGACATGCGCGCCCTGCTGGAGTCCGACGAGGACTCGGCCAAGGAGGCCATCGAACTGTTCTGCTACCGCGCGGCCTGCATGATCGGCCAGCTCAGCATGGCGGCCGGCGGCCTGGATGCGCTGGTGTTCACTGGTGGCATCGGTGAACACGCCGCTGCCGTGCGGGCGCGCATCGCCGAATGGCTGGCCTGGACCGGGCTGTCGCTCTACCCCGCCGCCAACGAACGCCACGCCACCCGCATCCATGCCAGGGACAGCAAGATCGAGGTGCTGGTGGTCCCGACCAACGAGGAATGGATGATCGGCCACCACACGGTGAACCTGCTCGGCTTGTGAGGATGTGCAGGGCGCGTGCAGGTGCCTGATCGAGTCCGCAGGCTGAAGCCGCCCCTGCACGGACGCCGTGCCGCTCGAGCACATCTGCCGGGGGGGCTTGGGATCACGGCACCTGCCTGCAAGATGCTCCCCGGAAAACAAAAAAGCCCGCGAATGCGGGCTTTTTTGTGGAACAGCGCTGACCTCAGCGGGGCAGGACGCTGCTGCCCATCAGGAAGGTGTCCACCTCGCGGGCGGCCTGACGGCCTTCGCGGATGGCCCACACCACCAGGGACTGGCCACGACGGACGTCGCCGGCGGCAAAGACCTTGGCCACGTTGGTGGCGTAGCAGCCTTCACCGTCGGTGGTGGCCTTGGCGTTGCCACGACCGTCCTTGTCGACACCGAAGGCTTCGAGCAGGGACGCCACCGGGTTGGTGAAGCCCATGGCGAAGAGGACCAGATCGGCCGGCAGCTCGCGCTCGGAACCGGCGACCTCGCTCGGCTTGCCATCCTTCCATTCGAGCTCGACGGTGCGCAGGGCCTTGACCTTGCCGTTCTCGCCGATGAACTCCTTGGTGGACACCGCGAACTCGCGGCTGCAGCCTTCCTCGTGGGAGGAGGAGGTGCGCAGCTTGATCGGCCAGTAGGGCCAGGTCAGCGGACGGTTCTCTTCCTTCGGCGGCTCGGGCATCACTTCGAACTGGGTCACCGACTTGGCGCCGTGACGGTTGGAGGTGCCCACGCAGTCGGAACCGGTGTCGCCGCCGCCGATCACGATGACGTGCTTGCCGGTGGCGGAGATGGGGTTCTTGTCGTCGCCGGCCACTTCCTTGTTCTGCGGAACCAGCAGCTCAAGGGCGAAGTGGATGCCGGACAGTTCGCGGCCCGGAACCGGCAGGTCGCGGGGCACTTCAGAGCCGGCGGCGAGGATCACCGCATCGAACTCGGACTTGAGCTGCTCGGCGGAGATCACCTCGACCGCATCGTCGTTGATGCCGGTGGCCGCCGGCTTGGCACCCACGCACACCTTGGTGCGGAAGCTGACGCCTTCGGCCTGCATCTGCTCGACGCGACGATCGATGTGGGACTTCTCCATCTTGAAATCGGGGATGCCGTAACGCAGCAGGCCACCGATGCGGGAGCTCTTCTCGAACACGGTCACGTCGTGGCCGACGCGGGCCAGCTGCTGGGCAGCGGCCAGGCCGGCAGGGCCGGAGCCGACCACGGCAACCTTCTTGCCGGTCTTGACGGCGGCGGGCTGGGGCTTGACCCAGCCGTTCTCCCAGGCCTTGTCGATGATCGCGTGCTCGATGGACTTGATGCCCACGGCTTCGGTGTTGATGTTGAGCGTGCACGCGGCTTCACAGGGGGCCGGGCAGATGCGGCCGGTGAAGTCGGGGAAGTTGTTGGTCGAGTGCAGGACCTCGATCGCCTCCTTCCAGGCACCGCGATACACCAGATCATTCCAGTCGGGAATGATGTTGTTCACCGGACAGCCGCTGTTGCAGAAAGGCACGCCGCAATCCATGCAGCGGGCGCCCTGCTTGGCCGCCTCGTCGTCGCTCAGGTGATCGACGAACTCCTTGTAGTGCTTGAGACGCTGCTCGACCGGGGCATAGGCCTCGGAGAGACGCTGGTACTCGAGAAATCCAGTTGGCTTGCCCATGTTACGCGGCCTCCAGTTCTTTCTGTTGTTGCGCGGCCATTTCGGCCAGCGCGCGACGGTATTCGTGCGGCATCACCTTGACGAACTTGGCGCGGTAGGTCGGCCAGTCGGCGAGGATGGCCTTGGCGCGTTCGCTGCCGGTGTAGGTGGCATGACGTTCGACGAGCATCTTGAGCAGGGCTTCGTCAGCCATGCCCAGGTGACGGACATCGACGCGGCCGTGGGACTCGAGCTCGTCGCCCGACTCGGAACCCTTGCGGGCTTCGAGTTCGTCCTCGACCGGCTCCAGGGCGACCTGGGCCATGTTGCAGCGACCTTCGAAGGTGCCGTCCTCGTCGAACACGTAGGCCACGCCACCGGACATGCCCGCAGCGAAGTTGCGGCCGGTCATGCCCAGCACCACGACGGTGCCGCCGGTCATGTACTCGCAACCATGGTCGCCCACGCCTTCCACCACGGTGGTGGCGCCGGAGTTACGCACCGCGAAGCGCTCGCCACCCACGCCGGCGAAGTAGGCTTCGCCTTCGGTGGCACCGTAGAGCACGGTGTTGCCGATGATGATGTTGCTCGGGGTGTCGCACTTGAAGCCGGGCGCCGGGCGCACGATGATGCGGCCGCCGGAGAGGCCCTTGCCCACGTAGTCGTTGCCTTCACCCACCAGCTCGAGGGTCAGGCCACGGGACAGGAAGGCCCCGAAGCTCTGGCCGGCGGTGCCGTTGAGCTTGATATGCACGGTGTCGTCGGGCAGGCCGGCGTGGCCGTACTTGGCAGCAAACTGGCCGGACAGCATGGCACCGACAGTCCGGTTGATGTTGCGCACCGGCAGTTCGATGTTGACCTTCGCACCCGTTTCGAGGGCCGGCTTGGCCAGCTCGATGAGCTGGTTGTCGAGCGCCTTGCCCAGGTTGTGGTCCTGGGTCTCGGTGTGCAGACGCGGCACTTCGGCGGGCACGTTCGGCTGATGGAAGATGCGGCTGTAGTCCAGGCCGCTGGCCTTCCAGTGCTCGATGCCGGCCCGCATGTCGAGCAGGTCGGCACGGCCGATCAGCTCGTCGAACTTGCGGATGCCCATCTGGGCCATCAGCTCGCGGACTTCCTCGGCGACGAAGAAGAAGAAGTTCACCACGTGCTCCGGCTGGCCGGAGAAACGCTTGCGCAGGGTCGGGTCCTGGGTGGCCACGCCCACCGGGCAGGTGTTGAGGTGGCACTTGCGCATCATGATGCAGCCTTCGACCACCAGCGGAGCAGTGGCGAAGCCGAACTCGTCGGCCCCCAGCAGGGCGCCGATGACCACGTCACGGCCGGTCTTGATCTGGCCGTCGACCTGCACACGGATACGGCTGCGCAGGCGGTTCAGGACGAGGGTCTGCTGGGTTTCGGCCAGGCCGAGCTCCCACGGCGAGCCCGCGTACTTGATGGAGGACCAGGGCGAGGCACCGGTGCCACCGTCGTGGCCGGCGATCACCACGTGGTCGGCCTTGGCCTTGGCCACGCCGGCCGCCACGGTACCCACGCCCACTTCGGACACCAGCTTGACGGAGATGTCGGCCGCCGGGTTGGTGTTCTTCAGGTCGTGGATCAGCTGGGCCAGATCCTCGATGGAGTAGATGTCGTGGTGCGGCGGGGGCGAGATCAGGCCGACGCCGGGCACGGAGTGGCGCAGGAAGCCGATGTACTCGGACACCTTGTGGCCGGGCAGCTGGCCGCCTTCGCCGGGCTTGGCGCCCTGGGCCATCTTGATCTGGATCTGGTCGGCATTGACCAGGTACTCGGTGGTCACACCGAAGCGGCCGGAGGCGACCTGCTTGATCGAGGAGCGCAGGCTGTCGCCCACCTTCAGCTCGATATCCCGCTCGACCCGGTTGGCGCCGATCAGCTCGGACAGCTTGGTGGGCTTGGAGATGGGGATGAAGCGCTTCGGGTCCTCGCCGCCTTCGCCGGTGTTCGACTTGCCGCCGATCCGGTTCATGGCGATGGCCAGGGTGGTGTGGGCTTCGGTGGAGATGGAACCCAGGGACATGGCGCCGGTGGCGAAGCGCTTCACGATCTCCTTGGCGGGCTCGACCTCTTCCAGCGGCACCGGGGCGCCGACGGGCTTGAGTTCGAACAGGCCGCGCAGGGTCATGTGGCGCTTGCTCTGGTCGTTGATGATCCGGGCGTATTCCTTGTAGGTGTCGAACTTGCCGGAGCGGGTGGAGTGCTGCAGCTTGGCGATCGCATCCGGGGTCCACATGTGCTCGTCGCCACGGATCCGGTAGGCGTACTCGCCGCCGGCGTCCAGGGCGTTGGCCAGCACCGGGTCGGCGCTGAAGGCGGCCTGGTGCAGGCGGATCGCCTCTTCCATGACCTCGAACACACCGATGCCCTCGACCTGGGAGGCCGTGCCGGTGAAGTACTTTTCCACCAGGGACTTCTTGAGGCCGATGGCTTCGAAGATCTGCGCGCCGGTGTAGGACATGAAGGTGGAGATGCCCATCTTGGACATGACCTTCATGAGGCCCTTGCCGACCGCCTTGATGAAGTGCTTGACGTACTTGTCGGCGGTTTCCGCGTCGCCCTTGGCCAGTTCGGTCAGGGTCTCGAGGGCCAGGTAGGGGTGCACCGCCTCGGCGCCATAGCCTGCCAGCACGGCGAAGTGGTGGGTCTCACGGGCGGAGCCGGTTTCGACCACCAGGCCGGTGCGGGTGCGCAGACCCTTGGTGACAAGGTGCTGGTGGATGGCCGAGGTGGCGAGCAGGGCCGGGATGGCAACCTGCTCGGCGCTGACCTTGCGGTCGGAGACGATCAGGATGTTGGAACCGTCCAGCACCGCATTCTCGGCTTCGGCACAGAGGGAGGCCAGGCGCGCTTCGACACCTTCCTTGCCCCAGGCCAGCGGGTAACAGATGTCCAGTTCGGCGGAGCGGAACTTGTTTTCGGTGTAACGGGCGATCTCGCGCAGCTTCGCCATGTCGGCGAAGGTCAGCACCGGCTGGGTGACTTCCAGGCGGTACGGCGGGTTGATCTCGTTGATGCCGAGCAGGTTGGGGCGCGGGCCGACGAAGGACACCAGGGACATGACCAGCTGTTCGCGGATCGGGTCGATCGGCGGGTTGGTCACCTGGGCGAAGAGCTGCCGGAAGTAGGCGTAGATCGGCTTGGCGCGGGCGGACAGCACGGCCAGCGGGCTGTCGTTGCCCATGGAGCCGGTGCCTTCCTCGCCGCTCTTGGCCATCGGCTCGAGGATGAACTTGATGTCCTCCTGGGTGTAGCCGAAGGCCTGCTGACGATCGAGCACGGAGGCGGCGCACTCGGGCGCGGCCACGGACTCGGGCTCGGCACAGGTGTCGAGCTTGATGTTGATGCGGCGCAGCCACTCCTGGTAGGGCTTGGCCGACGCGAGGGACTCCTTGAGCTCCTTGTCGTCGATGATGCGGCCCTGCTCCATGTCGATCAGGAACATCTTGCCCGGCTGCAGGCGCCACTTCTTGACGATCTTCTCGTCGGGGATGGGCAGCACGCCGGACTCGGAGGCCATGACGACGTAGTCGTCATCGGTGACCAGGTAGCGGGCCGGGCGCAGGCCATTGCGGTCGAGGGTGGCGCCGATCTGGCGGCCGTCGGTGAAGGCCACCGCGGCGGGGCCGTCCCACGGCTCCATCATGGCCGCGTGGTACTCGTAGAAGGCGCGGCGCTTCTGGTCCATGAGGGTATGGGATTCCCAGGCTTCGGGAATCATCATCATCATGGCGTGGGCCAGGGAGTAGCCGCTCATGACGAGCAGTTCGAGGGCGTTGTCGAAGGACGCGGAGTCGGACTGGCCCGGGTAGATCAGCGGCCACAGCTTCTGCAGGTCATCACCCAGCAGCGGGGAGTGGGTGCCCTTTTCGCGGGCACGCATCCAGTTGTAGTTGCCGCGGACGGTGTTGATCTCGCCGTTGTGGGCGATGTAGCGGAACGGGTGGGCCAGGTGCCAGGTCGGGAAGGTGTTGGTCGAGAAGCGCTGGTGCACGAGGGCCAGCGCGGACACGCAACGGGGGTCCTGGAGGTCGAGGTAGTACTGACCCACCTGGTCAGCCAGCAGCAGGCCCTTGTAGTTCACGGTCCGCGCCGACATGGACGGGGTGTAGAACTCCTTGGAGTGCTTCAGCTTGAGGCTGCCGATGGCGTTGGCGGCACGGCGGCGGATCACGTAGAGCTTGCGCTCGAGGGCATCGGTGACCATCACGTCGGGACCGCGGCCGATGAAGATCTGGCGGATCACCGGCTCCTTGGCCTTGACGGTGGGAGACATCGGCATCGCCGGGTCGGTGGGCACATCGCGCCAGCCGAGCACGACCTGGCCTTCGGAGCGCACCGCGCGCTCGATCTCTTCCTCACAGGCGAGACGGGAGGCGTGCTCCTTCGGCAGGAAGACGATGCCCACGCCGTAGTCGCCGGCCTGCGGCAGGGTGACGCCCTGCTTGGCCATTTCTTCGCGATAAAGGGTGTCCGGAATCTGGATCAGGATGCCCGCACCGTCACCTTGCAGCGGATCGGCACCGACGGCGCCCCGGTGATCCAGGTTCTTCAGGATCTCGAGGCCCTGAAGAACCACATTGTGAGTACGGTTGCCCTTGATATGTGCAATGAAGCCGACACCACAGGCGTCATGTTCGTTGGCGGGGTCGTAGAGACCCTGCTGCAGGGGAAGATCCATCTTGTTTTTCCTCGACACAACACAAACCCGGCACCTACATTCCTGTAGCACCGGACCTTCAAACTGCGGAAATCGCCCCGTCCGAACCGTGAAAAAGCCGGCGGCTTCCGGCCAGCCGGCTACCTTCGATCCCGACGAGGAGACCGTTCAAACACATTGGGCGAGGGTCGAATATACCGCTCCAGGCCTTGGTTCTTCAAGGTTTTTTTGCGCCGCCGCATGGAAGCGGGGCTCGTGGAGACCTGCGGGGAAACGGCGGGCAGGGGTTCAGTGGATCTCGCCGACGGCAAAAAGACGACGATGTTCCCGCATGGCGTAGCGATCGGTCATCCCGGCAATGTAGTCGGCAATGGCACGCGGGGTGTCGGACCTGGCCATCGCCTGGTACTGCGGGGGCAGCAGGCGCGGGTCGTTCATGAAGGCCCCGAAGAGGTCGTGGATGATGCGCCGGGCCTTGTCGGTCATGCGCAGCACCTGGTAATGGTGATACAGGCTCTCCCTCAGGAAGACCTTGAGGGTTCTCAGCTCGGGGAGCATGGCTTCGCTGTAGGCCACCAGCCTGGGCGCCCGATGCACGTCATCCAGGGTTTCGATCGCGCCCTCGGCGATGTTGCGCCGGGTCTGCTCGATCAGGTCCACGGCCATCAGGTTGATCATGCGCCTGACCGTCTCGTGGATCAGCTTGCGTCCGGAAATCCCGGGATAGGCCGCCTCCACGACGCGGCGCTGGCGGGCGAAGACGGGGACGTCCTGCAACTGCTCGAGCGTGATGAGCCCGGATCGCAGCCCGTCATCCACGTCATGGTTGTTGTAGGCGATCTCGTCGGCCAGATTGGCCAGCTGGGCCTCGACGGAGGGCTGGCGCCCCTGCAGAAAGCGCTCGCCCACGTCGCCCAGAAGCTGCGCGTTCTTCGGCGAACAATGCTTGAGGATGCCCTCCCGGGTCTCGTGCATCAGGTTGAGGCCGTTGAACTCGGCGTAGCTCTCTTCCAGCAGGTCGACGATGCGCAGGGACTGCAGGTTGTGTTCAAAGCCTCCCAGGTCCTTCATGCAGGCGTTCAGGGCATCCTGCCCCGCGTGGCCGAACGGGGTGTGCCCCAGGTCGTGGGCAAGGGCCACGGCCTCGGCCAGATCCTCGTTGAGATTCAAGGCCCGCGCAATGGTGCGGGTGATCTGGGCCACTTCGATGCTGTGGGTGAGGCGGGTCCGGAAGAGGTCTCCTTCGTGGTTTACGAAGACCTGGGTCTTGTATTCAAGACGGCGAAACGCCGTGCAGTGAACGATCCGGTCCCGGTCCCGCTGGAATTCACCCCGGGCGGTGGGGGCGGCTTCAGTGATCCGGCGCCCGCGGGAATTGGCCTCGGTGACGGCGTAGGGCGCCAGGACGTACATGGACACGGCGCTAGGCGCAGCAGGCGTCAATGGTCGCGCGCATCTGCGCGGGCGTGGCCTCGGCACTGATCACGGCCTTGCCGATTGCCTTGAGCAGCACCAGGCGCAAGGTGCCGTCGGAAACCTTCTTGTCGTGGGCCATCAGCTCCAGGTAGCGCTCCGCACCAAGCACCGGCCCCGCCACGGGCAGGCCGGCCCGCTCGTGGATATGCCGGATACGATCAATGTCGGCATCCGACAGCCAGCCCAGGCGGCGTGACAGGTCTGCCGCCATGATGGTGCCCGCCGCCACCGCTTCACCGTGCAGCCAGACGCCGTAACCCATGCCTGTCTCGATGGCATGCCCGAAGGTGTGCCCCAGGTTGAGCGTGGCCCGCTCGCCCTGCTCGGTCTCGTCGGCGGCCACCACCTCGGCCTTGTTGCGACAGGAGCGCTCGACCGCCTCGGCCAAGGCCTCCTGATCGCGGGCCAGTAGACGCTCCAGGTTGGCTTCGATCCATTCGAGGAAGGGCAGGTCGCGGATCAGGCCATATTTGATGACTTCCGCCAGACCAGCCTTCAGTTCCCGGTCCGGCAGGGTATCCAGCACCCGCGTATCAGCCAGGACAAGCCGCGGCTGGTAGAAGGCGCCGATCATGTTCTTGCCGAGGGGGTGGTTGATGGCCGTCTTGCCCCCCACGGAGGAATCCACCTGGGACAGCAGGGTGGTGGGCACCTGGATGAACGGGACCCCCCGCTGGTAGGTCGCGGCCGCGAAGCCGACCATGTCCCCCACCACCCCGCCGCCCAGGGCGATCAGGGTCGTGCTGCGGTCGCAACGCTCGGCGAGCAGCCGGTCGAAGATCAGGTTGAGGGTCGGCCAGTCCTTGTGAACCTCGCCGTCAGGCAGGACGATGCGCGTCACCCGGATCCCGGCAGTCTCGAGCCCGGTGACGAATGCATCCAGATAGAGGGGGCCGACCACCTCGTTGGTGATCACGGCCACCCGCCGGGTCTTCAGGTAGGGCAGCACCAACCCGGCATCGCCGACCACTCCCGCTCCGATACGGATGGGATAGCTGCGCTCGGCAAGCTCGACATTCAATGTTCGCATAGGGTTTGCAGCTCTTTCTCGATCATCCTGACCATGGCATGGGGCGTACCCCGCCCGCCCTCGACGACGACGTGGGCGGCCTCCCGGTAGAGCGGGTCGCGGGCTATGAACAACTGCTGGAGACGTCCCCGGGGGTCGGGAACCTGCAGCAGCGGGCGGCTTCGGTCGTGACGGGTCCGTTCCCACAACACGTGGGGTGGCACATTGAGATAGATGACCACGCCCCGGCTGGAGAGCAGGGCACGGTTCTCCGGCTTGATGACCGCACCGCCACCGGTCGCCAGCACCATGCCCGATTCATGGGTAAGTTCGTCGAGGGTGAGCGTCTCCCTTTTGCGGAAACCCTCTTCACCCTCGATCTCGAAGATGGTCGGAATCTTGACCCCGGTCCGGACTTCGATCTCGTGATCGCTGTCCATGAACCGGAGGCCCAGGCGCTTGGCCAGCTCGCGCCCCACGGTCGTCTTGCCCGACCCGGGCATGCCGACCAATACGATACATCTCGGGTGATTCATGCTCCGCCCCCTGCTGCCGGGGCACCGTCGCTGATCCCCGAAGCAGTCGTCAATTGATCGTGATGGTCCTGGCGCTGGCATCACCGCTCGGCGAAGTCACGTTGATGGTGACGGAACCGACCGGCTTGGTGGTGCACTTGGAGCCTTCGACAACGATGGTGTGGAAGGTACCACCCGGCGCGTTGGTGTTGGGCACAGTTTCGTTACCCTGGGGAATCGACACGGTGGCCTTCACGGTTTCACCGGTGTCGTTCGTGTAGGTCACACCGGACACCGCGGAGATCGCAGCGCCCGCCGGCATCGGGTTGTTGTTCACATCAGACAGACGGAAAGTGAAACTGCCCGTGCAGGCCGGCAGCGCAGGCATCGTGAAGACGGAAGGCGTCACGGTGCCGATCGCGAAGCTGGACAGCGTGATGACAATGTTGCGACGGACATGGGCAGCACCCCAGACACCGTCGCAGGTGCCGGACTTGTACGGCGCATTGTAATAACGGCCATCCGACGGATAGGCCGGGCAGGCCGCCGTGCTGGAAGAACTGAACTGGATTTCCCGCTCACCGGAGGACCAGGTCTTGTTCTCGTTGTTATCGACGAAGGCATCACCCAGATCGCGGAAGGTCTCGCCCGCATCGTAAACGTTGTTGGTATTCGCGTCGTCGAAGCTTTCCTCGCCCTGGGCGTAGGCCAGGATGGTCACCCGGCCAGCGGTGACACCAAACGAGGACGGCTCGCTATCGACGCGGGGGCGCAGCTCACCGCTGGTGATATTCACCGAGCAGCCGCCCGCCTTGGTGGTGCAGAACGGATCAACGCCCGCACCTTCGCTGATGAAGTTGACCACCGTGCCATCAGCCACGGGGTTACCCAGGCGATCGAAGGCATACACGGTAGCCGTCGTCCTGATGCCATCCCGGTTCCACCCTTCGATGTTGAACGTGCCGACAGACAGGGAGAAGCGGTCCTGGGTCGGGCGGCCGGTGGAGATGGTGAGGTTGGTGGACTGGGTCTTGATCGTCGGATCATCGACCAGGGTTGCGGTCACCCAGACCGGAGTCGGCACCGAGCCGGCAGAGACGGTCACGCTGACGAGGCCCGACGAATCGGAAGTTGCCTGGACAGCACCGGAGGACTGCCCATTGAGCTTGATCCCGCCAACCCGGGTGGACAGGTCGAAGCTGACCGACTTGGAGGCCACCGGTGTATTGGTGCTATCCACCACCTTGAAGGTGACGACGGAGTCGGAACTCAGGCCACCACCGCCGGTGCCCGCCAACACGATTGACGACGGCGTGGCGGATACGTAACCGATATTCGAGGCCTTGGGAGCCGCCACGGCGATGCTCGTCTGGGCACTGGCGCCCTGGACGGTGGCCGTAATGACGTCCGTGCCTGCGCAGCCCTTGTCGGTGTACGTGGCCGTGGCGACACCATTCACCGTGGTGACGCTGCTGGTGAGGCTGGCCTTGCCATTGCTGGAACAGCCGGAGGCGAAGTTCACGGTCAGCGGAGTCGCGCTCAGGCTGCCGTTGAAATAGACCTGCACCGATACCGAGGTGCTGCCATAGGCGCTCAGGGAGGTGCTGTTGGCGGCGAGTCCGGAAAGGGTCACGACGCCGGGGCTGACACTGTAGGCCACCTTCTGGGTGACGGCCGTACCGCTCACATCGACAGTGGCGCTGACTTCCGCAGCACCACTGGAGGACAGGTCAGCCGCCAGCAGGGTAATCGTGGTGTAACCGTTTGCATCGGTCAGGCGCGTACCGGAAGCCGGGTCGAAGGTGGCCAGGGCATTGTTGGTCGTGAAGGTCACGACCTTGTTGGCCAGCGGCGCTCCCGCTGCGGTCAGCAGCAAGGCCCTTACGGTCAGGGGCTTGCCGGAGGTCAGATTGTTGCTGGCCGCCCCCGTCCCGGCATCCACCAGGGTCAGGGTGAACTTGGGCGCCTGGGCCGTCGCGTCGGTGCCAGACCCATTACAGGTCAGGAAACCGCCCGGACAGCCGGTGTTGCTACTGCCACCACCACCGCCACCGCCACAACTGGCGAGCGCAAGAGCGGCAAAGGCCGGAACTAGAAGACGGGCATGCGAGCGCACGCCCGCGGTAAAGAAGTCACGCATGGGTTATTCCATTCAGGCCGGTATATCAGCGCAATCCCAACTGTTCGTTGATGATGCGGGGCGTAATGAAGACAAGCAGCTCGGTTTTGTTGTCCTTGCGCTCGTTGCTGCGAAACAGGTAACCGATTGCAGGAATATCGCCCAGGAGGGGGATCTTGGTCGTCGTGTTGGACGTGTCCTGGGTGTAAATCCCGCCGATCACGATGGTGCCGCCATTTTCAACGATCACCTCGGTCTTGACGTGCTTGGTATCGATGGGGACCCCGGACGCCAGTGAAACATCGAAACGCGGCGAATCCTTGTTCACATCCAGCGACATCATGATCTTGCCATCCGGCGTGACCTGGGGCTTGACCTTGAGGGACAGGTTGGCCTTGCGGAAGGTCACGCTGGTGGCGCCGGAGCTGGTCGCGGAATTATAGGGGATTTCAACACCCTGCTCGATCAGCGCCTCGGCCTTGTCAGCGGTCATCACGCGGGGACGGGAGACGATCTTGCCCCGGCCATCGGCTTCCAGCGCCGAAACCTCAAGGTCGATGTAACGGGTCGCCGCGCTGTTCCAAAGCGCCAGCGAGAAGGCTCCGGCCTGCTTGTTGTTGATGGTGGAGGCCGGCAGGTTGACGCCCAGGGACTCGTTGAAGTTGGGCCTGGTGATGATCTGCCCAGCCTGGTAGCCCGTCGAATTGAGCGTGCCGGAACCGAAGGTGTTGCGGTAGACCGAGACGCCATCCTCGGTCTTGCCCAGCAGGCCGCCGGTCTTGCCGCCGAAGCCCAGGCGCACACCCAGGTTGCGGGCGAAGTTGTCCTGGGCCTCGACGATCTGGGCTTCGATCAGCACCTGGCGGACTTCCACGTCGATCTCTGCCACCAGACGACGCAACTCCTCGAGACGGGAAGCCACGTCGTTGACGAAGATCTTGTTGCTCCGCTCATCCACGATCACGCTCCCCCGCTTGGAGAGCACGGTCTGATCCTTGCTCTTCAGGAACTCGGCGACGCTCTTGGCCTTGTGGTAGTTGATCTGGAAGCTCTCGGTACGCAGCGGCTCGAGGTCGCCGATCTGGGCGCGGGATTCGAGATCAAGCTTCTCGCGGGCCGCCAGTTCGTCCCGCGGGGCGATCCAGATCACGTTGCCGTTCTTGCGCATATCCAGCCCGCGCGCCTGCAGGATGATGTCGAGAGCCTGATCCCAGGGCACATCCTTGAGACGGAGGGTCAGGTTGCCCTGCACCGAGTCGCTGGTGATGATGTTGAAGTTGGTGAAGTCGGCGATCACCTGGAGCACGGAACGGACATCGATGTTCTGGAAGTTCAGGGACAGCTTCTCGCCTGCGAAGCGGCCCTTGGCCGACCCCTGCACCAGCTTGTTCGGATCTTCCTTGAGCGGCTTCACCTCGAGCACGAACTGGTTGTCGCTCTGGTAGGCGTTGTGCTCCCACAGGCCACGGGGCGTCACCGTCATGCGGGCGTTGCCGCCTTGTGCCTGGGTCACCACGGAGGACACCGGCGTGCCGAAGTCGATCACATCGAGTTTGCGGCGAAGCTGCTCGGGCACTTCGGTCTTGAGGAAATCGACGATCAGGCTGTTGCCCTGCTGGCGAATGTCGATCCCCGCATTGGGATCGGACAGATCCACCACCAGGCGCCCCTCGCCATCCTTGCCGCGCCGGAAGTTGATATCCCGGATGGCGTGCCGGTCCCCTGGCGCCGCCGCAGCGGGCGCAAACTGGGCGGACTGGGTTGCAGCGGCAGAGACATCCTTCAGCTGGCTGGCCGCCAATGTGATGTATACATCCCGGCCGTCCAGGCGGGTCTCGTAGGGATAAATCCTGGAGAGATTCAGGACCAGACGGGTGCGATCGGCAACCTGCACGACATTCACGCTGCGCAGGTCACCGGTATTGAGGGCCTGGCTGCTCCGCCCCAGGCCATTGCCCGTATCCGGAAAGTCGAAGGCGATCCGCGCCGGACTGGCCACGCTGAAGCTGCCCGGAGGCGCCGACAGCGGCTGTGCCATGGTGAGCTTCAGGACAATGTTGCCCCCCTGCTCCGCCGCGACGATCTTTTCGATGCGGTTGCCTGTGACTGCCTCGGCCTGCTGTGCCTGTGCAAACAAAGGTGCTGCGGGAAAAACGGCTCCCAGCACAGCAACAACGGCCCAAGCGCCAAACCTGACGCTACAACGTCCCATTTTCATTTCTTCGCCTCCTGAGGCGCCTGCTCTTGCAGTTGCAGCGTACTGATACGCTCGGTCCATTCGCCGCCGGCGTCCTCGACGAGCTCTTTCAAAGTGATTTCGGATTCGGCAATCGCTGTGATGCGCCCGTAGTTCTGCCCCAGATAGTTACCGACCCGGACCTGGTGCAGGGTCTTGTCGACCGCGACGATCGCATGGGCCTGACCGCCCTTCATCAGGACCCCCACCATCCTCAGGGATTCCAGCGGATAGGACTCCAGCGGCTCACGCCGCCGGTTTGCATCGGGAGCGAACTGCCCCCCTTTCTTGTCCGGCTCGAGCTTGGCAGGCCGGAAGGGGTCCACCAGGGAGGCCCCTTCATAATTCACCTCGACCGCTTTCTGGATCGGGGGAAGAGGCTTGAGATTGGGCTTGAGATCCCTGGAGGCTTCCGCCATCCAGGTACGGAGGTCATCCTGCTGGTCCGAACATCCGGCCAAGGCCAGCATGACCATGGCCGGCACCACCAGCGTCAGTCGCATCATCCTCACTTCTTGCCCGCCTTTTCCTTGGCTCTTTCCCTACGGAGCCTGGCAACTTCCTCGTCGTCCAGGTAGCGATAGGTCACCGCCGTGGCATCAAACTTGAGGTTGCCGTCCTTGCCCGTTTCGATGGCAATGTCGTTGAGGGTCACGATACGTGGCATCTTGGCCACGTCACTGACGAATTCACCGAGATCATGGTAATTGCCGGTCACCCGCACGGCGATGGGCAACTCGGCGTAGAAATCCTTGGACCCCTCCGAACCCGGCTTGAACAACTCGAACTGAAGCCCCCGCCCCAGCCCGGCCTGGTTGATGTCGGCAAGCAATGACTCGATTTCGGAGCGGTTCGGCAACTGCTTGAGCAGGGCACCGAACTGGCGGTCGATCTCGCTGAGCTGGCGGCGGTACTCCGCCAGATTGACGGCCTGCCGCTTCTTGGTCAGCCAATCCTCCTTCAGCGTGAGCTCTTCCTTCTCCTTGGCTTCAAGCCCGGCAAGCTGATCACTCCAGTCAAACCACCACCCCCCCGCGACGATCGCCGCGAACAGGGCAATCAGGGTCGCAATCCGCGGCAACAGGGGCCACTGGCCAGGATCATTGGGATCGAGCCCCTGAAAATCCCGGAGAAGCGCCTGCATGTCCAGCGTACGCAGATTTTCGAGCGAATCCTTGAAGCCCATTACGGCTTACCTCCCGGGACGGCGCCACCCTTGGCCTCGATCCCGTCCTGAGCCTTGGCACGCTCGACGCTCACATTGAGGCTGAACTCGCTGACCCGCCGTGTATTCAGCACCGCGGCCTTCACTTCGACGAGATCGGCGTTCTGGAGGTACGGTGAAGCTTCGAGGTTGCGCATCAGGTTGGAGACACGGGCATTGGACTGGGCATAACCCACGAGATTGATGCGCGGGCCGGTCTGTTTGAGGCCCTTGAGGTATACACCCTCGGGAAGCTGGCGGGCCAGCTCATTGAAAACCAGCACCGTTTCGGTACGGTTGGTCTGCAGCGACTCGATGACCTGCTTGCGCGACAACAGGGCCTCGGCCTGCTCCCTCAGCCCCTTGATCTCCACGATATCCTTGTCGAGAGCGGCAATTTCCTGTTTCAAAAAGGCATTCTTGGCGTCCTGGCCATCGACATAGCCGGCGATCAGGGTATGCCCGATGAACCACACCACCAGGCCGGCCAGTGCCATCAGCGCCGAGAGCAGGATGAACTGCTGGCGCCGGGCCTTGCGCTTTTCTTCCCGATGGGGAAGGAGGTTGATGCGGATCACAAGTCAAACCTCCGCAGGGCAAGGCCACAGGCCACCAGCAAGGCGGGCGCATCGGCAGCCAGATTCTTGGGACGGATCTTGGAGCTCAGGCTCATTCCGGAGAAGGGATTCGCAATGTGGGTATCGACCTGGGTGCGTCCGGCAACGGTCTCGGCAAGCCCCGGGATGACGGCACAGCCACCCGCCAGGACGATGTGATCAACCTGGTTGAACTGGGTTGATGTGAAGAAGAACTGCAGGGCCCGCGAAACCTCGAGGGCCAGGGCATCCATGAACGGACGGAGCAGCTCGGTCTCGTAACTTTCAGGCAGGGAGCCGGTCCGCTTGCCACTCTCGGCCTCCTCGAGGGACATGCCGAAGTGACGCATGATGTCCTGGGTGAGCAGGAAGCCCCCGAAGGCCTGCTCCCGGGCATAAACCTGCACACCATTACGCAGCACCGACACGTTCATGACGTTGGCGCCGGCATCCACCAGGGCGATGATCTTGTCCTGCCCCCCCTCCGGCAGATCCGCCTGGACCAGCTCGAAGGCAGACAGGGACGCGTAGGACTCCACGTCCATCACCAGCGCCTTCAGGCCAGCAGCCTCTGCAGCGGCCACCCTGTCCTCGACCTTCTCCTTGCGGGATGCGGCGATCAGCACTTCATCCTCGTCGGCCCCCGACGCAGCAGGCCCGATCACCTGGAAATCCAGATTGACTTCATCCAGGGCGAAGGGAATGTACTGATTGGCCTCCGACTCGACCTGCACCTCGAGTTCCTGATCGCGCAGGCCGGCAGGCAGGATGATCTTCTTGGTGATCACGGCCGACGCCGGCAGGGCCAGGGCCACGAACTTGGTGCTCGTCCCCAGGCGCCGCCAGCCCCGGCGGATCGCCTCGGAAACTGCATCGAGGTTGGCGATGTTGCCATCGGAAACCGCCTCTCGGGGCAGAGACTCGACCGCGTAGCGCTCGACCCGGTACCCCCCCCCGGATGCGGCGGACAATTCGACCATTTTGACCGATGACGACGAGATGTCGACGCCGATCAAAGGACGCGCCCTGGGGCTGAGAAAGGAGAGGTCGATCACAAAAAATCCTGAAAATTCTTTACGTTAGACGCAATTACAACAATCTACTTGAAATCCTAACAACAACAATGACAGGTGTAAAGCAAGCGCCGGAAAAACACCTGGTCATGCGCAGAGCGGCAAAACGCCCTGACTCGTATAATGCGGGACTTTACTCCGCTTACCATCCCCGACATGCGCTGGGTACTCTACCCTTTCATTGCCCTCCTCGGCCTGATCGCCATTGGCGCCGCCATTCTGGCCCTTGCAGTGGCATTCGCCTGGCCAACGCTTCCATCACTGGAGTCGCTGACCGATTACCACCCCAAGATCCCGCTGCGCGTCTACACGGCGGACGGTGAGCTCATCGGCGAGTACGGCGAGGAACGCCGCGCCTTCATCCGCATCCAGGAAGTCCCCGAAGTGCTCAAGCACGCCATCCTGGCGGCGGAGGACGACCGCTTCTACCAGCACTCCGGTGTGGATTTCCTCGGCATCCTCCGTGCGGCAGGCGCCAACCTGGCCACCGGCGGCAAGCGCCAGGGCGCCTCGACGATCACCATGCAGGTCGCCCGCAACTTCTTCCTGACCCGCGAGAAGACGATCTCCCGCAAGCTCTACGAGATCCTGCTGGCCTTCAAGATCGAGCAGAACCTGACCAAGGACCAGATCCTCGAGGTCTACATCAACCAGATCTTCCTCGGTCGTCGTGCCTATGGCTTTGCTGTCGCGTCCCACACCTATTTCGGCAAATCCATCCGCGACCTGAGCATTCCGGAAGCCGCCATGCTGGCCGGCCTCCCCAAGGCCCCGTCGGCCTACAACCCGGTGGTCAATCCGAAGCGCGCCGCGCAGCGCCAGCAGTACGTGCTGCGCCGGATGACCGAGCTTGGCTTCATCACCGAGGACGAGCAGCGCAAGGCTGCCGAAACCCCGCTCAAGGTTGCCAGCAGCTCCGCCGATTTCGGCGGCAGCGCCGACTACGTGGCCGAAATGGCGCGCCAGATCGCCTATGAGCAATACAAGGAAGAGACCTATACCCGCGGCATCAAGGTCATCACCACCATCCTCAAGACCGAGCAGGAGGCCGCCCACCGGGCCCTGCGGCGCGGCATCATGGACTACGACCGCCGCCACGGTTATCGCGGCGCCGAGAGCTATGCCGACCCCGCACGCCTGAACACCCAGCAAGCCGAGTCGATGGACGAGATCCTCGCCGAAATCCCCGATTATGACGACATGCTGGCTGCCATCGTGACTCAGGCAGGTGGCGGCGCAGTCACCGTGTACCGCTACGGCGAGAGCATTCGCCTGACCGGCGACAGCCTGCGCTTTGCAGCCCCCATGCTGAATGACAAGGCACCGCCCAACAAGCGCATCCGGGTCGGCGCCATCGTCCGCATCAACCACCTGGACAACCGCTGGGAGATCACCCAGCTGCCCGAAGTCGAAGGCGCCCTGGTCGCCGCCGACCCCCGGACGGGCGCCATCCGTGCCCTGGCTGGCGGCTTCGACTTCAACCGCAACAAGTTCAACCACGCCACCCAGGCCTGGCGCCAGCCCGGCTCCAGCTTCAAGCCCTTCATCTACTCGGCCGCATTCGAGAAGGGCTATGGCCCGAACAGCATCGTGGACGACGCCCCCCTGTCCTTCCCTGCCGGCGAGACCGGCAGCCAGGCCTGGGAGCCAAAGAACTACGACGGCAAGTACGACGGCCCGATGTCGCTGCGCTCGGCCCTGGCCCGCTCCAAGAACATGGTGTCGATCCGTCTGCTCAAGTCAATCGGGCCGCGCTACGCCCAGGACTACATCACCAAGTTCGGCTTCGACGCGGAGCGCCACCCGGCCTACCTGACCATGGCGCTGGGCGCCGGCTCGGTGACGCCCTGGCAGATGCTGCGCGGCTACTCGGTCTTCGCCAACGGCGGTTACCGGATCGAGCCCTACCTGGTAAAGGAGATCCGCGACGAGGCTGGCAATGTGCTGGCCCGGGTGGATCCGCCGGTCGCCGGCGAAACCGCCGAACGGGCCATCGACGAACGCAATGCCTACCTGATGGATTCGGTGATGAAGGACGTGGTGCGCCGGGGCACGGCCACCAAGGCGCTGGTGCTCAAGCGCGGCGACCTCGCCGGCAAGACCGGCACCACCAACGAGTACGTGGATGCATGGTTCTGCGGCTACCAGCCCACCGTGGCCGCCGTGGCCTGGATCGGTTTCGACCAGCCGCGCAAGCTCGGCAGCGGCGAGACCGGCGGCGCAGCAGCACTACCCATGTGGATCAACTACATGCGCAAAGCCCTCGAGGGCGTGCCGGAAACCTACCCGACACCGCCGGGCGGCCTGATCCGCATCCAGCCTGCAGGTGGCGGCAGCGACGAAATGATCTACCAGGAGAACCTGCCGGCCGCGCCGCCGGAAGCGCCACCCGAACCCACCAGCGCCCCCTCCGAGGAAGCGCCGGTGAACAAGCCGGTCAGCCCAGGGTGACCGGCTCGCCGGCCTGCTCCGACATGCAGCGGGACAGCACGGCATAGAAATCCGCCCCGTCCCGGGTGCCGACCCAACGGCCGGCCTCGGGGCGGAAGTGGAAGCCGCCGGACTTGGCCGCCAGCCAGATCTCGCGGGCCGCGCTGTGGCGGTTCACGATGATCTTGGTACCGCTCTCGAACTCCACCTCGATGATGCCGCCGGGCTTCACCTCGTAATCGATCTCTGCCGTGCAGGCGTCGAGCAAACCCTCCAGGCGATCCAGCTCTGCATCCGCCAGGGCATTGAAATCCGCTTCATTCATCGTCTGAACCCTTGTTCTGTTAACATTTGCGTTTTTGCGCGAAACCCATGCGAACCCTCGCCCTCACTGTCGCCGTGTGCGGCACACTCCTGCTGACCGGCTGTGGCATCAAGGGTCCGCTCTACTATCCGCAGATTCCCAAGCCCGCGGCCAAACCGGCCGACGCTGCACCGGCCCCAGCCCGGCCGGCCCAGGCAGATCATAACAAACCCGCATCCCAGGACCCCGCCCAATGACCACCGCCCTGCCCGTGCCGACGCTGCAAGCCGGCCCCGCCGGCCTGACCCTCGAAGGTGTCCCGCTGGCCGACATCGCCGCCCGTTTCGGCACCCCGACCTACGTCTACTCCCGTGCCGCCCTCACCGCGGCCTACGAGAGCTACCAACAGGCCCTCGGGCAGCGCAAGGCGCTGGTCTGCTACGCGGTCAAGGCCAACTCCAGCCTCGGCATCCTGTCCGTCTTCGCCAGGCTCGGCGCCGGCTTCGACATCGTCTCGGGCGGCGAACTGGCCCGTGTGCTGGCTGCCGGTGGCGACCCGGGCAAGGTCATATTCTCGGGCGTCGGCAAGAGTATCGAAGAGATGCGCTACGCCCTCGAGACCGGCATCGGCTGTTTCAACGTGGAATCCGCCGCCGAGCTCGACCGCCTCAACGAAGTCGCCGGCAGCCTGGGCAAGCGTGCGCCGATCGCCTTCCGGGTCAATCCGGACGTCAATCCCAACACCCACCCCTACATCTCCACCGGCCTGCGCGGCAACAAGTTCGGCGTGGCCTTCACCGAAGCCCTCGACCTCTACCGCAGGGCGGCCACCCTGCCGCATATCGAGATCAGCGGCATCGACTGCCATATCGGCTCCCAACTCCTCGACCCGGCCCCCATGACCGAAGCCGCCGAGAAGATCCTCGGCCTGGTGGACCAACTGGCCAGCGAAGGCATCAAGCTCGACCACATCGACCTGGGCGGCGGCCTCGGCATCCGCTACCGGGACGAGGAGCCGCCCACCCCCACCAACTACCTCAAGCCGCTGCTGGCCTGCTTCGCCGGTCGCGAAGAAGCCCTGTGCTTCGAGCCCGGCCGCTCCCTGGTAGGCAACGCGGGGCTGCTGCTGACCCGCATCGAATACCTCAAGCCCGGCGTCGAGAAGAACTTCGCCATCATCGATGCGGCCATGAACGACCTGGCCCGCCCGGCCCTCTACGACGCCTACCACGAGATCGTCGCGGTCACCCCCCGCGACCTGCCCGCCACCCGCTACGAAGTGGTCGGCCCGATCTGCGAGAGCGGTGACTTCCTGGGCCATGACCGGGATTTGTCCGTCGCCACCGGCGACCTGCTGGCCCTCCTGTCGGCCGGCGCCTATGGCATGACCATGAGCTCCAACTACAACACCCGGCCGCGGGCTGCCGAAGTCCTGGTGGATGGCGACACGGTCCACCTGATCCGCGAGCGGGAGACTCTCGAGCACCTGCTGAAGGGCGAACGCCCCCTGCCCTGACTTCCACCGCCGACATGCCAATGGCCAAGATCAAGCGTTTCACCCCACGGGTCGCCCTTATCCTTGCCATTGGCCTGGCCGGCTGCGGCAGCAAGCCTGATGCCCCTGCCGGCGCCAAGCCTGCGAGTCCGCCCCCCACCCTCATCACCACCACCAGCGCCCGCAGCATGGCGCTGGACGTCACCGAGGATACCCTCGGCACACTCGAGGCGCTGATCGACCCCAGGATCGGCGCCGAGGTGGCGGGCCGTGTGACCCGCGTGCTGGCCCACAGCGGCGAGCGGGTCCGCAAGGGGCAGCTCCTGGCCGAGCTGGACGCCAGCGATTTCGAGATCCAGGGCGGCGCCGACGCCGCCGAGATCGCCCGCCTGGAAGCGCTCGTCGCCCAGGCCGAACGGTTTGCCGCTCGCCAGCAGGACCTCGTGGCAAAAGGCTTCATCGCCCGCAACGGCGCGGAAGACAGCCTGGCCCAGCGAGACGCGCTGCGCGCCCAGCTGGGCAACGCCCGGGCACGCAGCCAGGCCACCCGCAACAACCTCGGCCGCACCCGGGTGCTCGCCCCGGCGGATGGCGTGATCGAGACCCAGATCGTTTCGGTCGGGGATTACGTCAAGGTCGGCGATCCGCTGTTCCGCCTCGTCTCGAACCGCATCCTGCGCGCCCATCTGCCTTTCCCCGAATCGGCCGCCGGCCGTATCCGCGCCGGGCAGCCGGTACGCCTGAGCCTGCCCCATGCCCCCGGGCGGGTCATCCGCGGCCGCGTCGAAGACGTCAAGCCGACCATCAACGACAGCAGCCGGGCCCTCGACGTGCTGGTCCGCGTGGACAACGAGGACGCCCTGCTGTCGGGCGGCACCGTGAATGCGTCGGTGATCACCGGCAGCAAACCCGCCGCGGTGGTCGTCCCCGAGCAGAGCGTGGTACTGCGCCCGGCAGGCAAGGTGGTCTACGTGATCGCCGGCGGCAAGGCCAGCCAGCGCGTTGTCGAAGCCGGGGTCAAGCGGGATGGCCTGGTGGAGATCGTCAAGGGCGTGAGCGCCGGTGAAACCCTTGCCGAGGACGGCGCAGGCTTCCTGACCGATGCCGCAGCCGTCACCGTAAAGGCCGCCACCCCCACCGCACCGACGCCGGCCAAGCCATGACCCTGCCCGAACTCTCCATCAAGCGCCACGTGCTGGCGTGGATGATGAGCGCCGTGCTGGTCCTGGTTGGCGTGATCGGCTACCAGCGGATCGGCATGGACCGCTTCCCCTACATCGAATTCCCGGTGATCTCGATCACCACCACCCTGAAGGGCGCCAACCCGGACATCGTCGACTCGAGCATCACCAATGTCATCGAGTCGGCCATCAACAGCACGCCGGGCATCGAGCACGTGCAATCCACCTCGTCGCCAGGCGTCTCGGTGGTGAACATCACCTTCAACCTCGAGAAGAAGGTGGACGTGGCCTTCAACGAGGTCCAGTCCAAGGTCAACCAGGTGCTGCGACGCCTGCCCAAGGACGTCGATCCCCCCGTCGTGGCCAAGGTGGAGACCAACGCCCAGCCGGTGATGTGGCTGGCCCTGCAGGGCGACCGCACCCAGCAGCAGCTCAACCAGTACGCCATCAACGTGCTCAAGAAGCGCCTCGAGACCATCGACGGCGTCGGCGAGGTGCGCCTCGGCGGGCGCCGCGACCGGACCATCCGGGTGAACCTGCGGCCCGACCGCATGGCCGCCCATACGGTCACCGCGCAAGACATCAGCGACGCCTTCGCCAAGGAGCATGTGCAGTTGGCCGGCGGCTTCGTGGTCGGCCAGACAACCGAGAGCCTGGTCAAGCTGGACCTGGAGTTCCATCAGGTGGACGAGCTCCGGCAGATGGTGATCGCCTGGCGTGACAAGGCGCCGATCCGCCTGGGCGACGTGGCCGAGGTGGAGGACGGCCTCACCGACAACCGCCAGCTGGCCCGCTTCAACGGCAAGACCACCGTCGGCCTGGGCATGGTCAAGATCGCCAACGCCAACACGGTGGCCATCACCGAACGCATCCAGGAACGTCTCGACAAGGATCTCCGCCCCGCCCTCCCGCCGGGCATGAGCCTGTCGGTGGTGTCCAACGACGCGGTGTTCATCCTCGAGATCGTAGACTCCCTCAAGGAACACCTCATCGAAGGCACACTGCTGGCCTCCCTGGTGGTGTGGTTCTTCCTGCGCTCGGTGCGCTCCACCCTGATCATCGCGCTGGCCATCCCGGTGTCCCTGATGGGCGCCATCGCAGTGATCTACTTCGCGGGCTTCACCCTCAACTCCCTCACCATGCTGGCCCTGCTGCTGCTCATCGGGGTGGTGGTGGACGACGCCATCGTGGTGCTGGAGAACATCTTCCGCCATCGGGAGGAGCTCGACCCGGACCCGGTCTCGGCGGCCATCAACGGCAGCAACGAGGTAGTCTTCGCGGTGATGGCCGCCACCCTCTCGCTGGTCTGCATCTTTGCCCCGGTGGCCTTCATCTCCGGCATCATCGGCCAGTTCTTCCGCAGTTTCGCGCTGGTGGTGACTTTCGGGGTGCTGGTATCCCTGTTCGTGTCCCTCACCCTCACGCCCATGCTGTGCTCGCGCTACCTGCGGGTGGAGAAGCAGCACGGGCCGGTCTATCGCGCCTTCGACCGGCTCTTCGAAGCCATGGATGCGGTCTATGTGCGCCTGCTCGAAGGCGCCTTGAGCCACCGCCTGTGGGTGCTGCTGGCGACCCTCGCCGTGGTGGCGTCCAGCGCCTTCTTCTTTGCCAATGTGGGCAAGGCATTCACCCCGGAGCAGGATGAAGGCCGCTTCCTGGTGTCCCTGCGCACCCCCCTGGGCTCCAGCATCGACTACACCGACAGCAAGCTGCGTGAAGTGGAAGCGATTCTCGATCGCCATCCGGAGGTCCGCTCCGAGTTCGCCCTGATCGGCCTGGGTACCGCCGGGCAGGTGAATCAGGGCACGGTGGTGGTTCGCATGCTGCCGCGGGAGGAGCGCACGGTGAAACAGCAGGACATCATCCCGCTGCTGCGCAAGGAGTTCGTCCAGATCGCCGGCGCACGGGTCTTCGCGGCGCCCTACCCGATGGTCCAGGGCCAGCGTGGCGAGCCCCTGCAGTTCGTCCTGACGGGCGACAACCTGCAGGAGCTCGGGCGCCATGCGGTCGCCCTGCAGCGCAAGCTCGCCGGCGTGCCCGGCCTCGGCCGCATGGACAGCGACCTGCAGCTCGACCTGCCGCAGCTGGTCTTCGCCCCGGATCGCCTGCGCATCGCCGACGCGGGGCTGAGCACCCAGGATGTGGCCCTCGCCATCAACATGTTGACCGGCGGGGTGGACATCGCCAAGTTCAACGACGAGCCGGGCGACGGCCAGCGCTACGATATCCGCGTCAAGGCGCAGGAGGGCAGCTTCACCCAGCCGTCCGACCTGTCGAAGATCTTCCTGCGCAACAAGAACGGACAGCTGGTCCGCCTCGACAGCGTCGCCGGCTTCAAGGAGGCCCTCGGGCCGGCGGTGGTGGGGCGCTTCGACCTGCAGTACGCCGCCACCTTCTACGCCACGCCGACCCTGCCGCTGGGCGAGGCCGTGGAGGTGGTCAAGGCTGCCGCCGCCGAGCTGCTGCCCACGGGCTACCAGATCAAGCTGATCGGCCAGGCAGAGGAGTTCGGCAAGACCCAGAAGTACATGAGCTTCACCTTCGCCCTGGCCCTCACCCTGCTTTACATGGTGCTGGCCAGCCAGTTCAACAGCTTCCTGCAGCCGGCCATCGTGATGCTGGCCCAACCCCTAGCCATCGTCGGCGGCGTGGCAGCCCTGTGGGCCACCGGCCAGACCCTCAACATCTACTCGATGATCGGCTTGGTGCTGCTGATCGGCCTGGTGGCGAAAAACTCCATCCTGCTGGTGGACCTCACCAACCAGCGCCGCGCCGAAGGCCTCCAGGTTGATGCGGCCCTGCGCAATGCCTGCCCGATCCGCATGCGGCCGGTGCTGATGACCTCCGCCACGGTGATCCTGGCCCTGGCCCCCGCGGCGCTGGGATTCGGTGCCGGCAACGAGACCAACCAGCCCCTCGCCATCGCGGTGATCGGCGGCATGATCAGCTCCACCCTGCTCACCCTGGTGGTGGTGCCGGCGGTGTACTCGCTGGTGGAGGGGTGGCGGGAAGGGCGGCAGAACGGGACACCCGCCCGCTCAGGCAACTAAAGCGGCGAGACGGTGGCCTTGCCGGCCGGCGTGTCAAACCAACGCAGCAGGATGCGGTAGGTGTCGAGATCGAAGCGGGCGGCGGGCGGCGCGGCGCGCAAGGCCTGCAGGGCGGCCTCGTCGTCCACACTGCCGATCAGGCACCAGCGGTCGAGGAGATGCCAGGCCTCCCGGCCGGTATCCGGATGCCGCTCATGCACCGTGACCGGCCCGGCCCAAGGCCAGCGTTTGAGGCGCAGGCTCTCCAGCACCTTGAGCAGGCGCTGGTCGTGTTCGGCAGGGCTTTCCTTCCCGGCGCAGACACCTGCGCAGCGCTTGGCCGCATGGGCCAGGCAGGCGCCTTCAGCCCAGGCTTCGGTACCGATGCGGCGGGGGCACAGCTTGTAGAGGGCCGCCAGCTCACGCAGGGCGTTGTCGGCCTCCTTGCGGGCCCGGAAGGCCCCGTACACCTCGCCCCACCCCTGCGGATCGGCCCCGTTGAGCGGCTCCCGCGAAAGAACTGCGCCGCGCTGGCGACCGGCATCGTAGCGCAGGCCAAAGACCGCCTCGGTCTCGCCTGGCTGACGGTTCTCGGCGGGCTTGAGCTCCCGGAGCAGTTGCGACTCGAGGAGCAGCGCACCCAGCTCGCCCGCGGTGACACGCCAGTCCACCCGGCGTACCTGCTGGGCGATCTTGGCTTCCTTGCCCTTGCGCGGCTCGCCCGAGAAATGGCTCATCACCCGGGAACGCAGGCTGACGCTGCGACCGACGTACAGGGGCAGATCGTTCTCGCCATAGAACAGGTAAACACCCGGCCCTTCGGGCATGCCTTCGAGCACGCCCTCCGGCAACCCCGCGGGCCGGTTGGGTGCCTTCATGGCCTTGACGATGGCCATCTCGAGCACGTCGCGCTCGAACTGGCCCGCCACCATGCCGGCGAACTGGTGCAGCGCCTCGGTATCCCCCATCGCCCGGTGACGGGCCGTGCAGGTGAGGCCATGCCGCTCGATGAGGGCATCGAGGCCATGCCGGTGATGCTGGGGGAACAGGGCGCGCGACAGCTTGACGGTGCACAGCACCGGCGCGTCGAATTCCTGGCCGATGCGCTGGAATTCGTTCTTGAGGAAACCGTAGTCGAAGCGGGCGTTGTGGGCCGCGAACACGCAGCCAGCGAGCAGGGCCCGCACCTGGTCCGCCACCGCCGCATACGGCGGCGCATCCGCCACCATGGCGTCGGTGATGCCGGTGAACGCCTGGATGTTGGCCGGAATGGGAATGCCCGGATTGACCAGGCTGGACCAGCGTTCGACCAGCTCGCCGTTCTCGACCCTCAGGATCGCGATTTCGGTGACCCGGTCAATGACCGGGTTGGCGCCGGTGGTCTCGACGTCGATGAAGGCGAGCTTGGGGGCGAGCAAGACGGTGGATCAGCTCTCGGTGGCGTAGGGATAGGCCTTCGCGGGCACCTTGCCAGCGGCATATTCGCGCTGGGTCTCGGCGTCCTGGGGCTTGTCCCACCACAGGGCGCGGCCCTTCTTCTGCACTTCGCGCTCCTCAGGATGCTTCTCCATCCATTCGCGCATGAACTTGGTGTGGTCGGATTCGTAACCTGCCATTTTGATCTCCCTTTTAGCGGCGTGGATTCTATCAGCCTCAGACGGCTTTCTGGTCACCCTTCAGGCGGTTGATGCGAACCACCTCGGGGATGTTGCGCATGCCACGGATAACCTTGGCCAGATGCAGGCGATGGGTCACCTGCAGCGTGATGTAGATGGTCGAGTAGGCGCCCTGGTCGCCATCGGTGCTGACATTCTGGATGTTGCAGTCCTGCTCGGAGATGGCATTCGCCACCTTGGCCAGCACCCCGCGCACGTTCTGGGTGAGCAGCTTCAGGGTCACGTCGAAGAGGCGGTCGGTGGACGCCTCCCACTCCACGTCGATCCAGCGGTCCCGCTCGCTGCGCAGCTTGCGGGCCTGCGGACAGTCGTGCATGTGCACTTCCAGGCCCTGCCCCTTGCGGATGATGCCGACGATCGGATCGCCCGGAATCGGCCGGCAGCAGCGGGCCAGCTGCACCGCCACACCCTCGGTACCGCGGATCAGGATGGCACCGGCGGGCTTGGGCTTGACCACGTCGGCCCGGCCCGACTCCACGTCCTGGATCTCGGCCAGGCGCCGCGCCACGATGGCCGGCAGGCGACGCCCCAGGCCGATGTCGGTCATCAGCTCGCGGCGGTTGCTGAGGGTGAACTCCTTCAGGAAGCGGTCCCAGGCGAACATGCTGACCTGCCCCAGGGTCAGGCCGTGGGGGCGCAGTGCCTGGTTGAGCAGGCGCTCACCGAGGGTCGAGGCCTCTTCCTGCTGGGCGTTCTTGAGGAAATGCCTGATCTGCGCGCGGGCCTTGCCGGTGCGCACGTAGCTGAGCCAGGCCGGATTGGGGCTGGCATGGGCGGCGGTGATGATCTCGATCTGGTCCCCGTTGTGCAGCTCGGTGCGCAGGGGCATCAGCTCGCCGTTGATGCGCCCGGCCACGCAGCGGTTGCCGACGTCGGTATGCACCGCATAGGCGAAGTCCACCACCGTGGCGCCCCGCGGCAGGGCGAAGATCTTGCCCTTGGGGGTGAAGGCATACACCTCGCCGGGGAAGAGATCGACCTTGACGTGCTCCAGGAACTCGCTGGAGTCGCCCGAGGTGGATTGCAGCTCAAGCAGGGACTGCAGCCAGCTGTGGGTCTTGTGCTGCAGCTCGGTGAGGGTCTTCTCGTCTTCCTTGTACAGCCAGTGGGAAGCCACGCCGCTCTCGGCGATGTGGTTCATCTCGTGGGTGCGGATCTGCACCTCGACCGGCGTGCCGAAGGGACCGATCAGGGTGGTGTGCAGGGACTGGTAGCCATTGGCCTTGGGGATGGCGATGTAGTCCTTGAACTTGCCCGGCACCGGCTTGTAGAGGGCGTGCAGCGCCCCGAGCGCCCGGTAGCAGGTCTGGACGTCGGGGACGATGACCCGGAAGCCGTAGATGTCCAGCACCTGGGAGAAGCTCAGGCGCTTCTCGGACATCTTGCGGTAGATGCTGTAGAGGTGCTTCTCGCGGCCCCGCACCTCGGCCTCGATGTTCCACTGGGGCAGGCGCTCCTCGATGGCCAGCAGGATCTTGCCGACCACCTCGCGGCGGTTGCCCCGCGCCGCCAGGATGGCCTTCGAGAGCACCGCAAAGCGCATCGGGTAGCGGTGCTTGAAGGCCAGCTCCTGCAGCTCGCGGTAGAGGCTGTTGAGCCCCAGCCGGTTGGCGATGGGGGCGTGGATCTCCTGGGTTTCCCGGGCGATGCGGCGCCGCTTGTCGGGGCGCATGTGGTCGAGGGTCCGCATGTTGTGCAGACGGTCGGCCAGCTTGATGAGGATCACCCGCAGGTCGCTGGCCATGGCCAGCAGCATCTTGCGGAAGTTCTCGGCCTGGGCCTCTTCCTGGGACTGGAACTCGATCTTGTCGAGCTTGGACACCCCATCCACCAGCTCCGCCGTGGTGCGCCCGAAGCGCTCGGCGATCTCGGCCTTGGTGATGTGGGTGTCTTCCATCACGTCGTGCAGCAGCGCCGCACACAGGGCCTGGGAATCCAGGTGCCAGCCGGCGAGGATCTCGGCGACGGCGACGGGATGGGAAATGTAGGGTTCGCCGCTCTTCCTGAGCTGCCCCTGGTGGGCGTCGGCGGAGAAATGGTAGGCGGCTTCGATGCGACCGATGTCCTCGGGCCGCAGATAGGCCGCTACCTGGGCGCGCAGGCGCCCGAAATCGAGGGGCAGCACACAGGAGGGAGGAGGCTGGAATACGCCGCTACCACTGACCGGGATCGGGGCGGCGGATTCCATGTCATCACTCTCTCGCGGGACGGCCGTCAGGCCTGACCGCGGTTGAGGACTTCGGTACCCACCTTGCCGGCAGCAATCTCGCGCAGGGCGATCACGGTGGGCTTGTCCTTGTCGTGGCGGTCCAGGTCAACCTGGGGGGTGGCGCCGGCGGTCAGCTGGCGGGCACGATAGGTCGCAGCCAGGGTCAGCTGGAAGCGGTTGGGGATTCGTTTGAGACAGTCGTCGACAGTAACGCGGGCCATATCAGTCCTGTTCCAGGTAATGGAAAAACTCCGGCTTGCGTGCCTCCTGGTTGGCGTAGCGGAGCCGGGACGCCCGTACCACAGCCACCAGATCATCAAGGGCCGCGGACAGGTCTTCGTTGATTATAACGTAGTCGAACTCCGCCACATGGCGCATCTCTCCCCGGGCCCCCAGCACCCGGCGGGCGATCACCTCTTCACTGTCGGTTCCGCGGCCGCGCAGACGGCGCTCCAGCTCCTCGACCGAGGGCGGCAGGATGAACACGCCAACCGCCTTGGGAAACACCTTGCGCACCTGCTGGGCCCCCTGCCAGTCGATCTCGAGCAGGATGTCCTGGCCCGAACTGATCTGGGATTCCAGCCAGGTCTTGGAGGTGGCGTAGTAGTTGTTATGGACCTCCGCCCACTCGAGGAATTCCCCCTTGTCGCGCAGGGCGCGGAAGGTCGGGACATCCACGAAGTGGTAGTGCTGGCCGTCGACCTCGCCGGGGCGCGGGGCGCGGGTGGCGTAGGACACGGACAGGCTGACCAGCGGATCGCGGGTCAGCAGGCCGCTGACGAGGGTGGTCTTGCCGGCGCCCGACGGCGCGGTGACGATGAAGAGGGTTCCGGGCATGGCGGGTTCGGTGCGTCGTGGTCCCGGGTGATGTTCCGGGACGGGGTTCAGAGTCAGACGAAGGAGGGCATTCTGCCAGTGCCACCGTCCGGACACTAGGGCCGGGGCGGTTCAGGCCTCCGGCGCGCCGACATGGCGGGCCAGTTCGCGGCGCCGGGCGGCCAGCCAGGCCGCCGAGCAGCCTGCGTATTCGTCCAGGCGCTGCCGCAATGCGGGGATCTC
The DNA here is from genome assembly GCA_009026175.1 of Zoogloea sp. Lineage (GTDB taxonomy): Bacteria > Pseudomonadota > Gammaproteobacteria > Burkholderiales > Rhodocyclaceae > Zoogloea. The sequence continues at coordinate 40,122 of WBTZ01000001.1, read as the reverse complement.
CCGCGCCAGCTCCGGCACCTCCTGCCCGGCGAAGAAGGCCCGCGACACCAGCGCCCCGCCGGCCCCCAGGCGCGGGTACTGGGCCAGCACCAGGTCAGAGGGAATCGGCAGGCGATCGTCCCGCGCACGCCCCACGCCCCCGATCGCCAGCACATGGCCAGCCGCCAGGATGCGCTCCGCCAGGCGTTCGAGAAGCCCGGAAACCAGCACATGAAAGTGGGTCGGCCAGCCCAGGGACAGGCGCAGATCGTTCAGCCCGACGTGGACCTCGGACAGGCCCGGGATGCGGCACAGGGCCTCGACATCAGCAGCAGCCTCGGCGGTTTCCAGCAAGGGCACAGGGTGGGCCCGCCCCGCCACCAGGCCTACAAAGCGCTCCACCTCGGCGGCCCGGCGAAAGAAGGGCAGCATGATCGTCCTCACTCCGCTGGCCAGCAGGCGCTCGATCTCGGCCTCCGAGCCTGCATGCATGGGATTGCAGCGGGCAAACAGGCGCCGACCCGGGATCCGCGCGGCCAGCGCCGTCAGGTCCGCCTCGCTGTGATCGGAGATCCAGGTCGCCAGCCCGCCCTGGCGGGCGTCCTTGTCCAGCCTCTCCAGATCGACGCCGATGCGGTCCACGCCGGCCCGGTCGGCCTCTGCGGCAAGGGCGGCATCGCGGGTGAACAGGGTCAGCACGAAGCGCTCGCCGTAGGTCATGGCCCCTCCCGGGGCGCAACCACCGCTTCGAGCGGCATCCCCTGCAGGTAGCGGCTGAGCTGCCGCTCGGTAAAGGCCTCGAAATCCCGCTGCATGTCCGGATGATAGGCCGCCACCTTCGGCGTGATGAGCAGGCCAGGCGTGCGCCACAGCGGCGCCTCGGGCGGTGGCACCGGATCGAGCACATCGAGCGCGGCCCCGCCCAGCCGCCCACTCTCCAGGGCCTCCAGCAGGGCCGGCGGGTGGACCAGGCCGGCCCGGGCCACGTTGATCAGCAGCGCACCGGGCGCCAGGCGGGCCAGCGCATCGGCATCGACCATGCCGGCGCTCTGCCCGTCCAGGGGCATGGCCAGGATGAGCCCCTCGCTGGCCGGCAGGGCATCACGCCAGTCCGGCGCCGCCACGAAGCCGTCGCACAGGGCACGCTGCGCCGGCGTGCCCTGCCGGGCGCAACCGACGACCCGGATTCCCAGGCCACGCAAGCGCGGCGCAAGCGCCTGACCGATGGCGCCCAAGCCCATCAGCAGCACCTGCCGCGGCAAGGCCCGCATGGCCGGGGGCGCCCCCCAGCGCCCCTGCCTCTGGGCCTCGAGGCTCTCCGGCAGGCGCCGCACCAGGGCCAGCAACAGGCTCAGCGCATGCAGGGCGATGGCCTCTGCGTTGAGGGGATTGCGAGTCAGCACCACCCCGCGCCGCGCCAGTTCGGCGACCGGCAGCTGGTCCACCCCCGCTGCCGATGTCTGGACCCAGGCGAGCCTTGGGGCGTGCGCCAGCACCTGACGCAGGTAACGATGGCCGACGACGACCTCCGCGCCACCCGCAGCACGCACGGCGCCCGCCTCATCGCCGGCCACCACGACCCGCCCCGGGCCGGCCAGCGCTTCCAGGCGCCGCAGGTGCTCCGGCGACGGAGACCAGTTGCCCGTCATCAGGAGGATCATGTGCCGGCACCTTCGCGGTCATGACAAAGCTGCCGCCACGCCTGCCGCAGCAGGGCTTCAAGGGCCCGCACCAGTTCAGCCGGCTGACGTTCAGCCTGGGCGAGCATGTGAGCGCGCAGCCCGCTGCGCAGGGCGGCCAACTCGCCGGGGACGCCAGCCCAGTGGCAGGCCAAGGCCACGAACTCGTCAGGCGTCGTGGCGATGAAGCCCTCCAGGCCGGCCGCCGCCATGCGACTGGCGCACAGGCGCTGAACAAAGCGCTCGCCACTCAGGGTCAGGGTCGGCACGCCCATCCACAGGGCAAAGTTGGCCGTGGTGCCACTGGAAAAGGGCTGCGTATCGAGGGCCAGGTCCACCTCCCGGTGCAGGCTCAGGTAGTCGGGGAGGGACAGGCGCCCGCTGAAGCTCAGGCGTCCGGCGTCGACGCCCTCTTCCCCCAGGCGGCGACGGAGACGCTCCTCGACGGTTTGGTCGGACACCGCGCCAACCAGCAGCCGGCTATCGGGCAGGGCACGGAGCACGGCACCCCATAGGGCCAGGGTTCCATCGGACAGTTTGTTCGGCCGGTTGAAACTGCCAAAAGTGAGATATCTCCGATCGAGGCAGGGCAGCGGGGCCACGGCAGGCAGGCCAGCCGGCGGATCGAAGACATTGGCGTAGGGCAGATACAGCAGGCGCTCGGAGAAGCCCGCATCAAAGCGCCCCGGCGGAGCCTGGGTGGCATCCACCAACCGGAAATCCATGGCGGCCAGCCCGGTACTGCCCGGGTAGCCCAGCCAGGTGACCTGCAGGGGCGCCGGCTTGCGGGCAAACACCGCCAGGCGGTTGCCGGCGGTATGGCCCGACAGGTCGAACAGGATGTCCACGCGACACTCGCGCACCCGGACATCGAGCTCCAGCTCCGGGCAGCGTGACACGTCGTGCCACTCGTCGCAGTCGGCACGCAGCCCGGCCGTGACCGCATCCTCCAGCGGACTCGTCGAAAAGGCGACGATGCGGAAATGCCTGCGGTCCAGCTCCCGCCAGACCGGCCTCAGGAAATGGGCCACGGGGTGGTCCCGCAGGTCGCCCGACACGAAGCCCAGGCGCAGGGGCCGCCCGGGATCGAAGGAAACACGCCAGCCACCGGCAGGCAGACCGACGCGGGCCTCGACCTGCCGCCCGAAATCCCGGTGCGCCGCATTGATCTCGTCCGCACTCGCCGACTCGTCATGGACCAGGGCATACAGCAGATTGCTCCACGCATGGAAGGAAGCGGGATCCAGTTCGAGGGCCCGACGCGCCTCGCGGATCGCGGCGGCAGAGTCCCCGAGGGCACAGAACAGCGCCGACAGGTTGATCCGCGCGGAGACCAGCCCCGGCGCCAGCGCCAGCGCCTGCTGCTGGCATACGACGGCTGCCTGGAGTTGCCCCAGCGCCTGGCGCACGTTGCCGAGACTCTGACAGGCGATCGCCAGACCGGGCATGAGGCGCAAGGCCTCCTCCAGCGGGGCCACGGCCTCGGCGCTGCGCGCGCTGGCGTGCAGCGCGCTGCCGAGGGCGAAATGGGCATGCGCCAGCTGCGGATCGAGCGCCACCGCGCGTTCGGCATAGCGGAGCGCATCGGTGAGTGCACCACCGGCCAGCGCGTTCTGGGACGCATTCGTCCAGATCGAGGCGCTGCCGGGCGCGAGCTGAAGGCCCCGGCGAAAGGCCCGGGCGGCCTCGGCATGCTCACCGGCCTGCATGCGCGCGACCCCCAGGGCATCCCACACCGATGCATCGTTGCGATCGAGGCGGCTGGCGGTGTCCAGGCACTCCAGGGCCCGGGGGCCCTCGCCCGAGAAGCTGAGGGCCAGCCCCAGCAAGTGCCACGCCCGGGCATCTCCGGGGCAGGTGCCGACGAACGCCTGGGCGCGCACGGCGGCCTCCGCATAACGCCCGGCGTCGAAATCCGCCTGCCAGGCCAGGACGCCGCCTGGCGTCACACCGGCCTGCGCGGGTCTGGTCGTTTTCACCTTGAAGTGGCTCCACCGGACTGCCGGCCCGGCCGCGGGGTGGGGAGGACCTACGCGGCCGCCCCGCCGGCAGGCATCACTCGATGTTTTGCACCTGCTCCCGCATCTGCTCGATGGCCAGCTTCAGCTCGACGGCCACTGCCGTCATGTCTGCCGCCATGGCCTTGGAGCCGAGGGTGTTGGCTTCACGGTTGAGCTCCTGCATCAGGAAGTCGAGACGTTTGCCGGCCGAGCCGCCCGCCTTCAGGATGCGCTCGACCTCATCAAGATGGGTGCTCAGGCGGGACAGCTCTTCGGCCACGTCCACCCGCTGGGCAAACAGGCCCACTTCCAGGCGGATGCGGTCCTCGTCCAGGGTGGCCGCCGCATCACGCAGGCGGGTGGCGAGCTTTTCCTGGTATTCGGTGACCAACGCCGGCACCCGGGGCTGCACGGTGGCCACCAGCTCACGCATGCGCTGGATGCGGCCGCGGATCATCTCGGCCAGCTTTTCGCCTTCACGGCGGCGGCTGGCGATCAGCTCGTCCAGGGCCGCGCGGATCAGGGGTCCGATCTCGGGCTGCAAGGCATCGAAGCCCAGGCTGTCGTCCGCCAGGATGCCCGGCCAGCGCAGCACTTCGCCGACACTGAGGGGCGCCGCGGCAGGCAGCGCCGCCTGGATGGCAGACTGGGCAGTGCGCAGCTGCTCGAGCAGCGCAGCATTGATCGACAGGTCGCGAGGTGCGCTATCCTTCGTCTGCAGATTGAAACGGATCTCGACCTTGCCGCGGCTGAGCCGGCCGGTGATGGCCTCCCGCAGGGCCGGTTCGGCCTGGCGCAGATCGTCATTGATGCGGAAGGCGAGGTCGAGATAGCGGGAATTGACGCTCCGCAGTTCGAGGTGCAAGGCTACGCGGCCCAGATCGCGAGTCTGGACGGCAAAACCCGTCATGCTGTGAATCATCCTGTTTTTCCCGAGATAGCGCGGCGATCCAAGGGTAAACTAGCACCCCCGAACACCACCAAAAGACGAAGTGTAGCGCTCCGCCCGATGGCCACTCAACAAAACTGCGCCCTTCCTTCCGGATTCCAGCTCGACCATTACCGGGTCGAGCGTCAGTTGTCGCTGGGCGGTTTTTCCATCGTCTACCTGGCCTACGACCAGGACGGAACGCCGGTCGCCATCAAGGAATACCTGCCCAACTCGCTGGCCCTGCGGGGCGAGGGCGAGGTGACACCCCACGTCACCGAAGCCCACCAGGGCGCTTTCCGCTACGGCATGAAGTGTTTCTTCGAGGAAGGCCGGGCGCTGGCCAAGCTGGTGCATCCCAACGTGGTCCGGGTGCTCAACTTCTTCCGCGCCAACGGCACCGTCTATATGGTGATGCAGTTCGAACGGGGCCGGACGCTCCACGACTACATCCAGAAGAACAAGGGCAAGAAGGGCGGGGTCAGCGAGCGCTTCATCCGCGGCGTGTTCACCCGCATGCTCAACGGCCTGCGGGAAGTCCATTCCCACAAGCTGCTGCACCTCGACATCAAGCCGTCGAACATCTACCTGCGCAACGACGGCACGCCGGTCCTGCTGGACTTCGGCGCGGCCCGCCAGACCCTGATGTCCGACACCCCGATCCTGAAGCCGATGTACACACCCGGCTTCGCCTCGCCGGAACAATTCGGCAACCGCGACTCCCTCGGCCCCTGGAGCGACATCTACAGCGTCGGGGCCAGCATGTATGCGTGCCTGGCCGGCACCTCGCCGCAGCGCTCGGACGAACGCATCAAGCACGACACGGTCGAACCGGCAGTCAAGGCCTGGGCGGGCGAGTATTCCCCCCACTTCCTGGCGACGATCGACTGGTGCCTGCAGCTGGATCCGCTGAAGCGCCCCCAGAGCTGCTTTGCCTTGCAGAAGGTCCTGGCCCAGCGCCACCGGGAAGCTCCGCCCCAGCAGAAGAGCTGGCTCGAGGGGCTGGGCTCCCGCATCAAAACCATGATGGGTCGTACATGAGATTCACCATTTTCCAGGAAAGCCGGATCGGCAAGCGGCGCACCAACCAGGATCGCGTGGCCTACTCCTACACACGCGATGCCCTGCTGCTGGTGCTGGCCGACGGCATGGGCGGCCACCTCTACGGCGAGATCGCGGCCCAGATCTCGGTGCAGTTCATCGCCCAGTCCTTCCAGCAGGAAGCCCGCCCCAAGGTCGCCGACCCGGTGCTCTTCCTGTCCCGCGTGCTGAGCAACGCCCACCACGCGATCCTCGACTACGCCTTCGACAAGAACCTCTCGGACATCCCCCGCACCACCATCGTGGCCTGTCTGATCCAGGATGGCATCGCCCATTGGGCCCATGCCGGGGATTCGCGCCTGTACCTGATCCGGCGTGGCCGCCTGCTGGCCCAGACCCGCGACCACTCGCGGGTGCAGCTGATGCTCGACCAGGGCCTGCTCGACGCGGAAGCCGCGGCCTCGCACCCGGGGCGCAACCGGATCTTCAGCTGCCTGGGCGGCAGCCACCCGCCCCAGATCGAGTTCTCGCGGGGCACACCCCTGATGAACGGCGACGTCCTCGCCATCTGCTCGGATGGCGTCTGGGGGCCCCTCGAAACGGATGAACTGGTGCGCACCCTGGCCGACGGCCGGGTCATGGACGCGGTGCCGGCACTGATGAACGAGGCTGAAACCCTGGGCGGCGCCCAATGCGACAACATGTCCCTGATCGCCATGACTTGGCACGACGATCACCAGGAGGACATCCCCGACACCGTGTCGACCCGCACCATGCCCGCCGACGCCTTCACGACCCAGATGGAAGGCTTCGGACGCAACAAGCGGGGTGACCAGGAAGACCTCAGCGAAGACGAGATCGAACGGGCCATCCGGGAGATCAACGCCGCCATCCACAAGTTCAAGTAGAGCCCCCGGCCCACCGGCCGGAGGACGGGACACATCCGGACCACAGCCTGCCCCCGCGCCCGCCGGGGCAGCCCTCAATCGCCACGACCCTCGCCATACCATGACCCAATCCGCCTCCCCCCTGGCCCGCCCCAGCGGCCGCACGCCCGATCAACTCCGCCCGGTGCGCATCACCCGCGGTTTCACCCGGCACGCCGAAGGATCGGTGTTGATCGAGTTTGGCGACACCCGCGTGCTGTGCACCGCCAGCGTGGAAGAGAGCGTCCCGCCCTTCCTGCGGGGCAAGGGCCAGGGCTGGCTGACCGCCGAATATGGCATGCTGCCGCGCTCCACCCACACCCGCAGCCCGCGGGAAGCCGCCAAGGGCAAGCAGAGCGGGCGCACCCAGGAGATCCAGCGCCTGATCGGCCGCAGCCTGCGCGCCGTGGTGGACATGGAAGCCCTGGGCGAACGCCAGATCACCATCGACTGCGACGTCCTGCAGGCCGACGGCGGCACCCGCACCGCCTCCATCACCGGCGCCTGCATCGCCGTGCATGAAGCCCTCGACGGCCTGGTCAGGGCCGGCAAGCTGGCCGCCAACCCGATGCGCGACTTCGTCGCCGCCATCTCGGTGGGCATCTACAAGGGCACCCCGGTGCTGGACCTCGACTATCCTGAGGATTCGGACTGCGAGACCGACATGAACGTGGTGATGACGGGCAGCGGCGGCTTCGTCGAGGTGCAGGGCACGGCCGAAGGCAGCCCCTTCTCCCGCGCCGAACTCGACAGCCTGCTGGAACTTGCCGGCGCCGGCATCGCTCAACTCGTGGTGGAACAGAAAAAGGCGCTCGGCATCCCTGCCTGAGCCATCTGCACAGCGAGGCCCGCCATGAAACAACTCGTTCTCGCCAGCGGCAACGCCGGCAAGCTCAAGGAACTCTCCGCCCTGCTCGCCCCCCTGGGCATCGAGGTGCTGCCCCAGTCAGCCTTCAACGTCAGCGAGGCCGAGGAGCCCCACCCCAGCTTCGTCGAAAACGCCATCGCCAAGGCCCGCCACGCCGCCAGGGCTACCGGCCTGCCGGCCCTGGCGGACGACTCCGGGCTGTGCGTCGAGGTCCTCGGCGGCGCGCCGGGCGTGCTCTCCGCCCGCTTCGCCGGCGAGCCCAAATCCGACCAGCGCAACAACACCCTGCTGCTCGAGAAGCTGGCCGGACAGGCCGACCGGCGGGCCCGCTTCTACTGCGTGCTGGCCCTCCTGCGCCACGCGGAAGACCCGCAACCCCTGATCGCCTGCGGCGAGTGGCACGGCGAGATCCTCGACGCACCGCGGGGCGCGGCCGGCTTCGGCTATGACCCGCTGTTCTTCGTGCCCGAGCTGGAGCAGACCGCGGCGGAGATCCCCGCCGAGCTCAAGAACATGCTGTCCCACCGGGGCAATGCCTTCCGCCAGCTGCTCGACCGCCTCCGCGCCGAGCCCACCTGAGCCCCCGTCCCATGTCCGAAGCCCGGATCATTCCGATCACGCCCAAGGCCGCCGCCCCGAAGGCTGGCGGCTGGCAACCCAGCCTCAGTGCGTCGCCGCCGCTGGCCCTTTACATCCACTTCCCGTGGTGTGTGCGCAAGTGCCCCTACTGCGACTTCAACTCCCACGCCGTCAAGGATGAGGGCATCCCCGAAGCCGCCTACATCGCCGCCCTCATCGCCGACCTGGAAAGCGCGCTGCCCCAGATCTGGGGGCGCCGGGTGCACAGCATCTTCATCGGCGGCGGCACCCCCAGCCTGATCAGCCCCGAGGGGCTCGACGAACTGCTCACCGCGGTGCGCATGCGGGTGCTCCTCGATCCGATGGCCGAGATCACCCTCGAGGCCAACCCGGGCACGGTGGACGCAGGCCGCTTCGCCGCCTTCCGCCAGGCGGGCATCAACCGCCTGTCGGTGGGCATCCAGAGCTTCCATGACGGGCACCTCCAGGCCCTCGGCCGCATCCACGGCAGCAAGGATGCCATCGCTGCGGCGGAGGCGGCCCTCAAGCATTTCGAGGCGGTCAACCTTGACCTGATGTACGCCCTGCCCGGCCAGAGCCTGGCAGAGGCGGAGGCCGATCTGGCCACCGCCCTGGCCCTCGGCCCCCAGCACCTGTCCTGCTACCACCTCACCCTGGAGCCGAACACCGCCTTCGCCGCCAATCCACCCGAGGTCCCCGACCCGGACGCCTCGGCCGACATGCAGGAACGCATCGAAGCGCGGCTTGGCGAAGCGGGCTACATCCACTACGAGACCTCGGCCTTCGCGCGCCCCAACCGGGAATGCCGCCACAACCTCAACTACTGGACCTTCGGTGACTACCTGGGAATAGGCGCCGGTGCCCACGGCAAGCTGTCCTCCCACGAGGGCATCGTACGGGAGACCCGCCCCCGCCACCCCGCCGCCTACCTGGCGGCCAGGGACAGCGGTGCATTCGTGCAGGACCGGCGCAGCCTGAACGCCCAGGACCTGCCCTTCGAATTCATGATGAACGCCCTGCGCCTGAACCAGGGATTTCCCCTGCGGCTGTTTGCCGAACGCACCGGCCTGCCGCTGGAAGCCGCCGAGTCCGGCCTGGTCCGGGCCCGGCAGCAGGGGCTGGTCGAGACCGCCGGGGACACGCTGCGCCCCACCCTCCAGGGCCGGCGCTTCCTCAACGAACTCCTGCTGCTGTTCCTCGCCGACTGAGCGTGGGCCGGCCGCTCAGCCGGTGCCGGACAAGGCCCCCCGCAGCGCCAGTTGGCCGGGCGCGGCCCCAACTCCGGCACGCGGCGCGGCCGCCCGCCGGTTGGCCGCAAAAGCCGCCAGCCAGGCCCGGTTCAGGAGGGTCGGCCGGAGGTTCAGCAGCACGGCGCTGCGCAAGGCACCATTGGCAAACTGGCGCTTGATCTCGCTGTCACCCGGGCGGAAATCCAGGTAGCGGCACTCCCCATCCTGGAAGAGGCGCCGGATCACCTGCAGGTGCAGCAAGGTCCCCGCCGACACGCTGCGATAGTCGTCCCGCTCGCCGGCTCCGGCATACCACAGGATGTCACCCAGGCGGCCCAGACGCAGATAGGCCACCGGCTCGTCCGCTGCAAACAGCACATAGCCGCGCCCATCCCTGGCAGGCCGCCGCCGCTCCTTCCCGGGCAGGGCCGGCGGCGGCGCGGCGCACACGGCGCGGATGCGTTCGACCGCCTTGAGGAAATCCGCCGTACCGCCCGCCGCATCCCGGTATTCGCGCAGGGCCAGCGTGCCGCCACAACGGGCAGTGAGCCGGATCTCTTCACGTTCGAAGGACTCACGGCTCTTTTCCGAGTAGCGGTTGGCCATGAAGCCGTCGAAGCTCCCCGCCAGCGAAAGGTAATGCCAGGTATCCCGCGACAGCACGCAGGCAACCCGGTCGTCGTACACCGTGTGGGTACGCCACCCCGGATCGGGGATATTGCAGAGGAGGCTACCTGCACAATGGGCCGGCACAGTTGCGAGGGAGAGGATGTCTCCGTCCGCACCACCCAGCGCCTCGGCCAAGCTGACCTCCCGCACCGCAAGGGACATTTTTTTTGCCAGGACCTGCCTGCCACCCAGCATGAAAGGCAGGGAAAAGACACGCTCGAATTGTTGGAGGACCATGATTGACGTCTAGGGCACGGCCGGGAAGCGCCGCCACCACATTTTCTTTTGGCATGCACATTTATCACGAATGCATTATCCAAAACAGCCCGCGAAACCTTGATTGACAAGCTTCTCGGCATTTTCCGGAGAAACCGCTTCCCGCCCCCCAGCCACCCGCGGCAGCGGGGACTACCCGCCCGCCACGACTTCCTGCACAATGCCGCAGCCTCCGCCCCGTCCACCCTGATGCCCGCAGCCTCCATTCCAGCGCCCCCCGCCGCATTCGACATCGCGGCCTCTGCCCTCGGCCAGGTCTTCACACCTGAACGCATCGTGCGCAGCATGCTGCGCCTGCGCAGCAATTCGGGCCGGGTTCTGGAACCCTCATGCGGCGACGGCGCCTTCCTGCGCCACCTCCACCATGCGGTCGGCATCGAGCTGGACCCCCGGCAGTGCCCGGCCGGCGCGCTCAACATGGACTTCTTCGCCTATCCGGAGAGCGAGAAGTTCGACACGGTGATCGGCAACCCGCCCTATGTGCGCTACCAGGACATCTCCCCCGCAACCCGGGCCCTGCTGCGGCGGGACGGCTTCGATGGACGCAGCAACCTGTACCTGTTCTTCATCGAGAAATGCCTGCGCCACCTGGCTCCCGGCGGGGAGTTGATCTTCATCACCCCGCGGGACTTCCTGAAGTCCACCAGCGCACGCAACCTCAACCGGCGCCTGCACGCCAGCGGCACCATCACCCATGCCATCGATCTGGGCGACGCGCGGGTCTTTGCCGACGCGGTGCCGAACTGCCTGATCTGGCGCTACGAGCTGGGCAACACCGGCTATCACACCGCCTGCGCCCACCTCGGCCAGAGCGATGACCTCAGCCACAGCCTCGAGCACCCGCCATGGGTGTACCGCCACTTCTCCGAATGCGCCGGACATCTGCTGTTCTCCCAGGGGGAGTACAGCCTGGCGCTGGCCGACGTGGCCAGCGTGAGGGTGGGCGCCGTCTCCGGGGCTGACCCTGTCTTTGCCAGCACCACGGCCGGCACCCGGGACTTCGTCAATTCCGCCACCGTGCGCAACGGGCAGACCCGCCGGATGATCTGGGTCGGGCCCGATGACCCGCCGCCCGACGCCTTGCTGCCCTACAAGGCCCGCCTGCTCGCCCGGCGCATCCGCCGCTTCGACGAGAGCAACTGGTGGCAGTGGGGAAGGGGCTACCCGCAAACCGACGCGCCGCGCATCTACGTCAATACCAAGACCCGCCGGCCCAACCCCTTCTTCGTTCACGCCTGCCCGAACTTCGACGGCGCGGTCCTGGGCATCTTTCCCCACGATCCGGCGATCGACCTGGAAGCCTTCCGCGACGCGCTCAACGAGGTGGACTGGAAGGATCTGGGCTTTGTCTGCGACGGGCGCTATCTGTTCACCCAGCGCAGCCTCGAAAACGCCCCCCTGCCTGACCGCTTCCGCAGCTTCCTGCCCCCTGCCCGCCCCGTCGCGGGGAGCGCCGCCTGAAGGGGCTGCCCGGCGGATGGTGTAACATCCCGCGAACAAACACGGGCAGCGCAGGTCCACGACGCACTCCCTTCCGTCGGGCACCCCGACGCACCGCCCACCCGAGAACAGTTCGCGAGGTCCCATGGTTCCCCATCTCACCACCGCGCTCACCGGCCCCCTGCTGGAGCTGGAACGCCATTTCCTCGACAATGCCTGCGCCATCGAGCGCTGGATGCGCACCCAGTGGCAGGAACACCTGCCCCCCATCTACGGCTCCACCGACCTGCGCAATTCCGGCTTCAAGCTCGCCCCGGTGGACCTCAACCTGTTCCCGGGCGGTTTCAACAACCTGAACGACGCCTTCATGCCCCTGTGCGTGCAGGCCGCCCAGGCCGCCATCGAACGCATCTGCGTCGGCGCCCGTTCCATCCTGCTGATCCCCGAGAACCACACCCGCAACCAGTTCTACCTGCAGAACGTGGCCAAGCTCGTGTCGATCCTGCGCCTCACCGGCCTGGAAGTGCGCCTCGGCAGCCTGCTGCCGGAGATCACCGAACCCACCGTGGTGGAGCTCGCCAATGGCAGCAGCCTGACCCTCGAGCCCCTCGAACGCCACGGCCGCCGCCTCGGCCTGAAGGATTTCGACCCCTGTGCGGTGCTGCTCAACAACGACCTCTCCGCCGGCATCCCGGCGCAGCTGCAGAACCTGCACGACCAGTGGGTGATCCCCCCGGTGCATGCCGGCTGGCACTCCCGCCGCAAGTCCAACCACGCGGCCGCCTACGACACCGTGACCCGCGACTTCGGCGCCGCCATCGGCATCGATCCGTGGCGCATCAACCCGGCCTGGGACACCTGTTCGGGACTGGACTTCCACGCCCGCACCGGCGAGCAGGAGCTGGCCGACAAGGTCGCCGCGATGCTCGACAACATCCGCGCCAAGTACAAGGAATACGAGGTCAGCGACGAGCCCTTCGTGGTCGTCAAGGCCGACGCCGGCACCTACGGCATGGGCGTGATGACGGTCAAGGACGCCTCCGAGCTGATCGGCCTCAACCGCAAGCAGCGCAACAAGATGAGCGTCGTCAAGGAAGGCCTGGAAGTCCACGACGTGATCATCCAGGAAGGCGTGCACACCTTCGAGACGGTCAATAACGCCGTCGCCGAACCCGTCGTATACATGATGGACCACTATGTGGTGGGCGGTTTCTACCGGGTGCACACCCAGCGCGGCCGGGACGAGAACCTCAACGCACCGGGCATGCACTTCGAGCCCCTCGCCTTCGAAGCCCCGTGCAGCCTGCCCGACTGCAACCAGGGCCCCGACGCGCCCCCCAACCGCTTCTACGCCTACGGCGTGGTGGCCCGCCTGGCCCTGCTGGCCGCGGCCATCGAGATCGAGGCCACCGAGCCGGCCGTGCTCGAGGAAGCCGCCGCCTGACCGTCGCCGGCAGGGCGGCCTCCACCGCCCTGCCCGGTTCGCCCCACCTGCAAACGCCCTCACCCGGAACGGCCATGAAATTCGCCTTCATCCTCGACCCCCTCGACCAGCTCAAGGCCTACAAGGACTCCAGCATCGCCATGATGCGGGCCGCCGCCCGCCGGGGACACCAGGTTTTCGCCATCCGCCGGGAAGCCCTGGTGTGGGAGGGCGGCGTGGTCTCGGCCCGGGCCCTGCCCCTCACGCCCACCGATGACGACCAGGCCTGGTACGTCGCCGGCGACGAGGCCGTCCTGCCCCTCACCGCCTTCAATGCGGTGCTGATGCGCCAGGACCCGCCTTTCGACTTCGAATACGTCACCGCCACCTGGCTGCTCGAACGGGCGGCCCAGGCCGGCGCGCGGGTCTTCAACCACCCCCGCTCGATCCGCGACCACTCCGAGAAGCTCGCCATCACCGAGTTTCCGCAGTTCACCCCGGCCACCCGGGTGGCCCGCGCGGCGGTGGACATCAACGCCTTCATCGACGCCCACGGCGACACCATCCTCAAGCCCCTCGACGGCATGGGCGGCAGCCAGATCTTCCGGGTGCGGGCCGACGACCCCAACCGCAACGTCATCATCGAGACCCTCACCCAGGACGAGCGCCGCACCATCATGGCCCAGGCCTACCTGCCGGCCATCTCCGGCGGCGACAAGCGGGTGCTGATCATCGGCGGCAAGGTCATCCCCTACGCCCTCGCCCGCATCCCGATGGCCGGCGAGACCCGCGGCAACCTGGCCGCCGGCGGCCGCGGCGTGGCCATGCCGCTGACCGACGGCGAGCGCGCCATCGCCGAGTATCTCGCCCCCATCCTGTGGGCCCGCGGCCTCCTGATCGTCGGCCTCGACGTGATCGGCGACCGGCTCACCGAGATCAATGTCACCAGCCCCACCTGCATGGTCGAGATCACCGCCCAGATGGGCTTTGACGTTCCCGGGGCGGTCATCGACGCCCTCGAGGAGGCATGCGCCTGATCCGCCGGGCCGCCGCCCCGCTGGCAGCCCTGTGCCTGACGGGGCTGCTGCTCGCCGGCTGCCAGCGGGAAAGCCTGCACCAGCAGGAGTCCTACGTCTTCGGCACGCGGGTCGAGATCCTCACCTGGGACGCCTCCGAAGAGCGCTCCCGGGCTGCGGTGGCGGAAGTCCTCCAGGAGTTCGACCGCCTGCATCACCGCTACCATGCCTGGGAACCCTCCGAGCTGACCACGCTCAACCAGGCCATCGCCGCGGGCCGGCAGAACATCCCGGTATCAAACGAGCTGGCCGCCATGCTCACCGACGCCCAGCGCATTGCGGCGACCGGCGACCAGTTGTTCGACCCGGCTCTCGGCCGCCTGATCGCCCTGTGGGGCTTCCACACCGACACCTTCAAGCCGGTCCGCCCCGACCCGGCCCGCCTTGCGGCCGAGGTAAAGACCCACCCGAGCATGGTCGACCTGACGATCAGCGGCACCACGGTGAGCAGCCGCAATCCGGCCGTGCAACTCGACCTGGGCGGCTACGCCAAGGGCTATGCCCTCGACCGTGCCGCCACCATCCTGCACCAGCGGGGCATCCACAACGCCCTGATCAACATCGGCGGCAACCTGATGGCCCTCGGCAGCAAGGGCGACCAGCCCTGGCGGGTCGGCATCCAGCACCCCCGCGAGCCGCGGCCCCTGGCCAGTCTGCCCCTGCGCGACGGCGAGGCCATCGGCACCTCCGGCGACTACCAGCGCTTCTTCGAGCTGGACGGCAAGCGCTACTGCCACCTCCTCGACCCCCGCAGCGGCCAGCCGGCCGAAGGCACCCAGGCCGTCACCGTGCTGGTCACACCGCGCCCCGGCGCCGGCACCCTTTCCGACGCCGCCAGCAAACCCGTCTACCTGGCCGGCGACCAGTGGCGGGACTATGCCCGCCGCTACGGCATCGAGCACGCCCTGCGGGTGGACGCGGAAGGCCACATCCAGGTCACCCGCGCCCTGCGGGACCGCCTGCAGCCCGGCGAGGGAATCCAGCTGGAGACCATGCCCGACTAGGGCCCCGCGGCGGATCTGCTCGCTGCGGCGCAGCAACGTTTGCATACGCATTGTCACTGTCTTCCTGCCCGCGGCGGCGCGCCCTTCGGCTAGAATGGGCCGCATGATCGGCATCCTCCTCATCACCCACGGCAGCCTCGGCGAGTCGCTCATCCAGTGCGTCTGCCACGTGATGAACCGCCGCCCGCCCCAGATGATGCAGCTGGGCGTGTCCGGCCAGGACGACCCTCTGGACGTCCTGCCCCTGGCCCGCCGCCTGCTCAATGCAGTCGACAGCGGAGACGGCGCCCTGGTCCTTACCGACATCCTCGGCGCCACCCCCGCCAACATGGCGGCCAAGCTCCTGGAGCCGGGACGCATCGAGGGCGTGGCAGGCGTCAATCTGCCCATGCTGCTGCGGGCCATCACTTACCGGGAACGGAATATGGAAGTGCTGGTCAAGAAGGCTGTCGCCGGCGCCTGTGAAGGCGTTGTGCATATGAAGTAGGCAGGCCGCCCATCCACGACATAACAATAATCAGATCGCATCCCAGAGACCTCGAGGAAGACAGGAAGAACACACCGATGCCGCGCCAGGAAGCAGAAATCATCAACAAGCTGGGCCTGCATGCCCGCGCCTCCGCCAAGCTGACCCAGACCGCCAGCGCCTACCAGTGCGAAGTCTGGCTTGAACGCAACGGCAAGCGCGTCAATGCCAAGAGCATCATGGGCGTCATGATGCTGGCCGCCGCCAAGGGCAGCACCATCACCATCGACACCAGCGGTGCCGACGCGGACGCAGCCATGGCTGCCCTGCAGGCCCTGATCGAGGACAAGTTCGGGGAAGGAGAATGACGCCCCCGGCCCACCCGGCCAAGGGGAGGTGCCGATGAGCTTCACGATCCACGGCCTGGCCGTTTCCCAGGGCATTGCCATCGGCCATGCCCACCTGGTATCCCATGCCCTGCTGGAAGTCGCCCATTTCACCATCGCCCCCAAGCACGTGGAGGCGGAGGTCCTGCGCCTCCACAAGGCGGTTGACCGGGTCAAGGTCGAGCTGGCCGGCCTGAAGGCCGCCACCAGCAGCGGTGCCGCCCCCTCCGAGGTGGACGCCTTCGTCGGCATGCACATCATGCTGCTCGAGGACCCGATGCTCGTCGATGCCGCCGAGAACCTGATCCGCACCCGCCGCGCCAATGCCGAATGGGCGCTGGTGCAGCAGATGGAACAGCTCGTCGAGCAGTTCGAGGCCATCGAGGACGCCTACCTGCGGGAACGCAAGTCCGACGTGGTGCAGGTGGTGGAGCGGGTGGTCAAGGTGCTCCTCGGCCACCCTGGCCACCTGCCCCCCAAGCGCAAGGACGGGCTCGGGACCATCGTGGTGGCCCACGATCTCTCCCCCACCGACACCATCGGCTTCAAGGACCACGCCGTCGCCGGCTTCATCACCGATGCGGGCGGCCCCACCGGCCATACCGCCATCGTCGCGCGCAGCCTGTCCATCCCGGCCGTGGTGGCCCTGCGCCACGTGCGCCACGTGGTCAAGGACGACGAGCTGATCATCATCGACGGGACCCGCGGCGTAGTCATCGTCGACCCCGACGAGCGGGTGCTCGAGGAATACCGCCTGCGCAAGGCCGCCGTCGAGCTCGAACGGTCCAAGCTCAAGCGCCTCAAGTCCACCCGCGCCGCCACCCTCGACGGTGAGGAGGTTCAGATCCTCGCCAACATCGAGCTGCCGCCTGACGCCGTGCAGGCCAAGGGCGTGGAAGCCGACGGTGTCGGCCTGTTCCGCACCGAGTTCCTGTTCATGAGCCGCGACACCTGGCCGGACGAGGACGAGCAGTTCGAGGCCTACAAGTCGGTGGTCAAGACGATGGCCGGCAAGCCGGTCACCGTGCGCACCCTCGACGTCGGCGCCGACAAGGAGCTCGAAGGCGCCTCCCGGGCCGAAGACAACCCGGCCCTGGGCCTGCGTGCCATCCGCTTCTGCCTGGCCGAGCCGAAGATGTTCCTCACCCAGCTGCGGGCACTGCTGCGGGCCAGCCACTTCGGCAAGCTCAAGATCCTGATCCCCATGCTGGCGAGCAGCCACGAGATCGACCAGACCCTGATCCTGCTCGACAAGGCCAAGGCCCAGCTGCGCGAGCGCAAGATCAAGTTCGACGAGTCCGTGCCGGTCGGCGGCATGATCGAGGTCCCGGCGGCAGCCCTGTGCCTGGGCGCCTTCACCAAGCGCCTGCAGTTCCTGTCCATCGGCACCAACGACCTGATCCAGTACACCCTCGCCATCGACCGCGGCAACGAAGCCGTCGCCCACCTCTACAACCCGCTCCACCCGGCGGTGCTGCGGCTGATCCACCAGACCATTCAAGCCGGCATCAAGGCGGGCGTGCCGGTCTCCGTGTGCGGTGAAATGGCCGGCGATCCCGACTGCGCCCGGCTGCTGATCGGCATGGGCCTGCGCCAGTTCTCGATGCATCCGGCGCAGATCCTGGAGGTCAAGCAGGCCATCCTGCGCGCCGACGCCAGCGACCTGACCCCGAAGGTGCAGCGCCTGCTCAAGCTGGACGAGCCGGACCGGGTGCGGGAGGCCGTGGAAAAACTGTAGGGCACGACAAGGGCAGCGACCGGCCTGGCGGTCCGTCGCTGCCCCCGCACTCGCCGCCACGGTTGCGGCGTTTGACTTCGGGCCGCGCATCGCGCTAATCTTTTGGCTCAGCGCCGATTTGAACCCTTCAGCTTGCGGGCGCTTTACAAGTACGGCTAAAGCGACGGCAGCCCAGTCCGCGACCGTTCGCCGGCTGGGTTTTTCGTTTTCCGGACGAAAGTGAGATGACAGAACAATCCGTTGGAATCGTGGCGCCCCAGACGGCCCACTTCAACACCCCCCTGCCCCTCAAGAGCGGCGGCGTACTGCCCGAGTACGACCTCGTCTACGAAACCTACGGCACGCTCAACGCCAGCCGCAGCAATGCGGTGCTGGTCTGCCACGCCCTGTCCGGCTCCCATCATGTGGCCGGTGTCCATGCCGACAGCGGCGCGGTAGGCTGGTGGGACAACCTGGTCGGACCGGGCAAGCCCCTCGACACCGGGCGCTTCTTCGTGATCGGGGTGAACAACCTGGGCGGCTGTTATGGCAGCTCGGGGCCCAACAGCACCAATCCGGCCACTGGCAAGCCCTGGGGCGCCGACTTTCCCTTCGTCACGGTGGAGGACTGGGTGGATGCCCAGGCCCGCCTGGCCGACCTGCTCGGCATCGAGCGCTTCGCCGCCGTCGTCGGCGGCAGCCTGGGGGGCATGCAGGCCCTGTCCTGGACCCTCCAATACCCGGAGCGGGTCGGCCATGCCCTGGTGATCGCCTCGGCACCCAAGCTCACCGCCCAGAACATCGCCTTCAACGAGGTGGCCCGCCAGGCCATCCTCAAGGACCCCGAGTTCCACGGCGGCCACTATTACGAGCACGGCGTGGTACCCACCCGCGGCCTGGCCCTGGCGCGCATGGTCGGCCACATCACCTACCTGTCGGACGACTCGATGGACCAGAAATTCGGTCGCAGCCTGCGTCACGACAAGCCGGTCTTCAGCTACGACGTGGAATTCGAGATCGAGTCCTACCTGCGCTACCAGGGCGACAAGTTCGCCGGCTATTTCGACGCCAACACCTACCTGCTGACCACCAAGGCCCTCGACTACTACGACCCGGCCTTCGACTACAGTGGCGACCTGGTGGCGGCCCTGTCGCGGGCCACCGCCGATTACCTGGTGGTGTCCTTCACCACCGACTGGCGCTTTGCCCCGTCGCGCAGCCGCGAGATCGTCTACGCCCTGATGCACAGCGACCGGCGGGTCAGCTACGCCGAGATCGACTGTCCGGCCGGCCACGACTCCTTCCTGCTCGACGACGCCCAGTACCATGCGGTGCTGCGGGCCTACATCGACAACATCCGGATCTGAGGGCGGATCGATGAGCTTCCAACGCTACGACTACGACGTGATCGCCAACTGGATCGAGCCCGGCGAGCGCATCCTCGACCTGGGCTGCGGCGACGGCAGCCTGCTGCGCTACCTGGGCGAGGTGCGCCAGGTCCGCGGCTACGGGGTGGAGAACGACCCCGAGCGCATCGTCGCCTGCGCCCGCAACGGCATCAACGTAATCCAGATCGACATGGAGCAAGGCCTCGCCGGCTTCGACGACGGCTTCTTCGACCACGTCATCATGAGCCTGTCGCTGCAGGCCATGCGCAACACCCAGGGCATCCTGCGCGAGATGCTGCGGGTCGGCCGCGAAGCCGTGGTGAGCTTCCCCAACTTCGCCTACTGGCGCCACCGCCAGGCCATCCTGAACGGTCACATGCCGGTGTCGAAGAACCTGCCCTACCAGTGGTACGACACGCCCAACGTGCGCTTCTTCACCATCGCGGACTTCGACACCCTGTGCGAGCAGGAGGGCATCGCCATCCGCGAACGGCTGGCCTTCGACGAGGACAAGGTCATCACCGAGGAGCCCAACTTCCTCGCCAGCGTGGCCCTCTACCGCCTCGGCCGCGCCTAGGCCGGCTGCAGGGGCGGCCCCAGCCCGGCCCTGCAGCCCTACGGCCGTCACGGGATTGCTCTATCATCCGGGGCATTGTCATGCACCCCCTCCGGAGACCATCATGAGCCAAGCGCAAGCCGGCATCCTGCTGCCCTTGCCCCCCCTCTCCCGCTATCTGGCCTTCTCCCTCGAGCCCGGCAGCGACGTAGCCGCCGGCCTCACCGCCCTGCAGGGGCTGGTCGATGGCGAACACAGCGTGGCCGGCATCGGCCTGGCCCCCATATCGGCCCTCGGCCGCAAGGTGGCGGGGCTGAAGCCCTTCCCGCCCCTCGCCGGTCCTGGCGTGGACATCCCCTCCACCCCTGTCGCCCTGTGGCTGTGGCTGCGTGGTGACGACCGGGGCGAACTGCTGCATCGCGCCCGCCATCTGGAAGCGGCCCTGGCACCGGTGTTCCGCCTGGAAGAGTCCATCGACGGCTTCAAGCATGATGGCGGCCGCGACCTCACCGGCTACGAGGACGGCACCGAGAACCCGGAGGGTGAAGAGGCGCTTGGTGCAGCCATCGCCGCCGACGGCTCCAGCTTCGTCGCCGTGCAGCGCTGGGTGCACAACTTCCAGCACTTCGAAGCCATGCAGCCCGAGGAGCGGGATGATTGCATCGGCCGCCGCCGTTCCGACAACGAAGAGCTCGACGACGCCCCCGAATCCGCCCATGTGAAGCGCACCGCCCAGGAGAGCTTCAGCCCGGAGGCCTTCGTGCTGCGCCGCTCCATGCCCTGGGTCGAAGGCAGGGACGCCGGCCTGATGTTCGTGGCCTTCGGCCACAGCGTGGACGCCTTCCAGGCCCAGATGCGGCGCATGGTCGGCCTGGAGGACGGGATCGTGGACGCCCTGTTCCGCTTCACCCGGCCGGTCACCGGCACCTACCTGTGGTGCCCGCCCGTGAAGGACAGACGGCTGGACCTGGCCGTCGTGCTCGGCAAGGCCTGAAGCCAGGTCGGGCCGCCATGCCACGCCCCCTGCCGCCTCCCGTCTGGCCGGACGCCTGGCAGCTCTGGTTCGACGGCTCGGCCAGCCCGAACCCCGGACGCATCGGCATGGGCGCCCTGCTGCTGGGGCCGGCCGGCGAGCGGATCGAGGTTTCCGAGCTGGCCCCGACCGGCGGCTGCAACAACACGGCCGAGGTGCTGGCCCTGCAGCGGGCAGTGGATGCCGCCCACCAGGCCGGCGCCCGACGGGTGGTGATCCGGGGCGACAGCGACTTTGCGGTGCGCCACCTGCTCGGCTCGGCCCGCACCGCCATCACCCGCCTGAGCGCCCTGCTCGAGCCCCTCGCACTCAGCCTGCAGGGCTTCGACGAGGTACGCATCGAATGGGTGCCACGCCATCGCAACGGCGACGCTGACCGCCTGTCCCGCGCCGCCCTGGGGCTGCCCGACAAGCCGGCCCTGGCCCCCTTATCCCGGGCCCTCTCCCGCCGTCGCCGACGGCGCTGAAGACTGCTGCTCTTCCTGCAGCAGGCGTGCCGCGATCAGGCCATTGACCAGGCCGAAGATGGTCGCCGCCAAGGCAAAGACCGGCACCAGGTAGAACACCCCGTCGTGGGGGACCAGCCACAGGCGGGCCACCACCAGCTGGCCACCGATGTGGGCAAAAGCCGCCAGGATGCTCTGACTGACCGGCCCGAACCAGCGCCCCGGCAGATGCACCGCCGCCCCCAGCACCGCCAGGCTGAGCAGGCTGCCAGCCAGGCTCAGAAAGAAGCCCGGCGCCAGGAACTGCCCCAGCAGCAGGCTGCCCACCAGCACCCGCAACAAGGCCACCCACGCCGCCTCGCCCCACCCCCAGCGGGCCAGCACCACCAGGGTGATGATGTTGGCCAGCCCGGGCTTGACCCCCGGCAGGGGCAGGGGCACCGCCGCCTCGGCCACGGTCAGGACGATCGCCGCCGCGGCATGGCGGGCAATCCGGTGATCGTCCGCGCTGGGCCGCAGCATGCGCGCCCCAGAAAGCGCCAGGCCGTCCCAAGCTTTCTGGCCCCCCTCGGGGGGTGGGCAGGGCGCAGCCCGGCCCTGGGGGTCCTCACCAGAAAGCGCCGGGCCGCGCCGAGCATCCTTGGGGTCGTCAGTAGGCAAGGGAGTCATAGTCAGCTCGGCGCCCGGAGAGGGCCAGACTCACTTGGTTGGGGGCGCAGATGGCCACCGCGCCAGCGCTGCTCAGCCAGCCCTGGCGCACGCAGTACTGGCGCGGCCCGGGGTCGGAGGCCACGCGCGCACGGCCCGGCTGGATCTCGATGCGGGTGGTGCCGAGCGGCCCCGGCACCTCGATGAGCGCGGGGGCCGACAAGGCCACTTCGGCAAAGGTGCGCCCGCCCGCCTTGATCACGGCCTTGTCGGGCCGCCCTCCCTGCCACAGGCTCAGGGCCGACCCCACGCACACACCGAGCGCTGCGACCAGCACCAGCACATCCCCACCCCGCAGGCAGGCCGCCCAGGTGGCCAGCCAGCTGTGCAGTGCGGGCCGGGCGGCGGCCGGACGACCTCCGCCCTCACGGGCTTCGGTGCGAGCGCCTTCGGGCGGCCGGGCGGCGGCCGGACGACCTCCGCCCTCACGGGCTTCGGTGCGAGCGCCTTCGGGCGGCCGGGCGGCGCTCACGCCTTCAAGGAACGGTGCCGCACCTGGACCCGGGTGGTTTCCCGGAATTGCTCGGCCAGCTTCTCGGCGATGTACACCGAGCGATGCTGCCCGCCGGTACAGCCGATCGCGATGGTCAGGTAGCTGCGGTTGTCATTGACGTAGGACGGCAGCCAGGAGGCGACGAAGCGGTAGATGTCGTCCACCATCTGCCCGACTTCCTCGAGCTTGCACAGGAATTCGATGACCGGGCCATCCTTGCCGGTCAGCGGGCGCAGCATTGGATCGTAGTGGGGGTTGGGCAGACAGCGCACGTCGAACACCAGGTCGGCATCCAGCGGCAGGCCGTGCTTGAAACCGAAGGACTCGAACAGCACGGTGATCTGGCTGCCGGCCTCGAGGCCGACAAAGCTCTTGACCCAGTTGCGCAGCGTATTGGCGGACAGGTCGCTGGTGTCGATGTGCTGGCCGAGTTCAGCGATCAGGGCCAGGGCCTCGCGCTCGCGGGAGATGGCTTCGCCAAGGGTGCTGCATTCATCACCCAGGGGGTGGCGGCGGCGGGTCTCGGAAAAGCGGGCGATCAGGACGTCGTCGCGGGCATCCAGGAACAGGAAGCGCAGGTCGCTGACCATCGCCCGCAGGGCTTCCACCTGACGCGGCAGGGCCGCGATGCTGGCGCCGGAGCGCACATCCACGGCCACCGCAATGCGCTGGTAGCCCGTTCCACGGAGATGTGAAACCAGTTGCGGCAGCAGCGCCGCCGGGAGGTTGTCGACCACGTAATGCCCGCTGTCTTCCATGACATTGAGGGCGACGCTCTTGCCAGAACCGGAAAGACCGCTGATCAGAACGAGTTGCATGAGGATACCTGTAGGGGGAGCGGCCGATCTCGGCGTCAGCCTGCCGGGACACTGTGACGCCTCGTCACGACCCGCCCGGCAAGGATAAACAACTTCCCTCGCCGCGTCGGCCCCCTTTTACATGGAAAGTCACGGTTTATTCAATCACGTGACCATCAACCGCCCCCCCTCGCGGGAAACCACGCCGGCGCGCACCAGATCGGTCACCAGCCAGTCGGCCAGGGCCTCCGGACTCAGGCCCAGGAAGCGGCGGTTTGCCTCGCGGTACAAATGGACGCGATCGAGGTAGGCCGGCAGCTCGTCCACCGCCATGCTGCGCCGCTCCAGCAGCATGAAGGTGATGCAGGCGCGGATGGCGTTGCGGGCCATCCGCGCGCCGTCCTCCTCGAAGGCCCGCAGGCGCGAGAAGGCCGCAGCCAGGGCTTCATCCACTTCGACGAACGGCGCGCCATGGCCCGGGATGACCCGGTCCACGGGCAGGCGGCTGATGGCCTCCAGGGTGGCCCGCACGGCCTCGATGCCGCCGCCGCTGCCGATCACCTCGGTAAACAGGATGCCGAAGCCATCCCGCCACAGGGCATCTCCGGAGATCAGCAGGCGGGCGTCCGGTGCGTGGAAGACCAGCGCATCCATGTCATGACCGGGCGCCTGCAGGGCCTGCCACTCCAGCCCGCCCATCACCAGACGCTCCCCGGCCGACAGCGTGAAGTCGGCCTGGAACGGCTCGCCCTGCTGGGCGGCGACGCTGAGCAGCAGGGCCTCCTCGTCCCAGCGCTCGACGGCCCCGGCCATGCCCTCCGGCACGCCGATACGGCAGCCGAAGGCACGCTGCACGGCCGCATTGCAGCCGATGTGGTCGGAATGGGAATGGGTGTTGATCAGGCGGCCCAGAGCGCAGCCATCCAGCGCTTCACGCAGCAGCGCAACGGTCTGCTCGGCATGGCTGACGTAGCCGCTGTCGATCAGGGTGGCCTCGTCCCCGTCACGCAGGATCACGTTGTTGGCAGACAGCCAGCCCCGCTCCACGACCTGGACGGATGCCGGCAGGACGCAGCGGCTCACGACCCGCGCCTCAGTCGGAGGCCTGCGGCCGCTCGCCGGGCACGCCGGCAAGACTGGCCACCTCGGCACCGGCCTGGCTGTCGGCGGCGGAATCCGTCTCGCCGAAGATGACGTCGGCACTACGGCCGCAGCCGATGCAGTAGCCGCTCTCGTCGATCTCGCAGATGCCGACGCAGGGGTTGTCTTCGCTCATCGCCGCTCCTCTCAGGCGTCGCCCACGCATTCGCGGCGCAGCTCACCCCCGATCAGGTCGGTGGCCTGCCGGCGTGCGGCCACCTCGGCCAGGATGGCGGTCTTGCGGGCGTCGCTGGCGCGGCTCCACTCGGTGATCTCGGGAATGGTGCGGAAACAGCCTTCACAGTAGCCGGATGCCTGGCTCATGCGGCAGATGTTGATGCAGGGGGACACTATGCTCATGGCTCTCTTGGGGTCGGATGCGTCCGCCGCTGCGTGGCGTCGGATCATGGAGGATCGTAGACTTGCCTTATCTCAGACCCGGACCGAACTGGCAAGTTGCCCCTCCGGAAGGTCGGGCGCGGGACCGGACCGGCGGGCGCCGGTCCGGGTGCGAGGCTAAGGGGACAGCTGCCCGGCGTGGTGGGCCAGGTGGTCCGCCATGAAGGTGGAGATGAAGTAGTAACCGTGGTCGTAGCCCTCGTGCCGGCGCAGGCTGAGGGGCTGACCGGCCGCGGCACACACCTGCTCGAGGCGCTCCGGGTTGAGCTGGGTGGGCAGGAAGCTGTCCGACAGGCCCTGGTCCACCAGGATGGGCGGACAGCGCCGGCCATCCTCGATCAGGGCGCTGGCATCGTGCGCCCGCCACAGGCTGCGATCCTCGCCCAGGTAGCCGCCAAAGGCCTTCTCGCCCCAGGGACACAGGCCGGGCGCGGCGATCGGCGCGAAGGCCGACACCGAGCGGTACAGGTCTGGATGGCGGAGGGCCAGGGTCAGCGCCCCATGGCCGCCCATCGAGTGGCCAAAGATGCCGCAGCGCGCCAGATCGGCCGGAAAGTGCGCTCCCACGAGGGCCCGCAGTTCGCCGGTGATGTAGCTCTCCATGCGCCAGTGGCGAGCCCAGGGCTCGCGCACGGCATCCAGGTAGAAGCCCGCTCCGACGCCGAAATCCCAGGCCTCTGCCTCGCCGGGCACGTTGGCCCCGCGCGGGCTGGTATCCGGCGCCACCAGCATCAGGCCCAGTTCGGCCGCCAGGCGCTGGGCGCCGGCCTTGATCGGGAAGGTCTCCTCGGTGCAGGTCAGGCCGGCCAGATAGAACAGCACCGGCACGGGCCCGGCCGCCGCCTGGGGCGGCACGAACACGGCAAAGCGCATCGGCAGGCCGATCTCCGCCGAGGCATGGCGGTAGAAGCCCTGCCGGCCGCCGAAGCAGCCGTGTTCCGAGAGGATTTCGAAAGGGCTGCCGGCCATGTCAGAACAGCACCACCGAGCGGATGGATTCGCCCTTCTTCATCAGGTCGAAGCCGTCGTTGATCTGATCCAGGGACAGGGTGTGGGTGATCAGGTCGTCGATGTTGAGCTTGCCTTCCATGTACCAGTCCACGATCTTCGGCACATCGGTGCGGCCGCGCGCACCACCGAAGGCGGACCCCTTCCAGACCCGGCCGGTGACCAGCTGGAACGGGCGGGTGGAAATCTCGGCACCGGCCTCGGCCACGCCGATGATCACCGACTGGCCCCAGCCCTTGTGGGTGCACTCGAGGGCCTGGCGCATCACCTTGGTGTTGCCGATGCACTCGAAGCTGTAGTCGGCGCCGCCGTCGGTCAGCTGGACGATGTGATCGACCACGTTCTCCACGTCGTTCGGGTTGATGAAGTGGGTCATGCCGAACTTGCGGGCCATGGCCTCACGCCCCGGGTTGAGATCCACCCCGATGATCTTGTCGGCGCCCACCATCCTGGCCGCCTGGATCACGTTGAGACCGATACCGCCGAGGCCGAACACCACCACGTTGGCGCCCGCCTCCACCTTGGCGGTGAACAGCACGGCGCCCACGCCGGTGGTCACGCCGCAACCGATGTAGCACACCTTGTCGAAGGGCGCGTCCTCACGGATCTTCGCCAGGGCGATCTCCGGAACCACGATGTAATTGGAGAAGGTGGAGGTGCCCATGTAATGCAGGATCGGCTTGCCGTCGAGGCTGAAGCGGCTGGTCGCGTCGGGCATCAGGCCGCGGCCCTGGGTGCTGCGGATCTTCTGGCACAGGTTGGTCTTGCGCGACAGACAGAACTTGCATTCACGGCATTCCGGCGTGTACAGCGGGATCACGTGGTCGCCGGTCTTCAGGGACTTCACGTCGGGGCCCACATCCACCACCACGCCGGCGCCCTCATGGCCCAGGATGGCGGGGAACAAGCCCTCCGGGTCAGCCCCGGACAGGGTGTAGTAGTCGGTATGGCAGATGCCGGTGGCTTTCACCTCCACCAGCACTTCACCGGCCTTCGGGCCTTCCAGGTCGACGGTTTCGATGCTCAGCGGAGCGCCGGCCTTCCAGGCCACGGCTGCACGGGTTTTCATGGGAGAGTCCTCGGGGTTGGGGAGAGATCAGAGTTGTTTTTCGTCGCGGATGCGTTTGCCCACGGCCGGGGGATGATAGGCGCCCATGGCGCGCAGCAGGGTCTGGACGTTGTCCTCGACCAACAGCAGGCCACGGTTTTCCGCCTTCATGAAACCTTCTGCCACCCCCCGGTCCATCATCTGGATCAGGGGCTGGTAATAGGCTTCCACATTGAGCAGGGCCACGGGCTTGCTGTGGAAACCAAGCTGGGCCCAGGTGAGGATCTCGAAGAGTTCCTCGAAGGTCCCCAGCCCGCCGGGCAGGGCCACGAAACCGTCGGCCAGTTCGGCCATGCGGGCCTTGCGGGAATGCATGGAGTCCACCACCTCCAGGCGGGTCAGGCCTTCATGGCCTACCTCCCATTCCATCAGGGCACGGGGGATCACCCCCACCACCTTGCCACCGGCGGCCAGGCAGGCGTCGGCGACGATGCCCATCAGGCCGACGTTGCCCCCTCCGTAGACCAGCTCGATGCTCCGCTCGGCCAGGGTCCTGCCGAGGGTTTCGGCCACCTCCCGATAGACCGGGCGCACACCCGGCCGGGAACCGCAGAACACACAGATGCGCCGCATGGCTGCCGCCTCAGAAGCCGCCTTCGGCGAGCCAGCGCTCCACCTGGGGCAGGCGGTCGGCGCCCCAGAAGGACTCCCCGTCGACGATCAGGAAGGGGGAGCCGAAGACCCCCCGCGACATGCCGAGTTCCACCTCCGCGGCCAGGCGTGTCTTGATCTCCGTCCCCGCCAGCACAGCCGACAGCTCGTCCTGGTCCACCCCCACCCCGGCGGCAATGCGCAGCACGTTGGCCAGGTCGGAGATGTTCACGTCGTCGACGAAGTAGGCGCGGTAGGCGGCCAGGCCGAACTCCCGGGCGCGGGCCGGGTTGCGGTCGTTGATCCACAGGAAGGCACGGGCCGCATGCTGGGTGGGGATCGGAAAGGCGCTGGGCTGCCGGAAGGGCAGGCCGAAATAGCGGGCCGAACGCTCGATGTCGTGCATCGAGTAGGCCCCCTTGAGCGGGATGCTCGGCAGCGGCGCCAGGCCGGTGACCTTGAAGGTGACGCCGAGCAGGAAGGGATGCCACAGCACACTGCGCCCATAGCGGGCGGCCAGGGCGTCGATCTGCTCGGCTGCAAAGTAGCCGTAGGGTGACGAGAAATCGAAATAGAAATCGATGGGGCCCGCAGGCTGGCGTACTTCGCTCATGGGTACATCCTCCATGTCAGGCCCCGCGGGGCCACAGGATCATCTGGGTACAGCGGAACAGGGCAAGCCGCCGGCCGTCGGCGCCGCTCACGGTGGCATCCCACACCTGGGTGCTGCGGCCAAGATGCACGGCCGTGGCCTCACAGCTCAGTTCGCCCTCGGTCTGCGTACCGAAGAAGTTGCTCTTCAATTCGATGGTGGTGAAGCTCTCGGCCCCCGGCGGCAGGTGGGCAACGGTGGCATAGCCGGCCGACGTGTCGGCCAGGGCGATCACCGATGCGGCATGCAGGAAGCCGTTGGGCGCCAGCATGTCAGGGCGGATCTGCATGCGCGCACACAGGCGGCCCTCGGCCAGGCTCGTCACCTCCAGGCCGAACCAGCCCGGCAGGTGGCCTTCCCCGCGGGCGTTCAGGCTGTCCAGGCAGACCTCCGGACGCAGGCCAGGCTTGCTCATCCCGCCTGCCATCAGGCCTCGAGGGCCTCGAGGGCCGCCAGGTAACGGCCCGTCAGGTCCTCGCGCCGGCTCACGTTGATGCCGAGATCGCGGATCAGACCATCCTTGAGGCCATACACCCAGCCATGCACGGTGAGGCGCTGGCCACGCTGCCAGGCATCCTGCACCACCACGGTCTGGCATACGTTGACCACCTGTTCGAGGGCGTTGAGCTCGCACAGCCGATCATGGCGCATGTCGGGCGGCAGCAGGTCCACCCGGTCGAAGTGCTTCACATGCACGTCCTGCACGTGGCGCAGCCACAGGTCCACCAGCCCTACCCGCTCCCGCTGCAGGGCCGCCTTCACGCCACCACAACCATAGTGGCCGACCACCATGATGTGCTTGACCTTGAGCACGTCCACGGCGAACTGGATCACCGACAGGCAGTTGAGGTCGGTGTGCACCACCACGTTGGCCACGTTGCGATGCACGAAGACCTCGCCCGGCAGCAGGCCGATGATCTCGTTGGCCGGCACCCGGGAATCGGAACAGCCGATCCACAGGTACTCCGGCGCCTGCAGGGTGGACAGCTTCTCGAAGAAGCCGGGGTCCACCTGACGCATGCGACGCGACCAGGCCAGGTTGTAGTCGAACAGGTGGAACAGGTTTTCGTTCTGGATCTCGCTCTCGGACCAGTTCTCCAGATCCAGGGCGAGGAACATGGTGCCCTCGATGGGGGTCGGGTAATAGGCCGGCGCCTCCTTGAAGCCCAGCTCCCGGTAAAGCTTGACCGCGATGCGCATGGCCGGCAGCGTATCCAGCATCATCTTGCGGTAGCCCAGGGCCTTGGCCGCCTTGATGGCCGCCAGGGCCAGCTCGCGGCCCACGCCGTTGCCGCGCAGCTCGGGCTCGACGTAGAGGCGTTTCATCTCGCAGACGCCGTCGGTGGCAGGGCGGATGCCGATGCAGCCGGCAGGCCGGCCATCCACTTCGGCAAAGAAGAGGCGTCCCGCGGGCGCGGAATAGGCCCCTGGCAGCGAGGCCATCTCCTCGGAGAAATTCTGATAGCCCAGGTCAACGCCCAGCCAGCCCGCGTAATTGCGGAAGAACTGTCGGACGTGCTCGATTTCGGCGTGGTCGTCGGACCCCAGGACACGGAGTGTTACAGCCATCGATCAACTCATCCTTAGAACGGAATAGCCCGACACGATACCCGTCTGCGCCGATCCTTTCATCCCGAAAGTGCACTGCACAAGCGCCCCGTGCCCGCGGCCACGCCCCTGCTCACGCAGGCTCATGGACCGGCCCCTGCAGAACGGCCTGAAAAGTTACGCTTACGTTAACGTAATTTTGATGGTAAAAATCGGATCAGCCCTGCAGACGGGCAACCAGTTCAGCCCGGGCGGCGGCGGCACCTTCCGGATTCTCGGCGAGCAGCTCGTGGCACTGCTTTTCGAGCATGCCGATCTCACCGAGCACGGCGACGATGTCCTCACGCTGCTGCTCGATGGCCCTGCGCCGGTCGGCGAGCACGGACAGGAAGCGCGCCAGCTGGGGCGCGGAATTGCGGACGCCGTCGTACATGCCGAGCAGCTCGCCGATCTCCGCCAGGGACAGGCCCAGGCGCTTGCCGCGCAGGATCAGGCGCAGCCGGGTCCGGTCACGCTTGGCGTAGATCCGGTTGCGCCCCGAGCGGGTGGGCGCCAGCAGGCCTTCGTCTTCATAGAAGCGGATCGCCCGCGGCGTAATCCCGAACTCCCGGGAGAGTTCGGTAATGGTGTAGGTTTCTTCCTGGCTCATGGATCGGTCTTGAGACACACAATTTGCAGATGCAACATGGGCCAGTAAATCAGATTTCGCAGCCCCGGGCAACGCAGGCCAGCGAAACGCCCAGCCTCATTCGACAGGAGAACACGCACATGACCCCGACACTGGAATATCCCTTCGAACTCACCCCCCAGGCCGGCGAGACCAGCCTGGTGGCGCCCGGCGTCCACTGGATCCGCATGCCCCTCCCGTTCGCCCTCAACCACATCAACCTGTGGCTGATCGAGGACGGTGACAGCGTGGCGATCGTCGACACGGGCTACGGCATCGAGGCCACCCAGCAGGCCTGGGAACAGATCCTCGACGGGCTGGGCCGGCCGGTCAGCCGCATCATCGTCACCCACTGCCACCCGGACCACCTGGGTCTGGCCCAATGGCTTTCCGGGCGCACCGGCGCGGCCATCACCATGACCCTCGGCGAGTACCTCGGCGGCCATGCCCTGTGGAGCCAGCTCCCCGGCTACGACGCGCCGTCGATGGTGGCCCAGTTCCGCCGCCACGGCCTGGACGAGGCCCGCTGCGAGGCGCTGGCCCGGCGCGGCAATGCCTATGCGCGCGGCGTCCCGTCGCTCCCGTCGAGCTACAACCGGGTCACCGACGGCGAGACCCTGTCCATCGGCGGCCACGACTGGCGCGTCATCACCGGCTACGGCCATTCCCCGGAACACATGTCCCTGCACTGCGCGGATCTCGGGGTGCTGATTTCCGGCGACATGCTGCTGCCGCGCATCTCGACGAATGTCAGCGTTTACGCGGCCGCGCCAGATGACGATGCACTGGGACGTTTCCTCGATTCGATCAGCGGTTTCAAGAAGTTGCCTGCAACAACGCTCGTGCTACCATCCCACGGGAGCCCGTTCCGCAATATCGGGCTGCGCGTGGATCAGCTCGTCGAGCACCATGCCGCCCGCTGTGCGGAACTTCTCGACGCCTGCCGCGTACCGCGGAGCGCAGGAGAGGTTCTTGCAACCCTCTTCCCGCGTGAACTGGACACGCACCAGGTCATGTTCGCCATGGGAGAAGCCATCGCCCATCTGAACCATCTCGCGCGCAAGAGGGAGGTGCGCCGGCTGGTTGAGGAGGATGGAATCGTTCGTTTCGTCACAAGCCACTAGTACAAGGAGCCCAAGAATGGCTGCGCCCGAAAAAGAAGTCGCAAAATCCGAACTGCCGGATCCCAAAGAAGTCGCCAAGACCTACGCCGAAGTTGCGCAGCGGGCCTCCAAGCTGCTCGCCGATCACATTCAGAAGCAAGTCAAGAAGGGCATCAGCGCCCCCGCCGACGAACTCGGCATCGCCCAGGCCTTCATGGACATGATGGGCAAGCTGCTGGCCAACCCCTACCGCCTCGCCCAGGCCCAGATGAACCTGGTGTGGGACTACTTCTCCCTGTGGCAGCACTCCGTGATGCGCTTCACCGGCATGGGTGCCGGCGCTCCGGTGGCCGCCCCCGCCAAGGACGACAAGCGCTTCAAGGACGAAGAATGGCAGGAGCACTTCCTGTTCGACTTCATGAAGCAGTCCTACCTGATCGCCGCCCGCCACATCCATGACACCGTGAGCACCGTGGATGGCCTCGACGAGCAGAGCCAGAAGAAGGTCAACTTCTACACCCGCCAGTACATCGACGCCCTGTCCCCGTCCAACTTCGCCATGACCAACCCGGAAGTCTTCCGCGAGACGGTCAAGAGCCATGGCCAGAACCTGATCAAGGGCCTGAACAACCTGCTCCGCGACGTGGAAGAAGGCGGCGGCACCCTGCGCGTCAAGATGACCGACACCACGGCCTTCGAGCTGGGCAAGAACGTCGCCACCACCCCGGGCAAGGTCGTCTTCCAGACCGACATGATGCAGCTGCTGCAATACACGCCCAGCACGCCTGACGTGTCCAAGCGCCCGCTGCTGATCGTGCCGCCCTGGATCAACAAGTTCTACATCCTCGACCTGCGCGAGAAGAACTCCTACATCAAGTGGTGCGTGGACCAGGGCCACACCGTGTTCGTGATCTCCTGGGTCAACCCGGACGAGCACCTGGCCGAGAAGAGCTTCGACTCCTACCTGCAGGAAGGCACCCTGGCCGCGGTAGACGCCATCGTCGAGCAGACCGGCGCCAAGGAGATCAACGCTGCCGGCTACTGTCTGGGCGGCACCCTGCTGGCCACCACCCTGGCCTACATGGCGGGCAAGAAGGACAAGCGGATCGCCTCCGGCACCTTCTTCACCACCATGACCGACTTTGCCGAGCCGGGCGAGCTGGGTGTCTTCATCGACGAAGGCCAGGTCGCGAGCCTCGAGAAGAAGATGTTCGAGCGCGGCTACCTGGAAGGCTCCGAGATGGCCGGCACCTTCAGCATGCTGCGCGCCAACGACCTCGTCTGGTCCTTCGTGGTGAACAACTACCTGATGGGCAAGGACCCCTTCCCCTTCGACCTCCTGTACTGGAACTCCGATTCCACGCGCATGCCGGCCAAGATGCACAGCTTCTACCTGCGCAACATGTACATGAAGAACCTGCTGAAGGAGCCCGGTGGCATCGAGATCGGTGGCGTGCCCATCGACCTCGGCAAGATCAAGGTCCCGACCTACTTCATCTCCACCATCGAAGACCACATCGCCCCGTGGAAGAGCACCTACTCGGGTGCCCGCAACTTCGGCGGCAACGTGCGCTTCGTGCTGGGCGGCTCCGGCCACATCGCCGGCATCGTCAACCCGCCGGCGGCCAACAAGTACGGTTACTGGACCAACTCCGCCGCCAAGCTGCCCGCCACCGCGGACGAGTTCTTCGCTGGCGCCGAGCAACACCCGGGCTCCTGGTGGACCGACTGGCAGGCCTGGCTGATGGCTCAGGACGCCGAGAAGGTTCCGGCCCGTGACCCCGTCAAGGGCAAGCTCAAGGTGCTGGAAGACGGCCCCGGCTCCTACGTCAAGGCCCGTCCCGACGCCCAGAAGGCCGCCTGATCGCCTTCTGCAGCAGATCCAAAGGGGGCTTCGGCCCCCTTTTCCTTTTTCCCGAATCACGCGCAGCCGAAAGCCGAGCGTCCCGACCCGTGGCCACCTATCCCCTCGCCGCCCCTTTGCCCGACGCTTTCCCCGTCGTCCTCGACACCAACGTCGTACTGTCCCTGTGGATGTTCGAGGATCCCGCCTTGGTCCGCCTGCGGCAGGCTGTCGAATGCGGCGCCCTGCGCCCCTTTACCCGGGAAGACTGCCTGGGAGAGTTGACCAGGGTCCTGGCCTACTCCCAGTTCAAGCAGCCGGAAGAACGGCAACTGGCCATCGCCAGCGCCTACCGTGCCCGCTGCACCCTGATCGACAGCCCGCCCGAAGGCGCCTGCGAACTCCCCCATTGCCTGGACCGGGACGACCAGAAGTTCCTCGAGGTGGCCCGCGACAGCGGCGCCCAGGCCTTGCTCAGCCGCGACAAGCTGGTCCTCAAGCTCGGCCGCAGGCCCGTGATCGCCGCCCGTTTTGCGATCCTCACCCCCGAGCGCCTGCAGGCCCTGCTGGCCTGAACCCCACGGAACACGCCAGTTCACAGTCATTCACAGTCCATGCACATCAGCGCCATGTGCCGGCGCTAGACTGGAGTCCCCCCTCACCCCGGAGTTTCCCATGGCCATCGATACGAGCTTCGACGTCGCCAACCTCGTCACCACCTACCTGATTCCCCTGGGCTGGAAACTGGCCGGGGCCATCGCCCTGTGGATCGTCGGCGGCTGGGCCATCAACCTGATCGGCAACCTGTCGAGCCGGGGCATGACCCGCCAGAAGGTCGAGCCCACCCTGGTCCGCTACGTGGAGGCCACCCTCCGCGTCATCATGCGGATCGTGCTGGTCATCGTCATCCTGTCGGTGTTCGGCATCGAGACCACCAGCTTCGCAGCCCTCATCGCCGCCGCCGGCGTGGCCATCGGCGTGGCCTGGAGCGGCCTGCTGTCCAACTTCGCGGCGGGCGCCTTCCTGATCATCCTGCGGCCGTTCAAGGTGGGCGACTTCATCAGCGGCGCCGGCATCACCGGGACCGTGAAGGAGATCGGCCTGTTCGCCACCACCATCGACCAGCCGGACAATGTGCGCACCACCGTCGGCAACAACAAGCTGTTCTCCGACAACATCGTCAATTACACGCTCAACCCCTCGCGCCGGGTCGACCTCACCGCCCAGCTGGCGCACGCCGTCGATCCCCAGCAGGCCATGGCCCTGATCCGCGCCCGCATCGTGCAGATCCCCAATGTGCTGAAGGACCCGGCCCCGGACGTTGAAATCCTCGAGTTCAATGCCGCCGGCACGAAACTGGTGGTGCGCCCCTACTGCCACAACGACCACTACTGGCAGGTCTATTTCGACACCAACAAGGCCCTCGCCGAGGTCGGTGCCGCCAACGGCTGGCCGATCCCGGCACCGCACCAGGTGCTGCGCCAGCCGGTCTGACCCAGCTGCCCGGCATTCAGCGCCCCTGTCACAACGCCCGCCCGTCAGCGGGCGTTGTTCATTCCGCCTGGCACTCCCGCCCAGCCAGCTGCCGCCGCAGGCGCGCCAGGTAGCGCAGCCCCTCCACCGCCCGGCTGCCGTACCACGACGCCATCTCGCCATCGATCAGCGCCGCGGGCCGCGCGGCCAGCGCCGCCACCTCGGCAACATGCCGGGTCTGGAAGCGGTACGGCTCGGATGAGAGGAACACCCGCTCCACGCCCGCCAGCCAGGGGGCGTTCCATTCGAAGGCCGGATAACGCGGCTCGCCCCCCTCCGGCCAGGTCTCCCAGCCCACCGTGGCCAGCGTGGCCGATATGTAGGTGCTCCGCGCCACGCTCATCCAGGGCTCCCGCCAGATCAGGTAGAGCACCTTCTCGGGCGGCAGGCTGGCCCCCGTCGCCCGGGCCTCCGCCAGCGCCGCCTCCAGCCCGGCTACGAGGTCTGCAGCCGCGTCCCGCCGCCCGAACAACGCCCCGAACAGCCTGTATACCGCCAGGTTGTCCTCCGGCGCGCAGGGGTGGGTCACGATCACGTGGGGTATGAAGCGGGCGATCTCCTCGACACACTCCTTGCGGTTCTCGTCAATGTTGACGATCACGTGGCTTGCTTCCAGGGCCCGCAGGCGCTCCAGGTTCACGTCCTTGGTGCCGCCGACTTTGGTCACCCCCTTCAGCACCGCACGCGGATGCACGCAGAAGCCCGTCCGCCCCACCAGGTTGGGCGTGAGCCCCAGGTCGCACACCAGCTCGGTCAGGGACGGCACCAGGGAAACGATGCGGGCGTCGCCGGAGAAGGGTGCATGACGCTGGCCCGCCGCGTCCACGAGGACATCTTCAGGATTTTCGATCATCATCCTCAAAGTATCTCAAGACCGGCGCCGTTAGTGGAACCTGGCGCATCCGGCGCATACTTCCACCGAGCACGGAGCAGCCCCATCTGTTACGGAGACAATCATGAAAATCGGCGTCCCCAGGGAAACCAAGAACCACGAATATCGGGTTGGCCTGACCCCCGGCGCCGTGCGCGAAGCCATCGCCCACGGCCACCAGGTGTGGGTCGAATCCGGCGCCGGGCACGGCATCGGCGCCAGCGACAGTGACTACGAACGGGCCGGCGCCCAGATCGCCCTGAGCGCGGCGGAAGTCTTCGAGGCTGCCACCCTGATCGTCAAGGTCAAGGAGCCCCTGCGGGAAGAACGCGCCCGCCTCAAGCCCCATCACGTCCTGTTCACCTATCTTCACCTGGCGCCCGACCCGGGCCAGGCCGAAGAGATCCTGGCCAGCGGTGCAACGGCCATCGCCTACGAGACGGTCACCTCCCCCGGTGGCGGGCTGCCCCTGCTGGCCCCCATGTCCGAGGTTGCCGGGCGCATGAGCATCCAGGCCGGCGCCTCCGCCCTCGAAAAGTCCCACGGCGGCCGTGGCGTGCTGCTGGGCGGCGTACCCGGCGTCGAACCGGGCCGGGTGGTCATCCTCGGCGGGGGCACGGTGGGCAACAATGCCGCCCACACGGCCGTCGGCATGGGTGCCGATGTGACCATCCTGGACAAATCCCTGGCAGTACTGCGCCACCTGGACGAAGTGTACGGTGGCCGGGTCAAGACCCTCTACGCCACCCAGGACGCGATCGAGCGCCTGGTCCTGCAGGCCGACCTCGTCATCGGTGCAGTACTGATCCCCGGCGCCACCGCCCCCAAGCTGGTGACCCGCGCCATGCTGGCCTCCATGAAGCCCGGAGCGGTCATCGTGGACGTGGCCATCGACCAGGGCGGCTGCTTCGAGACCTCCCGCCCCACCACCCACGCCGATCCAACCTACGTGGTGGACGGCATCGTGCATTACTGCGTGGCCAACATGCCCGGCGCCGTGGCCCGCACCGCCACCTATGCCCTCAATGCCGCCACCCTGCCCTATGTGCTGGCCGTGGCCGACAAGGGCTGGAAGGAGGCGCTCAAGGACGATGCCGGCCTGCGCGCCGGCCTCAACGTCTGCAACGGCAACATCACCCACCCCCAGGTCGCCGACGCCCTGGGCAAGAAGTACCTCCCGGCCATCACCCAACTGGGCTGAAGCGCGCAGGAAGCACCGGGCGCTTGACAGCGCCCGGTGCTTTGGTTAATTATCTGCCTAAGCAGTAATTGATCAGACCAACAATGCCCGATATCCGTGACCAGGGTGCCTCCGCGCCCTATACCGTCGACAACTACAGCCAGGACGAGAGCATCGGCTTCCTCACCCACCAGGTGAAGATGCGCATCAGCCAGGCCATCGACGAGCGCATCCACGAATTCGGCA
The DNA here is from genome assembly GCA_009026175.1 of Zoogloea sp. GTDB lineage: Bacteria > Pseudomonadota > Gammaproteobacteria > Burkholderiales > Rhodocyclaceae > Zoogloea. The sequence continues at coordinate 3,105 of WBTZ01000001.1, read as the reverse complement.
TCACCACGGCCCAGTGGGCGGTGCTCAAGCAGATCGCCATGCACAACGGCGAGACCGCCACCGCCCTGTGCAAATGCACGGGCTGCGACACCGGCTCCATGACCCGCATGCTCGACCGCCTGGAAGAGAAGGACCTGATCCGCCGCGAACGCAGCACCACCGATCGCCGCGTGGTCCAGCTCCAGGTCACCGAGAACGGCCAGGCCCTGCTGCCCGACCTCGTGCCCAGGGTGGTGGAAGCGCTCAACCTGGCCCTGAAGGATTTTTCCGATACCGAAGTGAGCCAGTTGAAACACCTCCTCCGCCGCATCCTCGACAACCTGGAGCGACGCGGAGGCTGACCGGCCTCAAGGCCCAAGCAAGCGGCGCAGCGCGCCGCATTTTTTGCGACATTTAGCTGCCCTGGCAGATACAGCACAGGCAGTTTCAGCCCAAAACAGGAAAACCGCATGCGCCACCGCTCCGCCCTCCTGATTACCCTGAGCGCCCTGCTGGGCGCCTGCGCCAGCCCCTCTGGCCTGGCCCCCCGCCTGCAGGCCAGCGAGCCGGCATCCCTGGCCACCACCCGCAGCCTTGGCGCGCCAGGCGAGGACTGGCCCGTCGCCAACTGGTGGACCGCCTACGGTGACCCCCAGCTGGACCGCCTGGTGGCCAGCGCCCTCCGCGACAACCCCGGGCTCGCCCTGGCCCGGGCCCGCATCGACAAGGCCCGCGCCCAGGCTGGCGCCATCGCGGCAAACGATGGCCCGCAGGTCTCCGCCAACGCCGAGAGCAGCCGGCAACGCCTGTCCGGCAACTACATCTACCCGCCCAGCCTGGCGGGCGGCTACACCAGCATCAACCGCGCAGCCCTCGATTTCAGCCTTGAGCTTGACCTGTGGGGACGCAACCGGGCGGCCCTGGACGCCGCCCTGGGCCGCAGCCGTGCCGCCGAAGCCGAAGAAGCCGGGACCCGCCTGGCCCTGGCCGGCGCCATCACCCAGGCCTATCTGCAGTTCGACCGCCTGCACCACCTGCGCAACGTGGCCGAAGCCACCCTGCGCCAGCGGGAAAAGCTGCAGGAGCTGGTCAGGCTGCGCCAGAAGGCTGGCCTCGACAGCAGTGCGGAGGTCCTGCAGGCAGCGGGGAGCATTGCCGCCGCCCAGGCCGAAAGGCGCGCCCTCGACACCCAGCTCGACGCGGTGCGCCACCAGCTCGCTACCCTCGTCGGCCAGGGTCCTGATGCAGGCCTGGACCTCGCCCCTCCGGCCATCGCACCGAGTGCTGCATCCCGCCTGCCCGACAGCCTGCCCGCCGACCTGCTCGGCCGCCGGCCGGACGTGGTGGCCCAGCGCTGGCGGGTCGAAGCCAGCCAGCGCGACAGCGATGCGGCGCGGGCCGAGTTCTACCCCAACATCAACCTGAACGGCTTCATCGGCCTGCAATCCCTCGGCCTGTCCAACCTGGCCGAAGGCGGCAGCCGGATCATCGGCGCAGGCCCCGCGCTGCACCTCCCGGTATTCGACAGCGGCCGCCTGCGTGCCGGCCTGGCTGGCCGCCATGCAGACCAGGATGCCGCGGTGGCCCAGTACAACGCCACCCTGCTGAGTGCCCTGCAGGAGGTTGCCGATGCCCTCACCGGCTGGCGTGGCGCAGCGGCAGAGGCCCGCGAGCAACAGGTGGCCCTGGCCCGCTACGAAGAGGCCTGGCGCCTCACCGAGACCCGCTACCGGGCCGGCCTGGCCCCCTACACGGCAGTGCTGGCCGCGGAAACCCCGCTGCTCGCCCAGCGCAGGCTGACAGCCGACCTGCGCAGCCGCCAGCTTGAAGCCAGCGCAGCCCTCGCCCGTGCCCTGGGTGGCGGCAGCCTGCCCACCTCCCTCCACTGATCCCGCCCGAAGGAACAGGACCATGACAGCCCCCAACTCCGACAATCCCGCCGCCATCCCCAACGGCAAGCGCAAGCGCAGCCTCCTCACCATCGCCGCCATCACCGCCCTTGGCGGACTTGCCTGGGGTGGCTGGTGGGCCACCCACGGCCGCTTCCTGGAACACACCGACGACGCCTACGTGGCCGGCAACGTGGTGCAGATCACCCCCCAGGTGGCCGGCACCGTGATCGCCATCGAGGCCGACGACACGCAACTGGTGAAGACCGGCCAGCCCCTGGTCCGGCTCGACCCGAGCGACGCCCGGGTGGCCCTGGAACAGGCGGAGGCCCAGCTGGGCCAGACGGTGCGCGAGGTGCGCGCCCTCTACGCTGGTGGCGGCGCCCTCGAGGCTGCCGCCCGCCAGAAGGAGACCGACCTGGTCAAGGCCCGCGATGACCTGCAGCGGCGCCAGCAGATCGCCGGCACCGGGGCGGTGGCCGGCGAGGAGATCGAACACGCCCGGGCCGCCCTGCGGGCTGCCGAAGCGGCCCTCCAGACCGCCCGCGAACAGCTGGCCACCAACCGGGTACAGACCCAGGGCGCGCGCCTCGACACCCATCCCAGCGTGCTGCGTGCCGCAACGCGGGTGGAGGAGAGCTTCCTGGCCCTGGCCCGCACCGCCGTGTCGGCCCCGGTGGGCGGACTGGTGGCACGCCGCGCCGTGCAGATCGGGCAGCGGGTGGCCGCAGGGGCACCGCTGATGGCGGTCGTACCCCTGGAACAGGTCTGGGTGGACGCCAACTTCAAGGAAAGCCAGCTGCGCGACATGCATGCCGGCCAGGCCGTCACCCTGAGCGCGGACCTCTACGGCAGCCGGGTCGAATACCACGGCAAGGTGGCCGGCCTGGCCGCTGGCACCGGCTCGGCCTTCGCCCTGCTGCCGGCCCAGAACGCCAGCGGCAACTGGATCAAGGTGGTGCAACGGGTGCCCGTGCGGATCACCCTCGACCCACAAGAGCTGGCCGCGCACCCGCTGCGCATCGGCTTGTCGATGCAGGTGGAAGTGGACGTCCGCGACAGCGATGGCAAGGCCGCCCCGCTGGGCACCGCCCCGGCGCTACCACTGGCGTCGACGACGATCTTCGACGATCTGGGCAAGGCGGCGCAGGCCCGCATCAAGGCGATCATCAGCACGAACAGCGGCGAGGCCGGGGCCACCCTGCCGCCGCGGCCCGAGGCGGGCACTCCCGCCGCG
>WBTZ01000255.1 GCA_009026175.1 Zoogloea sp. | reverse complement strand
GGCCCGGCCCCCGCCCGCGACACCCCCTGCGCACTCACCATCGACCTCGAGCCCGATGGTGAGGTGCAGGTCCTGATGAGCGGGCAGATCGCCCACGTCGAAGCCCGCGGCGACGCCCTCCATCTCGGCCTGGTCTGCAGGGAGATCGACCTGGACAGCATCACCCACCTGCGCCGCCTGGTCGAACTCAACCTCGGCGACGCGGAATTGCTGGAGCGGGAGGTGGCCCTGCTGGTGCGGGGCACCTAGCAGAACGCAGGCAGGCCCCGCTCAGCCATCGCCCCCCGGATATCGTGCTCAGCGACGGCGATGAAGCATGCGGACGCGTCTCCATGCTTCACAGACGCTTGCTTCAAAAGAAATGGGGGTCGAACACATCAAGTTGATACCTGTCTGTTCTTACCAGCAGCCGCTGGCCTCCGTCAGGGGAGCGGACTCCGTCAGCGCACCAGGCCGGGCTGCGCGGCCCTTGGGAACAGTTCGGCCGGGCCGCGCCGGAGCTTGGGGAGCTCTGCCTGTGCCACCGCGACGGCCGGATGGAAGAACCCTTTCATGGCCCTGTTTTCGATGGACCACGAGGCATCGGGGGGGTGTCATGGGAGCCGACTTTACCAACCCGACCCCGGCAACCACCTGAGGCACAGGCAAGCAACGCTGCAAAGCATAACGGCCCGATCAACTGAATGATCGAGCCGTTATGCCTGTATCTGGTTGCGGGGGCAGGATTTGAACCTGCGACCTTCGGGTTATGAGCCCGACGAGCTGCCAGACTGCTCCACCCCGCGTCTGGAGAAACAAGATATTAGACGATCGGTTTGATCGAGTCAATTTTTATTTTGCAGTGCGACAAGAAAGCAGCTCAGCTTGGAGGTCTTGACACCTACCTGGGGGAAAACCGGGCTGCACACGCATCCGATAGGTTGCGGCCTCCATACGGTAGGGTATGCTGCGCATCGCAGGATCGCTGGCCGCCCGCTCGCAGCATCGTTGCTTGCACCGCGTGGCAGGCGCCCTGCCTATAAGAGCTATGGAAAAACCAACGCAACAAGGAGCAACAGCATGGCAATTCAAACCGTCGGCGTGATCGGCGCCGGGACCATGGGCAACGGCATTGCCCAGGTCTGTGCAGTCGCAGGCATCAAGGTGGTGATGGTGGATGTGTCCACCGAAGCCGTCGAGCGTGGCATCAAGACCGTCTCCGGCAGCCTCGACCGCCTGGTCAAGAAGGAAAAGCTGAGCGCCGCCGACAAGGACGCGGCCCTCGCCCTGATCCGCGGCACCACCGCCTATGCCGACCTGGCCGGCGCCGACCTGGTGGTCGAGGCGGCCACCGAGAACGAGGCCCTCAAGCTGCGCATCCTGAAGGAAATCGACGGCATCGTGCCGGCCGGCACCATCATCGCCACCAACACCTCATCGATCTCCATCACCAAGCTGGCCGCCTCGGTGTCCTCCCCGGCGCGCTTCATCGGCATGCACTTCTTCAACCCGGTGCCGCTGATGGCCCTGGTCGAGCTGATCCGCGGCCTGCAGACCTCCGACGAGACCCTCGCCACGGTACAGGCCTTCACCACCGCCATCGGCAAGACCCCGATCGTGGCCCGCAACAGCCCGGGCTTCGCGGTGAACCGCATCCTCTGCCCGATGATCAACGAGGCCATCTTTGCGCTGCAGGAGGGCCTGGCCACCGCCGCCGACATCGATGAAGGCATGAAGCTCGGCTGCAACCACCCGATCGGCCCCCTGGCCCTGGCCGACCTGATCGGCCTGGACACCATGCTGTCGGTGATGGAAGTGTTCTACGCCGGCTTCAATGACCCCAAGTACCGCCCCGCCCCCCTGCTCAGGGAAATGGTGGATGCCGGCTACCTGGGCCGCAAGAGCGGCCAGGGCTTCTACAGCTATAGCTGAGCCTGTCATCGGCTGGAGCCGGTAGAGCCGCTGCACCGGCTCCAGCCGGCGTTCCTACAGGGCTGCGGCTCTTGCGGAACGCCGGAAATGACTTACTCAGCCAGGGTCACGTTACGGCGCAGCACCACCGGCTTGCCGCCGGCCTTCTTCTTGACCAGCCAGTGGGCCAGCGCCGAATCGAGATAGTCGGCATGGCCGGGAAACCACTTGACCAGCTCGGCGGCAAAGCTCCGACCAATCTCCAGGTTGCCGTCAAGCACCAGCGGCTCAACCTCGTGGGCCGAGTTGAGCACGGCCTCGTGGTCGTCCACGTGGCAGTCGGTAGCGGGAAAGTCGCTCGCCTGCATCCAGGCCTTTTCATCGGCGAAGTGCTTTTCGGCATGCTCGATGAAAGCCCGCAGACGCGCCGGGAAATCGGCATCACTGCAACTCAGCATTGCATCCACGACGTCGACAAACTCCCGATGGGTGTCATCCATCGGGGTGTAGCCCAGCAGGTAGTTATCGGTCCAGGGCATGCCTGTCGGTTCGGTCATGTCAGTCTCCTTGTGATCTGTTGTCCTTGTCATCCGCCCGGCGGAGCGGGGGCACGGGCATCTGAGCCGGGCGGGCCTGATGTAGCGCTTCGGTCCAGTCCCGACATGTGCCGCCACAGTATCCACCACATGCAGGCCCGCAGGCGAGCCCCCGCGCGCCGGTCATCGGGCCTTCAAGGCCGGCGAAGCATGACGTGGCAATGGATGAGATGCAGCATGTCGCACCTGAAGGGCTCGCCGGGCTTGGCTGCGAGCCAGTGCTTGATGAGGCCGCTGATGAACAGGAAGGTGTCGCGGGCCAGATCTTCGGCATTCAGCCCCGCGCGCACGGCGCCCTTCTCCTGGGCCTGCCGGTAGGCCTCGATCAGTTTGTGCAAAAACTCTAACTGACCGTCTGTGCAGTGCATCATTGCGCTGAACTCATCAACATATTCACACTTGAAACTGACGATCTCGAAGATCTCCCGCACCGCCGGTTCATCCTCGAGAATGATGAAGATCTCCCGCAGGGCGGCCTCGATACCCGCCAGGGGATCCCGGTCGTCGAGATTGAAAACCACCCGATCCACGAAGGGCAGCGTCGAAGCTTCCCGCATGGCAAAGAAGAGCTCGGTCTTGTTACGGAAATGCCAGTAAACCGCACCACGGGTCACCCCCGCCGCCGCCGCCACCTTCTCGAGGGTCGAGTTGCGCACGCCGCAATCGCGGAACACGTGTCGGGCGGCGTCGATGATATGACGCCGGGTCAGTTCAGCTTCTTCCTTTGTCTTGCGAACCATGCGGGTAATCCGATATCAAAAACAACTTGGGTGATACTTTACATACATCCGTGAATGTATAAACTATGCCCGAACAACATTCAAGAATCCAGCCCGGAGGTCAACATGGCCGCACACCCCCACGCTCAACAGTCTCCCCGTTCCCCCCTAGCCCGGCGTTCCC
>WBTZ01000077.1 GCA_009026175.1 Zoogloea sp. | reverse complement strand
CACCGATGACGCCGGAGCCGGCCGCCCCCGCGGCCGCTCCGGCCCAATGACCGCGCCTGGACCCACCCGATGGACGACCACGACCCGCACGCCAACCGGCCCTTCGCCCTCGACGAGGCCGAAAAGGAACGCCGCCTCGCCGCCGTGAAGGCCCGCCTCACCATCGACACGCCACCCCCGCCCCGCAGCGCCAGCCGCAGCGGGGGCGGCTGGTTCCTGCCCGCCCTGTTCTGGACTGCCCTGATCGTGCTCGGCACCCTGCTCGCCGGCCACTGGCTGGGCGGCCGCGGAGACACCACCCCGAGCGTCCGCACCGACGGCAGCCTGAGCCTGCGCCTGGGGCCAGGCGGCCGCTACGAGGTGGCCGGCAGCGTGGCCGGGCAGCCCACCCGCTTCATCGTCGACACCGGGGCCAGCCTCACCTCCATCCCCAAGGCGCTCGGCGACCGGATCGGCATCCGCGAATGTCCCGCCATCGGCTTCGACCTGAGCCAGGCCGACCAACCCGGCTGCTGCCGCCGGGAAACCTTCCACACCGCCAACGGCAGCACCGAAGGCTGCGTGGCGCGGGTGCCGCTGCTGCGTTTCGGACCCTTCGAGGTACGCCACGCCCAGGTGGCCGTGATGCCGGCCATCGGCGACCGGGCCCTGCTCGGCATGAACGTGCTCAAGCACTTTAGCCTGCTCCACGCTGGTGCCGAACTGAGCATCAGCGCAGCACAACGGCCCTGAGGCAACCCATGGACACCCCCCGTTTCCCGCTGGCCATCATCGGCGCCGGCGCCCTCGGCCTGCACTTCGTCGCCCGCCTGGCCACCGCCGGCCCGGTGGCCCTGGTGGCGCGCAGCGATACCCAGGCCACCGCGCTGCAGGCCGGCACCCGGGTCGGCGGTCAGACGTTCCAGCCCCAGGCCTTCGGCCCCACCCACCTGCCCCAAGCAGACTGGGTGATCCTGCTGGTCAAGACCGGCGACACCCTTGCCGCGGCCGCCACCGCCAGGGCCATGGCGCCCCGGGGCATCGTGTCCCTGCAGAACGGCCTGGTGGACCACCTTCTGCAGGCCGCCTGCCCCGGCGGGCACGCCGGGCAGGGCATCACCACTGCCGGCGCCTGGCGCGATGCGGACGGCGTGCACCCGGCCGGCACCGGCGAAACCCTGCTGCCGCCCGGCTTCGAGGCCGTGGCGGAGAGGCTCTCGGGCGCCGGCCTGACGGCCCGGGTGGAGCCGGAGATCGCTGCCGCCCGCCTCGCCAAGCTGCTGGTCAACGTGGCCATCAACCCCCTCGCCGCCCTGCACGGCGTGACCAACGGCGCCCTGAGGGAGGCGCCCTACCGGGCCGAACTGGACGCCCTGGTGGACGAGGCCTGGCCGGTTCTGCGGGCCGCCGGGCTGGCCCTCGACGCCGACGCCGCCCGCCAGCGGGTGATCGCCGTGGCCACCGCCACGGCCGCCAACCGGGCCAGCATGCTGCAGGACGTGCAGGCAGGCCGCCGCACCGAGATCGACGCGATCACCGGAGCCCTGCTGGAGATGGCAACCCAGCAGGGCGTCGATCTGCCGGCCCACCGGGACATCCTCGCCCGCATCAAGGCCCTGGAAACGGGCTGATGGAAAGCCGGCTGCGGTAGATCGCGGCGGAGGGTGAAGGAGCAGCCTGCGGCACCGGCTTGATTAAAGTCATACGGTATTACGCTTTCTCCTTGACCCCGGGGTGATCGCCGCCTACCTTGAACCATCATGAATGGCAACGTCTTCTCCTGGTGGGCCTTCCTGTCCACGATAGCGACCCTCAACATCGCGGCCTGGGCCTGCGCAGCCTGGCAGCTGCAGCGACGACGGTCCGGCATGGACCCCGACGCCTTCGCCCTGCGACGGGCCCAGCTGCTGCTGTCGGCCGGCTACGTCTTCGGCTGTGCCTACCGCTCCTACCTGCCGGTGTTCGACGTACCGCGCCTGTGCCTGGTGGACAGCTGGCTGTCCAGCGTGGTGGTGGGACGCTCAGTGGCGACCATCGCCGAGCTGTGCTTCGTGGCCCAGTGGGCCCTGATCCTGCGTGCCACCTCGCGGGCCACCGGCAGCAGCGTGGGCGGTACCATCTCGTCCCTGCTGGTGCCGATGATCGCCGTCGCCGAGACCTGCTCCTGGTACGCGGTACTGACCACCTCCAACCTCGGCCACGTCATCGAAGAGACCCTGTGGGGCCTGGGCGCCGCCCTGCTGGTGCTCAGCCTGGTGGAGATCTGGCCCCGCTGCGCCCGCCGCCTGCGCCCCCTGCTGGCCCTGTGGGGCGCCGCCGGGCTGGGCTACGTGTTCTTCATGTTCCTGGTGGACGTGCCCATGTACTGGTCGCGCTGGCTCGCCGACGAGGCCACCGGACGCCACTACATGAGCCTCGCCCAGGGCCTGCTCGACGCCTCGAGCCGCTGGGTGGTGTCCCACCGCTGGGCCGACTGGCACAGCGAGGTGGCCTGGATGAGCCTGTACTTCAGCGTGGCGGTGTGGCTGAGCATCGCCCTGATCCACGCCCCGCTGCCCGCCGGGCGCCGGCTGCGGACACACTAGGGGCCTTTGTAGGGGCGGCTTCAGCCGCCCACGGGGGCTCGATTGGAGTCCGTGGGCGGCTGTAGCCGCCCCTGCAAGGGCATCTGCATCGCGCTGATGCCCCCACCGCAGTTTCCTTCAATACGCCCCGGCCCCGCAGGCCCAAGCTGCGTCTCCCGACCCTGCGTGGAGACGCGAATGAGCACCCTTGTTTCCATGGCGGCCTTTGCCCTGGCCGCCTCGATCTCACCCGGCCCGGTCAATGTCGTGGCGCTTGGCGCCGGCGCCCGCTTCGGCCTGCGGGCGGGGCTGCGCCATGTGGGTGGCGCCACCGTCGGCTTCACCCTGCTTCTGCTGCTGTGCGGACTGGGCCTTCAGGCGACCCTGGCGCAATGGCCCGGCGCCCTCGGGGTGGTCCGCGGCGGTGGAGTGGCCTTCCTGCTGTGGATGGCCTGGCGTCTGGCCTGCGACGACGGCCGCCTGGCCACGGATGGGCCGGTCCGCGCCCCGTCCTTCCGGGTCGGCGCGGTGATGCAGTGGCTCAACCCCAAGGCCTGGCTGGCGGCGGTGGCCGGGATGGGCGCCTACGCGGCCGATGGCGACCTGGACCAGGTATGGCTGTTCACCGGGATCTACTTCGTGGTCTGCTACCTGTCCGTCGGCTGCTGGGCCTGGGCCGGCGCGCGCCTGCGCGGCCACCTCGCCGCCCCGGCGCGGATGCGCGCCTTCAACCGGGCCATGGCCGGGCTGCTGGTCGGCAGTGCGGCCTGGCTGCTTCTGGAAGCCTAGCGCCGGTACTGCCCTGGCGTGGCGGCCACGTGGCGTTTGAAGGCCCGCTGCAGGTGGGCCTGGTCGGCAAAACCGGCCTCCAGCGCCACATCCGCGATGGGGTGGCCCTGGCGCAGGCGGGCGCGGCAGAACTGGATGCGGCGGTTGACCAGGTAGGCGTGGGGCGTCATCCCGTACTGCCCCTTGAAGGCCCGGATCAGGTGGGACTGGGACAGGCCGGCGGCGACACAGATGTCGTCCAGGCGCAGGCTGCGGGTGTAGTTGTCGCAAATGAACTCGGCGGCCCGGGCCAGGGGCCGGTGCACCTCGGCGCGGCATTCCGGAGGCGGGTCGAGGTGGTCGTGCAGGTCGGCCACGAACCCCACCAGGGCGGCCTCCTTGGCGAGGAGCGCCGCGGTGGCATCATCCAGCAGCCGGCACAGGCTGGCCGTCGCCCGGTACAGGCCCGGAGCATGACTGAGCCGGGTGGCCGACGGGCGGAAGCCCCGCTCGCCGGCAAAGCCCAGTTCCTGTTGCCGGCAGGCCAGCCACTCCGTATCGAGGTACAGCATGCGGTAGGACCAGGGCGCATCCTCCACCGGGTTGCAGGCATGGACCTCCTCCGGGTTCATGATCACCACCGCCCCGGGCCCCACCCGCTCGCGCAGGCGGCCGTTGACGTAGGTGCTGCGGCCGCCGGTGATGATGCCGAGGGAAAAGCTCTCGTGGCTGTGCGGGGCGTAGCAGATCCGGCGCCCGTCCGCGATGGAGCGGGCTTCGGCGAAGGGCAGCGCGGGGTCGTACCAGAAGCGGGGAGTGGCGTCGGAGGGCATGCCTCGGTCCTCAAGGCCGTGAGGACGCCACTGTACCCCGCCGGGCGGCGCCGCGCCCGGGGCTCAGGCCTTCTTGACGAACTCCGACTTGAGCTGCATGGCGCCGAAGCCGTCGATCTTGCAGTCGATGTCGTGGTCGCCATCGACCAGGCGGATGTTCTTGACCTTGGTGCCGACCTTCACCACCGAGGACGAGCCCTTGACCTTGAGGTCCTTGATCACGGTGACCGAATCACCGTCCTGCAGCACGTTGCCGTTGGCGTCGCGCACCACCTTCTGTTCTTCGGCGGCGGCGACCCTGGGCCATTCGTGGGCGCATTCGGGGCAGACGAAGTTGTCCCCGTCCTCGTAGGTGTACTCGGACTTGCACTGGGGGCACGGGGGCAGGCTGCTCATGGACTTTCCTTTGAATGAAGCGCCCGGCTCGGCGGGCTGAAGGGGCGCAAGAATAAGCTTTTGGACGTCAGGGGGAAAGGCCGGCTGTGCCGGGCCGCCCTGTGCTAGGGTTCGCCCCCCAAGGAAGGCCTGCCATGACGAACTCCCGCAACACGCCCCCACCGCCGCCCGCGGACAGCCGCGGCACCCGCGCCGCGCTGATCTTCGCCCTCACCGCGGAACGCCTGTCCCTGTACTACGAACATGGCCAGTGGCCCACCGAGGCCCAGGGCGCCACCCTGGTGGCCGACTGGCTGGGCCGCACCCGGCGCAGCCTGCCCCTGACGGAACGGCGCCAGCTGTCGGCCCTCAGCGACAGCCTGGCGCGCCGCCTGGCCGGCGAGCTGTCCCGCGAGGCGGGGCTGCACGTGGTGCATGAAATGATGGAAGCCCTCGACCCCAACCACGAAAGCGACCTGAGCCGGGCCCTGATGGGCGAATGCGAGCGCCTGCTCGACGACGGGATCTAGACGGCCGGACGATGGGCCGGACTGCACGGCTCATTCGTCCAGTTTCGGAGTCTGATCTGGCTGTGGCAAGTGATGGCTTTGATTGGGACGACGCAATCCGATGCGCCTGACAAAGTACAGACTGCACACTCCGAGCCCAGCCAAGTAAGCGAGACTCCTGCCAGACAGGCAACACGCTTCCCCTCGCGCTGCCTGCTGATCCGGATGCCCGTCATCCGGACGCCCTTGGACCTTCTCCTCAGGCACAGGCTCAGGGGGTGCGGCAGCAGACTTGTCCACAGGCTGGGTCACAAGCTCACCATGACGATCCACATGCCAGGTAAAGGCCCTGGCTTCAGAGACCACTGGCCAGGCTGCGACTGTCAGCAGACAACTCAAGAGTCGCAGATGGGAATAAGACGGGCAGTACATCAAAATTCTCGATTCTAGCGGGGCACTTCCGCATGCTTGAGCGCATTGATCCTTATCTCACCCCCCCTTTCCACCTTCCGAAGCAGCGGCAACGCAGCAAGCGGCAGGATCCCGATGATCACCACCGCAACCATCAACTGACCCAGGTTGGAAAAATCGCTCCGGGTGATCTGGAAGGCATCGTTGAGATAGCTCGTGAATAGCTGGCTTGCGGACAAGGCCAGATTCATCAGGGATGCCATTACGGCAAACATCGTTGCTTCGGCCCCCGGCGATGCGGCTCGGGCGGTGAGAATCAGCATGGGGACCATGGTGAGCTGTCCCAATGGAGCCGATATGCTGGTATCAATAAAGGCCAGGGTACGGGCGGATATACCCAGCCAATCATGCAGGCCATAGAAAAGACCAATGTTGGGCAAATACAGCACCGAGGACACAATCGCAACCCAGCCCAAGGTGAAGCTCACCGGCATGCTGACGATATATTTCCGGAATACGAGCAAGCCGAGCAGACTCAGAATCGAACTCACCTGCGCCAGGATGCCCAAGAATTTCTGGTCGAATCCGAGTTCATCGATCGCCCAGTAACTGTAGCCCTGGCCAACGTCAGGCGTAGCCCGGAACAGGAAGATCACCACCGCTGCGATGGCGATCTCCCGGGTAAGCCCCAGGCGCCACAGGAGAAAGCTGATCAGGGCGAGAGAAACGGCAAGCACCATGGCTTGGCCGTATGGCACGGCCCATGCCTCTAGCATCACACTGATCGCGGCGTAAGCCAGCCCTATCCCAACAACCAGGCGAGCGTTCCCACTCCCCAGGAGGTCTCTCGCCGCGACCCGATCTGCCGTAATGGCCCGCAGGGACGGCCGTCCTGTCCGGGTGATGAGAAGTGACAGCGGAACCAGGAGGGGTAGAACAGACGCTAGGGCATATACGTTTCTTACGCCTATGGCGCCAGCAAGAACCCCGGAGAGATAGCCGACGCTGACACCACCAACCAGCAAAGCCATGCGTCCGAGCGTCTGGAGCTGGCTCTGCTCCTCCTCGGTCTCCACGACCTCCACGCTCATTGCATCCGCGATGACGTCCTGGACCATGAGCCCGATGACGGTGAGCAAGGAAGCCACCAGATAGCTGGTCTTGCCATCAACAATCGTCGCCAAGGAAAGGTATCCGGCAAAGGTCATGGCGCAGCCCATCAGCAACCATGCTATCCGGCGACTTCCGAACAAAGGGTGCACGTCTGCCGCCACCCCTACGACCATCTTCATGGACCATGGAAGGAGCATCCAGAAGCCGATACCCGATACTTCTGCAGGTGACAGGCCGAGGGTCTCCTTTTGAAAGAAGACTTCCGCAATGCCGGTGATGGCACTGGCACCGTAGCAAAAATAGACAACCAGAACGGTGGTCCATTCGCGGCGAAAGCCGCCGATCAATGTCGCAAGCACATATCCCCCTGCCTGATACAGACACCGCTCAAATTCTGATCGGTGAGACAAAGGGCACAACTCAGCAAGAATAGGACCACAGACTGGAGAATGCCGCGCAGAGCGCATTCAACGCGCCTGGATCACGACAGAAGACAGCGGTCGCGAGCCAAAGCCCCTCCGAAATGCATTAATTCCAGCAGCCTAAACAAAAATGCTGTTGAGATATATGCACCTCGCGCAGTGCGTAACTCAGCCGCCGCCGATGCGCAGGCCGGTCTTCTTGAGGATGGCGGTGGAGAACAGCAGGTCGTGGCCCCGGCAGGCGCCGCCCAGCAGCCGCGAGATCTCCGCGACGCCGGCCAGCACGGTCTGCCGGTCACGGCCGTGCACCATGGCGAACAGGTTGTAGGGCCAGTCGGGCAGCACCCGCGGGCGCTCGTAGCAGTGGGTGACGAAGTCGAGCCGCCCCACCGCCTCGCCCAGCTCGACGATGCGCGCGTCGTCCACGTCCCAGACCGACATGCCGTTGGCCGTGTAGCCCAGGGCATAGTGGTTGGGCACCGCACCGATGCGGCGGATGCGGCCGCTGGCGAGCATGGCGGCGAGGCGGGCCTTGACCTCCTCGGCCGTCACCCCCAGCCCGGCCGCCAGGGCGTCGTAGGGGCGTGCCACCAGGGGCAGACCCGCCTGGGTGGCGATGACCAGGCGGCGGTCGAGATCATCCGGCAACGAATCCATGGCGGCGCTCCGTTCAGGCCTGCAGGCGCATGTCCACGAAGAACTCGCGGTGCTTGGGAAAGGCGAAGACCGGCAGGCCGGTGGCGGCCTCGATCTTCGCGATGGCGCCGGCGATACCTTCCGGCGTCTCGGTGGCGAGCACGAACCACATGTTGAGGCGGTGGGTGCGCCGGTAGTTGTGGGCCACCTCGGGCAGCGCGTTGACCGCCGCCGCCACCTTGTCGAAGCGGGCCTCGGGCACGGCCAGCGCGGCCAGCACGAAGCGGCCGCCCAGGCGTTCGATCTGGAACATGGGACCGAAGCGGGTCAGCACCCCCGTCTCGCGCAGCCGCCGGACCCGTTCCAGGACCTCTTCCGGGGTGCTGCCGACCGCCTCGGCCACCACCCGCCAGGGTTCATCCACCAGTGGGAAACCATCCTGCAGGGTATTGATGAGGCGCCGGTCGAGGGCGTCCAGGAGCGCTGTCATGCGGCCAGGCCCTGTGGGGCAGCGTAGCGGGCGCCGCACTGCTTGTAGCAGTCGGTGGAGAACAGGACCGCGTCGGGATAGGCCGACAGGCCGACCGCCTCGGCCAGCTCGGCCCGGCGCCGGGCCACGGCCTCCCGGTCCCGCCCGTGAATCATGCAGAACAGGTTGTGCGCCCAGTCCCGATCGGGGCGGCGGCGATAGCACAGGCTCACCCCGTCCTGCGCGGCGAGGGCGCCGCCGAGGGCATCGACGCGGCTCTCGGGCACCGTCCACACGCACATGGCGTTGGCCTTCCAGCCCAGCTCCCGGTGGCGCACCACCACGCCGAAGCGGCGCACGGTACCGTCGGCCAGCCAGTCGGCCAGGGTCGCGATGACCCGCTGCTCGGTGAAGCCCGCCGCGTCGCCGAGGGTGCGGAAGGGCCGTGGCACCCAGGGCAGGCCCTCCTGCAGGGTTTCGACGAGGCGCCAGTCGGCGGCGCTCAACTGCCGCCGGGGGCGCTCCCCGGCCGGGGCGTGGCGGGTCCGCTCGCCGCTGGCGAGGTCGAAGCCCAGGTCGATGTGGTACTCCTGCACCAGGGGCAGGGCGATGGGCTGGCAGCCGGTGGCCTCGCCCATCTCGTCGAGCAGGCCGGACAGGGCCGGCTGGTCGGCGGCGCCGGCCACGAACCACAGGTTGTAGCGGTGCTCCCGCCGGTAGTTGTGATTGACCCCGGCAAAGGCGCTGACCCGGGCCGCCACGGCAGCCAGGCGCTCGGGGGGCACGGCCATCGCGGCCAGGGTGCTGGCACCGATCCGGTTTGGGGCGAAGACCGCCCCGACCCGGCTGATCTTGCCTTCGTCGCGCAGCACGGCGAGGCGGGCCAGCACCTCGGTACCGTCGCGCCCGAGCCGCTCGCCAAGCGCCTGCCACGGTTGCGGGAGGAGCGGAAAGCCGCGCTGGAACTCGTTGAGCAGGCGGAAATCGAGGGAGTCGCGGGCGATCATGGCGTCAGAATCCGATGCGCTGGCCACGGGCCGTGAAGAAGATGCCCGACGGCGCGTCGGCGGGCAGCTCCCGGCGCAGCGCAAAGCTGGCCGTATCCACGACACTGATCCGGTTGCTGTCCCGCGAGGACAGCCACACGGCCTCGCCGCGGGGCGTGAACTCCATGTGCAGCACCGCCTTGCCGGGGCTGAAGGTGTGCACCACGCGCTTCTCCAGGGTGTCGATGACCTGCACCCACTCGTTGTCGGGGAAGGCGAAGTTGACCCACACCTGGCGCCCGTCCGGCCGCGCCATCACGAACACCGGCTGGCCCTTGACCGGGATGCGGGCGCTCTCCGCCCAGCTCCGGGCGTCGGCCACCAGCACCTCGTGGCGGCCGATGGCGGGCAGCCAGGCCTGGCCGCCGGCCATTGCCCAGCCACGCAGGTGGGGCATCTTGAAGACCGGCAGCTTCTCCTCGCCCTTGCCATAGCCGGCGAGGATCTTGCGGGCACCCGCCTGGGGCTGCCACAGGTCGAGGAGGGACAGGCCGTCCTCGCCGAACAGGCCGGCGATGAAGTAGCGCCCGTCCGGCGTGACCAGCCCGTCGTAGGGCTGCCGGCCGGCCGGAAAGCGGGTGGTGACGGGCTGGCGCGGGTTGGTGAAATCGGTGATGCGGATCTCGTCCGCGTCGAACAGGGCATACACGAAGCGCTGGCCGGACACATCGGCCAGGCCCACCACCCGCGAGAACTTGCCCGGCGCGTACTCGGCGGGCACATCGGCGAGCAGCTCCAGGGTGTCGGCATCGAAGGCCTTGATGCCGCCGGGCTCATAGTTCTGGGCCACCACCAGTCGGCCGTCCTGGGACACCGAGCCGCCGATGGAATTGCCGGCCTGGACGATGCGCCGGTCGATGCGGCGGGTCAGCAGATCCACTTTGGTGAGACCGCCGTCGCGCCCGAACACGTAGGCGTAGCGGCCATCCCGGGAGAAGGCCACATGGGCGTGGGACAGGTCGCCGAGCCCCTCCACCGTGCCGAGGCGGCTGTCGTGGCTGTGCTCCACCACCTGCACCCGGCCGGCGGCCCGTTCGATGACCACCCCCAGGTCGCCGGTGCCGCGCAAGTCGGCGCTCACGGCGGGCGGGGGCGCCGAGGCGCAGGCGGCGAGGCCCAGGGCCAGCAGCGGAACGAACAGGTGCGGGCGCATGATCAGGGCAGCTCCGGAAAGCCGGTCTTCAGGCGGGCGACGATCCAGCCCGCCTCGTCCTCGTCCACGAAGCGCTGCCAGCCGGGCATGGCGGTGCCGGGGCGGCCGTGGAGGATGGTGGCGACCAGGAATTCATCGGGCAGGTCGGCCAGGCGCGCCGGCAGCAGGTCGGGGCCCAGGCCGCCAGCCAGGCGCATGCCATGGCAGGAGCCGCAGTCCTGGCGGACCATGTGCACCAGCGCGGCCTGGCGGTCGGGGGCGGGCTCGGCCGCAGGGGCGGCGCTCACCGCCAGGGCGGTGAGGCCGAGCAGCACGGCCACGTGGATGAGCAGGGAACGGTCCATCGCTGAGCTCCGGAGAATGACAGCATCACCTTAGGGGGATGCCCGGAGCGGGTCATTGACCACCATCAAGAAGGCGGACAGGTGCCGATTCTGGTTATTCTTTCCGACTTACTCCGCCGCCGCCCCCATGCCCCAGACCCTTGCCGCGCCTGCCCACAGCGAACTGCTGATCAAGAAGAGCCGCTTCATCGGCTGCGTCCAGCCGATGACCGACCGGGCCAGCGCCCAGCGTACGGTAGCCGCCCTCAAGTCCGCGCACCCGGGTGCCGCCCATGTGTGCTGGGCCCTGCTGGCCGGCGGGCAGTCGGCCGCGGTGGACGACGGCGAGCCCTCGGGCACCGCCGGCCGGCCGATGCTCGACGTACTGCGCCACCAGGACCTGGAAGGCGTGCTGGCCACCGTGGTGCGCTACTACGGTGGCGTGAAGCTCGGCGCCGGCGGCCTCGTCCGCGCCTACACCGACAGCGTCGCCCAGGCCCTGCTCGGCGCCGACAAGGTCGCCATCGTGCGCCTGAGGGAATTGCGCTGCCGCGTGCCCTATGCGCTGGAAGGCCTGCTGCGGCGCGAACTGGAACAGGCCGGCGCCAGCCTGCTGGACGTCTCCCACGCCGACGAGGTGGGCTTCGCCTTCAGCCTGGCGGAGAGCCTGGCCACGGACCTGATGAGCAGGCTGGATGAAGCGGGGAGCGGCCGGGTGATCTGGCTGCAGGGGCGGCTGTAGGGGCGGCTGTAGGGGCGGCTTCAGCCGCCCGCGGACCTTGATCAAGCACCCGCGGGCGGCTGAAGCCGCCCCTACAGGTGACATCGGCCCCCGGCAAAAGAAAGGGCGGCCGAAGCCGCCCCATGGATCCAGGCCGAAGCCTATGTTCAGCCCTTCAGGATCCACCCCACCACGTCCTTCAGATCAGCGTCGCTGATCTTCTCGGCAGCATTGGGCGGCATCGGGATGGGGCCCCACACGCCGGACCCGCCCTTGCGGACCTTGTCGCTGAGCTTGGCCACGGCATCGCCCTGGCCCTTGTACTTGGCCGCGATGTCCTTGAAGGCCGGTCCGACCAGCTTCTTGTCCATGGAATGACAGGCCATGCAGCCGGCCTTCTGGGCCGCTGCGGCCGGATCGGCGGCGAGGGCGCTGCCGCTGGCGGCGGTCGCCAGCAGGGCGGCAAGAACAAACGAATACTTCATTTTCAGTCTCCTGGCAGAAAGACGCCGCCGCCCCGGCAGGCCGGGCGGCGGCAGGCAGCGACACTCAATAGACGTCGTGCTGCGTATTGTGCAGGTTGAAGTGACCGGTCGGCGTGACAATGCGCGGATCCTTGATCACGGTCTTGAGGGTCAGGGTCTTGTCATCCACGACCACGATGGCGGACTCCTTGTTCTTGGCGCTCCACACCGAGAACCACACCTCGTCGCCCGCCTTGTTGTACTCAGGCTGCACCACGCGCTTGGCACCGTCATCCTTCAGGCCCGCCCACTGGGCGATGGGCAGGGTCTTGTAACCGGCGGCCAGGTTGTTGATGTCGAACACGGCCACCGACTGGGACAGGGCCGGATCCGGATTGAGCGGGGTGTCGGAGTACAGGTGGGTGGACTTCGGATGGCTCTTGATGAAGAGGGCGCCGCCGCCCGGGCCCTTGATGGACTCGACCATCTTCCAGGCATATTGCTTGTGCTTCACCGGGTCGGTGCCGATCAGGGCGATGGTGTCGTCACCCAGGTGGCCGGTGGACCACACCGGGCCGTACTTCGGATGGATGAAGTTGGCGCCGCGGCCCGGGTGCGGGATCTTGCCCACGTCGATCAGGCCGGCCAGCTTGCCTTCCTTCAGGTCGATGGCGCCGATCTTGTTGGACTGGTTGGCGGCCACCATGAAGTAGCGCTTGGAGCTGTCCAGGCCGCCGTCGTGCAGGAACTTGGCGACCGGGATTTCCTTGGTGGTGATGGCGTTGATGTCGGTGTAGTTGACCATCAGGGTCTTGCCGGTCTCCTTCACGTTCACCACGAACTCGGGCTTGTAGTGGGAGGCGACGATGGAAGCCACCCGCGGCTCGGGGTGGTATTCCTGGTCATCCACGGTCATGCCGCGGGTGGCCATGATCTTCAGCGGCTCGAGGGTGTCGCCCTTCATGATCACGTACTGGGGCGGCCAGTAGGAGCCGGCGACGGCCAGCTTGTCCTCGTAGCCCTTGAACTTGGAGGTTTCCACCGAGCGGGCCTCGAGGCCGGTGCGGATCTCCGCCACGTTGTCGGGCTTCTCCATCCACAGGTCGATCATGTTGATCTTGGCATCGCGGCCGATCACGAACAGGTAGCGGCCGGAGGCGGAGACGCGGGAGATGTGCACCGCGTAGCCGGTCTTGACGATGTTGATGATCTTCTTGGTGTCGCCGTCGATCAGCGCCACCTCGCCGGTGTCGCGCAGGGTGGTGGAGAAGATGTTGTCGATGTTGTAGTTGTTCATCTTCTTCTTGGGCCGCTGCTCGGGCGGGATGATGACCTTCCAGGTGGCCTTCATCTCCTTGAGCCCGAACTCGGGGGGCTGCGGCGGGGTCTGCTGGACGTAGCGGGCCATCAGGTCCACCTCGTCATCGTTCAGTTCGCCCGAGGTACCCCAGTTGGGCATGCCGGCCGGGGAGCCGTACTTGATGAAGACCTTCAGGTAGTCGGTGCCGGCGGCCAGGGTCTTGTCGGTGGTCAGCGGCTTGCCGGTGGCCCCCTTGCGCAGCACCCCGTGACAGCCTGCGCAGCGCTCGAAGTAGATCTGGCGGGCCTTGTCGAACTCCGCCTTGGTCATCGGCGGCGCCTTCGGATTGATGTCCTGGTACATCTCCACGTTGACCAGGGGCGACCCACCGGCCTGGTACTGCACCTCGGCAGGGCTTACGTTCTTCTTGCCATCCTCGGCAAAGGCTTGGGCCAGAGCCAACGGCAGCAAGGCCGCGGCAATGATTCCGGACTTCCACGTTTTCATCGTGCATCTCCCTTGATTGAACCCACCAGCGGCGATTCCCGCTTGCGGCGAAGAGTGCGCTTCCGGGCAATATCCCTTCCTTGACTCGGGTCAAGTTAAGAATCGCCCCCCCGCTGATAGATTGCGGTCGTCATGAATCCGGGAGTTCCGCCATGCCTCCGTCCGCCTCAATCTCATCCGGCATGCCGGCCCCGGTCACCCTGCGCAGCCTGTTCGAGCTGCTCGGCGGACGCATGGACGAAGGCCTGCAGGCAGGTCGCCCGGCCATGAGGGCCACGCCCTCGGTCGGGCATGTGGCCCTGGTGGGGGCCGGCCCGGGCGACCCGGAGCTGCTCACCCTGCGCGCGGCACGCCTGATCGGTCAGGCTGCGGTGCTGGTGGTGGATCACCTGGTCAGCGACGCGGTGCTGGACCTGGCCCGGCCGGGTGCGGAGCGGATCTACGTGGGCAAGGAATCCGGGCACCACACCCTGCCCCAGGAGGAGATCAACGCCCTGCTGGTGCACCTGGGACGGGAAGGGCGCCAGGTGGTGCGCCTGAAAGGCGGCGACCCTTACATCTTCGGGCGTGGCGGCGAAGAGGTGGAGGCCCTGATCGAGGCCGGCATCTCCTTCGAGGTGGTGCCGGGCATCACCGCGGCCTGCGGGGCCTCGGCCTACGCCGGCATCCCCCTGACCCACCGGGACCATGCCCGCTCGGTGGTCTTTGCCACCGGCCACCGGCGGGCCGGGCAGGACGCGCTGGACTGGTCGGTGCTGGCCCGTCCCCAGCAGACAGCGGTGATCTACATGGGGGTGGGCCAGCTGGCGGCCCACTGTGCAGCCCTGATCGACCATGGCCGCGGCGCGGCCACCCCGGCGGCCCTGGTGGAGAACGCCACCTCGCCACAGCAGCGGGTGGTCACCGGCACCCTCGAGACCCTGCCGGCGATCGCCGCCCAGGCCGGCATCCGGCCGCCGGCGCTACTGATCGTCGGTGAGGTGGTGAGCCTGGCCAAGCGGCTCCAGCCAGCCTCCGCCCCCCACGCAGAGGCCGCCCTCACCGCCTGACCCGCACGGGAACACAAGACAAGGCCACTCCGACCGGGAGGCGCACCATACAGGTGCGCTTCCCGTCGTCCATTCTGGTGCATGCACCGCAACGGGTTGCGCCCCGACGGCCTGGTTCGGGCGCATTCTTCACGCCACAGGCATTCTGCCGACCTCACACTGCCCTGGATCTGCAAAACCCGCGCAACAGGACGGGCGTAAACCACTTGGCGTGAAGTTTGCTAGACGGATACACAAGCCTGAAACCCGCAGCTCAAGAACGGAGTAGCCCGTGACCATCCATGTCGCCCTCAATCACCTGACCTCCTACAAGTACGACCGCCCGATCAACGTGGGTCCCCAGGTCGTCCGTCTGCGCCCCGCTCCCCACAGCCGCACCCGCATCCTGTCCTATTCGCTGCGCGTGCTGCCCAAGCCGCACTTCATCAACTGGCAGCAGGACCCGCAGGCCAACTACCTGGCCCGCCTGGTCTTCCCGGAGAAGGTCACCGAGTTCAGCGTCGAGGTGGACCTGGTCGCCGAGATGTCGGTCATCAACCCCTTCGACTTCTTCCTCGAGCCCGAGGCCGAGAACTTCCCCTTCGAGTACGCTGGCGCCCTCAGCCACGAACTGGCCCCGTACCGCCTGAAGGAAGAGGCCACCCCCGAATTCCAGAAATACCTGGACAGCATCCCCCGCGACAAGATGCGGATGGTGGACTTCCTGGTCAAGATCAATGCCGACCTGCAGCAGCACATCGGCTACGTGATCCGCATGGAGCCCGGCGTCCAGGCGCCCGAGGAAACCCTCGCCAAGCGCACCGGCTCGTGCCGTGACTCCGCCTGGCTGCTGGTGCAGCTGCTGCGCCACCTGGGCCTGGCGGCACGCTTCGTCTCCGGCTACCTGATCCAGCTGAAGGCCGACGTGAAGTCCCTCGACGGCCCCTCGGGCACCGAGGTGGATTTCACCGACCTGCACGCGTGGACCGAGGTGTACCTGCCCGGCGCCGGCTGGGTCGGCCTCGACCCGACCTCCGGCCTGTTTGCCGGTGAGGGCCACATCCCCCTGGCCGCCTCGCCCGACCCCTCCTCGGCGGCCCCGGTGTCCGGCCTGATCGACGAGTGCGAGTGCGAGTTCGAGCACGTCATGAAGGTCACCCGGGTCAAGGAAGCCCCCCGCGTCACCAAGCCCTACACCGAGGAGCAGTGGGCCGAGATCGAGGCCCTCGGCCACCTCATCGACACCGACATCGAAGCCCGCGACATGCGCCTGACCATGGGCGGCGAGCCGACCTTCGTGTCGATCGACGACCCGGACGGCGCCGAGTGGAACACCGAGGCGATGGGCCCCACCAAGCGCATCCGCGCCGAGGACCTCTACCACCGCCTGCGCGACAAGTACGCCCCCACCGGCCTGGCCCACTTCGGCCAGGGCAAGTGGTACCCCGGCGAGCAGCTGCCGCGCTGGTCCTTGACCTGCTTCTGGCGCAAGGACGGCCAGCCGGTGTGGACCCGCCCCGACCTGATCGCCGATGCCTCCACCCCGGGTGAAGTCACCGTGGACAAGGCCCATACCTTCCTCGCCGGCGTGGCATCGCGCCTGGCCGTGGACCAGCGCCGGGTCTTCCCCGCCTACGAGGATGCCTTCTACTACCTGTGGCGCGAACGCCGCCTGCCGGGCAACGTGGATCCCTTCGATGCCCGCCTGGACGACCCGCTCGAGCGCGACCGCATCCGCCGCGTGTACGAGCACGGCCTGCCCAACCCGGTCGGCTACGTGCTGCCCATCTCGATCAACAACTGGACCGGCGCCTGGCAGACCGGACCGTGGTTCCTGCGCGACGAGCGCTGCTACCTGATCCCCGGCGACTCCCCGGTGGGCTACCGCCTGCCGCTGGACTCCCAGCCCTGGGTGAGCAAGGGCGAGTACCCCTACGTCCACCCGACGGACAGCCACCAGGTCTTCCCGCCCC
This sequence comes from Zoogloea sp., assembly GCA_009026175.1. Lineage (GTDB taxonomy): Bacteria > Pseudomonadota > Gammaproteobacteria > Burkholderiales > Rhodocyclaceae > Zoogloea. Next base: position 7,501 of record WBTZ01000077.1, on the reverse strand, counting down.
TGCCCGAATACAAGGCCATCCGCCGCCAGCTGCCGGGGGGCCAGACCGCGGTGCTCAACGCCCTGTCGGACGACGAACCCGGCTTCGGCTCCTCCGCCGCGGCCCGCGCCGCCGCCGCCCTGAAGGCCGCCCGGGACGCCGAGAAGCAGTCCCCCACCGACCGCCAGCCGGCCCAGTTCGAATCGGCCAACTGGATCGTCCGCACGGCCATGTGCGCCGAGACCCGCAACGGCACCATGCACATCTTCATGCCGCCGCTGTCGAGCCTGGAGAAGTACCTGGAGCTGGTCAGCGCCATCGAGGCCACCGCCGAAGACCTCGCCATGCCGGTGGTCATCGAGGGCTACGAACCGCCCTCCGACCCGCGCCTGCAGCACTTCCGCATCACCCCCGACCCGGGCGTGATCGAGGTCAACATCCACCCCTCCAGCAACTGGGAAGAGCTGGTGGACCGCACCACCCACCTGTATGAGGCGGCCCACTACTCGCGCCTGACCACCGAGAAGTTCATGGTGGACGGCCGCCACACCGGCACCGGCGGCGGCAACCACTTCGTGCTCGGCGGCGCCACGCCGTCCGATTCGCCCTTCCTGCGGCGCCCGGACCTGCTGCGCAGCCTGATCTCCTACTGGCACAACCACCCCAGCCTGTCCTACCTGTTCTCCGGCATGTTCATCGGCCCGACCAGCCAGGCGCCGCGCATCGACGAGGCCCGCAACGACTCCGTCTATGAAATCGAGACGGCCTTCCGCCAGTTCCCGCCCCCGGGCGAGAGCCTGCAGCCGTGGCTGATCGACCGCCTGCTGCGCAACCTGCTGATCGACGTCACCGGCAACACCCACCGCTCCGAGTTCTGCATCGACAAGCTCTACTCGCCCGACGGCCCCACCGGCCGCCTCGGCCTGCTCGAGCTGCGCGCCTTCGAGATGCCGCCCCATGCCCGCATGTCGCTGGCCCAGCAGCTCCTGCTGCGCGGCCTGCTGGCCCGCTTCTGGGAAACCCCCTACGCGCCGGAACGCCTGGTGCGCTGGGGCACCGAGCTGCACGACCGCTTCCTGCTGCCGCACTTCGTGCAGCAGGACTTCAGCGACGTGATGGAGGACATGCAGGCCCACGGCCTGGACTTCAAGCCGGAGTGGTTCGCCCCGCACATGGAGTTCCGCTTCCCCAAGATCGGCGACTTCGCGGTGCGCGGCATCGAGGTGGAGCTGCGCAGCGCCCTCGAGCCCTGGCACGTGATGGGTGAAGAAGGCGCCATCGGCGGCACCGTGCGCTTCGTCGATTCGTCGGTGGAGCGCCTGCAGGTCAAGGTCAGCGGCATGTCCGACGACCGCTTCCAGCTGGCCGTGAATGGCCGCAGCGTGCCGCTGCAACCCACCGGCACGGTGGGCGAGCACGTGGCCGGGGTGCGCTACCGCGCCTGGCAGCCGCCGTCCTGCCTGCACCCGACCATCCCGTCCCACGCGCCGCTGGTCTTCGACCTGGTGGACACCTGGACCGGGCGCTCCCTGGGGGGCTGCCAGTACCACGTCTCCCACCCGGGCGGCCGCAGCTTCGAGACCTTCCCGATCAATGCCTTCGAAGCCGAGAGCCGCCGCCTGGCGCGCTTCTTCCGCATGGGCCACACCCCGGGCGCGCCTGAGGTGAAGGTCTCCCCGGTCGAGCGGGAATTCCCCTTCACCCTCGACCTGCGGCGCTGAGCACGCGCACGGCAACCGGCAGATGCAGGGACACCCACCGCGGAGGCCGACGCCTCCGCGGGCCGGGTCGTCCGTCCACCGCCAACTCTGCCATTTCCCGAATGCCGGTAAGAATGTTAGCTTCTGCCGATGCCCAGTTCGATCCTCTCCCACTATCCCTACCGTCCCGACAGCTATGATGAGCTGTTCGGCGAAGACGGCGTACGCCCTCACTGGCAGGAATTCCTCGACCACATCGACGAATCCAGCGCCGACACCCTGAAGGCCCGCGCCGCCCAGCTGGCGCGGGGAATCCAGCAGAACGGCGTCACCTACAACGTCTACGCCGATCCCCGCGGCACCGACCGCCCGTGGTCCCTCGACCTGCTCCCGCTGATCCTGCCGACCGAGGAATGGCGCGGCATTTCAGCGGCCATCAGCCAGCGCGTACGCCTGCTCGATGCCCTGCTGGGCGACCTTTACGGCGACCAGTCGACCCTCGCCGAAGGGCTGCTGCCCCCCGAGCTGGTCTTTGGACACAAAGGTTTTCATTGGCCGTGCAAGGGCATCAAGCCCGCCGGCGGCGCCTACCTGCACCTCTACGCCGCCGACCTGGCGCGCTCGCCGGACGGGCACTGGTGGGTCATCGCCGACCGCACCCAGTCCCCCTCCGGGGCCGGCTACGCGCTGGAGAACCGCCTGTTGGTGTCGCGCGCCTTTCCCGACCTGTTCCGCGACCTGCAGGTACAGACCCTGGCCGGCTTCTTCCGCGGCCTGCAGCGCAGCCTGGGCAGCCAGGCTCCGACCGACGGCGAGCACCCCCTGACGGTGCTGCTGACCCCCGGCCCCTTCAACGAAACCTATTTCGAACACGTCTACCTGGCCCGCTACCTGGGCTTCCCCTTGGTCGAGGGGCAGGACCTGACAGTGCGTCACGACACCGTCTACCTGAAGACCGTCTCCGGCCTGAAGCGGGTGCACGCCATCCTGCGCCGCCTCGACGACGACTTCTGCGACCCGGTCGAGCTGCGGGCCGACTCGGCGCTGGGCGTACCCGGCCTGCTCGGCGCGGTGCGCGCCGGCCGCGTGCTGGTGGCCAACGCCCTGGGCAGCGGCCTGCTCGAGTCCGCGGCCCTGCCCGGCTTCCTGCCCGGCATCTCGCGCCACCTGCTGGGCGAGGAGCTGCTGATGCCCTCGGTGGCCACCTGGTGGTGCGGTGAGGAGCCGGCCAAGGCGGTGGTGCTCAAGCACCTGCGCGAGCTGGTCATCAAGCCCACCTTCCCCGGTGGCGGCAGCGACGTGATCTTCGGCGACCAGCTCGACCCGACCCAGCTGGCCGCCCTCGCCGCCCGCATCGAGGCCGACCCCTCGGCCTTCGTCGCCCAGGAGCTGGTCAAACTGTCGCGCGCCCCGGCATGGACCGGCGGCAACCGGCGCAAGCTGATGACCCGGGCGATGGGCCTGCGGGTCTATGCGGCGATCACCCCTGAAGGCTACAGCGTGCTGCCCGGCGGCCTGGCCCGGGTGGCCGGCATGGACAACACCCGGATCCTGACCATGCAGAAGGGGGGCAGCAGCAAGGACACCTGGGTGCCGTCCGACGGCCCGGTGTCCACCTTCAGCCTGCTCCAGAACACCCTGCGGGTCAGCGACCTGATCGGCGAGACCGGCACCCTGTCGTCGCGCCTGGCGGAGAACCTGTTCTGGTTCGGCCGTTACGGCGAGCGCTGCGATGCGGTCGCCCGGCTGGCCCGGCTGGCCCTGTCGCGCCTGTCGGAGGGCCGCCGCACCGAGCGGGCCGGGGCCCTGTCGGTCATGCTCGACCTGGCCGCCGGCGCCGGGCTGATCGAAGGAGAGGTCTCCGCCACCCCCCTGGCCAAGGCCGAACTGGACCTGTTCCGCGCAGTGCTCGACCGCCGCGCCGACTGCGGCCTGGCGGCCAACCTGCAACGCCTGACCTGGTGCGCCACCCAGGCCCGCGAACACCTGTCCCTTGACCACTGGCACGCCCTCAAACGCCTCTCGGCAGAGATCGAGAGCGCCCGCGGACGGGTCAGCGACGTCTCCGCCCTGCTCGAATTCCTCGACGAAGCCCTGACCACCTTTGTCTCCCTGTCCGGCTTCGCCATGGACAACATGACCCGCGACATGGGTTGGCGCCTGCACATCGTGGGCCGCCGCCTGGAGCGCCTGGACAACCTGTCCGGCCGCCTGGCGCGCTTCCTGCGGCGCTACGCCGAGGTGGCCGGCCCGCTGCACCGGGAGCTGGCGGTGGAGGCCCTGCTGGAGCTGTGCGACTCCATCATCACCTACCGGACCCGCTACCGGGCCCAGCCCGAGCTGCTGCCCGCCATGCACCTGCTCACCATGGACGATGCCAACCCCCACGCCCTGGCCTTCCAGGCCCGCATGCTCAGCAACTACCTCAAGACCTTCGAGACCGACGGCGTAGAGCTGGGCGTGGCGGAACTCGACCGGGCCTTCGGTGCCGTCCAGGCCTTCCCCTGGGCGCACCTGGAATCCCTCTGTCCCGAGCCCGAGCGTCGGGAGGCCGTGCTGCAGCTGGCCGACCTGCTCGACCAGCTCGCCCGCGCCGGCCGCCACCTGTCCGACCGCCTGGCCATGCGCTTCTTCAGCCACGTGGGCATCGCCGGCCAGGCCACCTTCGCCGCCTGAGCGGCCAGCAAGGACCCGATTCCCCATGACCCGCAGCGTCGCCTACACCGTCATCCACGAAACCGAGTACCCCGCCTGCGGCGTGCCGGTTTCGCTGGCCCAGCACCTGCTCCACCTGATCCCCCGGAAACTGCCGTGGCAGACCCGCGAATCCGGCCGGATCACCATCGAGCCGGCCCTGGCCCAGCTGGAAGAAGGCGAGGATGCCTTCGGCAACCCGGTGGCCTGGCTGTCCCTCGACACCCCCCACGACGGACTGCTGGTGCGTGCCGAGAGCCACGTCACGGTGATCGGCAGGGAGCTGCCCAAGCCCGATGACTCGCCCCTCTGGGAGAGCGTGCGGGACAGCCTGCGCTACCAGCCCAAGCCCCGCAGCGCCGACTCCCTGGACGCCCTGCGCTACCTGTACGCCTCGCCCAGGGTGCCCCGCGACGCGGTGCTGGCCGAATTCGCCGCCACCGCCTTCAAGCCGGGCCTGCCCCTGCTGGTCGCCACCCGGGCGCTGATGGACCTGATCTTCAAGACCTTCACCTTCGACGCCAAGGCCACCGAGGTGAGCACCCCGGTGCACGAGGTGCTCAAGCGCAAGCGCGGTGTCTGCCAGGATTTTGCCCACCTGATGATCGCCGCCCTGCGCTCGGTCGGCATCCCGGCGCGCTACATGTCCGGCTACCTGCTCACCGACCCGCCGCCGGGCAAGCCCCGCCTGATCGGCGCCGACGCGTCCCATGCCTGGGTCGCCGTGTGGTGCCCGCGCAATGGCTGGGTGGAATACGACCCCACCAACGGCATCCAGCCCGATGTGCGCCACGTCACCCTGGGCTGGGGACGGGATTTCCAGGACGTCTCGCCGCTGCGCGGGGTGATCCTCGGCGGTCTGGCCCAGTCCCCCGAGGTCCGCGTCACCGTGATGCCGGACTCGGAGAAGGCAGTCCCGCGGAGCCCGGCCGGAGCCTGATCCCGACACTCTGGAAAGCCCCCGGCGCCCACTTCGCCGGCATGACCAGGGGTGTCGTCCCGACCGGGAAGCTGAATTCCGCAGTCGGCACGAGCTCGGCCTCGGTGGCCGGCGACGACATCACCACCTGCCCCCGCAGCGGGGAGTCCTCCGGCAGGCTGAACGCAAAGCTCTCCGTTTCCAGGGTTCCCGGAAGCAACAGGTGATTGCCCTGATGAACGCCGGGCAATACGAGGTCGAACAGCCCGAAACCCGCCAGCAGGTTGTTGCGCGTCACCACCGTAGTGCTCGCCGGCAGGCGGCTGCCCCACACCCGGGCGAACAGAGCAGGACGCCAGCCCTCGCTGATCAAGGTGTTGTGCGACAGGACAAGCCGGTTCTCGGGCCACACAGCGCTTTCCGCGCCATAGGCCACCATGGTGATGTTGGCGCTGGCACGGCTCTGCCCGATCACGTTGCCCACCACCAGCGCCACCCCGCCGTTGGGAAACTCCAGTTCGTAGGAGGCCCGCCCTTCACGCCCATCCACCAGCAGGTTGTAGCGGATCTCGCTGCGCGCCGCCCGGCTTTTCAGCAGGTGCCCCAGGTAGCCGCCATGGAAGCGGCTGCCCTCCACCGACAGGTGGCGGATCCGCCCGGCGTAGAGCAAGTGGTGCAGGGACAGGCTGTCCTGCGGCGCGCGGCTGAAGATGCTGTCCCGCACCCGCAGCTCGGCCTCCCCGTCATTGCCGGTGAGAATGGCGGTCTCATTGTCCTCGAAGACGCAGTTGCCGACCTCCAGGTGCCCCTTCTCGAGGCGGATCCCCGCACCGTTGTGGTCCGTTGCACGGGCACCGCGGAACTCGATGTTGGCAACCCTGAAGCGTCCGCCGGCAAACACCCAGGTCCCCTTGTCCTCGGCGCTGGCCCCGGCGGCCTCCAGCACCGGACGCTGGCCGATCCCCCTGATGTCGAGGCTCCGCTGCCTCCACACCGCCACGTCGCCCCGGTAGGTGCCGGGCTGGATCAGCACGGTGTCCCCGTCCTTGGCCAGCCGGGCCGCCTCGGCAATGCGTGTGATGGCCTCGTAGGGGCCCACCGTGAGGGTCGCGGCCTGGGCCGATGCGCTGCAAACGGCCAGCGTGGCGGCGATCAACGGAATCGATAGCTTCACAGCTGCACTCCTGTGTCGGTCACGACGACGGGGCCGTGTCCGGCGGCAGGCGCAGACTCAGGCCCAGCCACAGGACCAGCAACAACAACAACGTGATGCGGGGCATATCCACCAGGCTATCCACCAGGCCAACCGTCACCCCGCCTGCCAGCGACGCCAGCAGGACCGGCGCCAGCGGATGAGCACGGGTCCGCCGGCCAGCCAGATGAAGCCCCGCGGAGCCCAGCGCTGCGACCAGCGCAAGCAGGCCCAGCAGGCCTTGCTCCACATAGGTCTGCAGGAAGACGTTCTTGGCATGCCAGGGCAAGTGGTCGTGGTCCGAGGAGAAGAACCAGAAGTCGCTGCCCCGCTCGAAGTCCCCATTGCGCAGCACACTACGCAAGCGACCGTCGAAGAGCTGCAGGTCATCGAAATCCACCGGCCCCCTGCCAAGCACGCTGACCACCAGCGCGGCAGGGCGTGGCGGCCAGCCCGCCGGGCGGAAGGCAGCACCATCCAGATTCGCCTCCACCTCCTGCCACTGGGGGCTGCCCCGCACCGGGACCGCCATCTCGGTGCAGTCCTCCGGGTAGAGGAGGTGCTTGCGGCACACCGCCACGGAGATCTGGATGTCTCCCGGGCTGCGCAGCCGGGCCCTCAGCTGGAAGGGGGTGTGCAGCTCACCCTCGAGCCGCTGCACGAGGTGCAGGTGCTCACCGAAATTCACCACCCGGCGCTCCCCGCCAAGCTGCATGTACCGCTGCCCCGGGGCTCCCTGCAGGGCCAGGAAACCCGGCACCCCCGGATCCGTCACGTTCCAGAAATAGCTGTCGGGGTAACGCCCGAGCCCCAGCCCGAAGGCCATGCCGGCGCCATCACGCACCAGCCCGAGGCTGTTGTGGAAGTGCTTCACACGCTCCTTGAAATCACCCTCCGTCGACGCCATGCGATCGCCCATGTAGGCGCTGGCCAGGGTGGCGACCACCATCCCCCCCGCCACCAGCAGCCCGGCCACCACGTGCAGGTCGCGCAGGCGGGGCACCCAGAGGGGCCGCG
>WBTZ01000254.1 GCA_009026175.1 Zoogloea sp. | reverse complement strand
GGCAGGCAGCCGTCGACCTGGACGCCGAGGGCGGTGAGCTTGGCGAGCTTGTCGGGGTTGTTGGTCATGAGCTGGATGCTGGGCACCTTGAAGTGGGCCAGCATCTCGGGGACGACCTCATAGGAGCGGGCATCGTCGGGCAGGCCGAGGAGGCGGTTGGCATCGACGGTGTCGTGTCCGCGGGACTGCAGGTGATAGGCCCGCACCTTGTTGGTCAGGCCGATGCCGCGGCCTTCCTGGCGCAGGTAGAGCACGATGCCGGCGCCGCGGCGGACGATCTCGGAGAGGGCCAGGTCGAGCTGGTCGCGGCAGTCGCACTTGAGGGAGCCGAAGACTTCGCCGGTGAGGCACTCGGAATGCACGCGCACCGGCAGGCCGGCGACGCCCTCGACCTGGCCATGGACGAGGGCCACATGTTCCTGGAAGCCCTGGGTCGGGTCGGGCAGGGTGGTGCGGAAGATGTGCATGGCGAATACGCCATGGGTGGTCGGCAGGTCGGTATAGGCCAGCCATTCCGAATGACGGGTTGGCTCGGGTGATGCGGACATGTTCGGATCTTCGGTTGCGTCGGGCTGCGGCAAACCGGGCAGGCCGGCAGGGCAGACGGGTGTCGGATAAAGGAGCGTTCAAGCCCCATCGACGGCAATCCTAGCATGTTGCTCCCCGGCAGCGGTGGCGCCGGCGGCTTACACCTCGCCGGCGGACTCCGAGGGCAGCACCCCGAACAGGCGCCGGTAGTCCCGCGCAAACTGGCTCATGTGGGTGAAGCCCCAGTCGTAGGCGATGCTCGAGATGGGGCGCTGGCCGTGGTTGTGCTTGAGCTGGCGGCGGACTTCATTGAGGCGCAGGCTGCGCATGTAGCTCAGCGGCGGCATGCCGGCCACGTCCTCGAAGCAGTTCTGCAGGGCGCGCCGGCTCAGGTGCAGGCGCTCGCACAGCTCGGGGATGGAGGGCGGCTGGTCCGGGTGCTGCAGCACATACTGGCGCACCCGCTCCACCGTCTGCTGATGGGCCAGGCGGCTGCGGCTCACGCGGCCGGGCGCGGTGTCCGGGCCCGTCAGCATGTCGGCCAGTACATCAAAGATGCGCAGTTGCAGGGCGTCGGCCGAGCTGCCCGCGGCGTCCGGCCCCTCGGCGTCGGCCAGGATGGCGGCGAGCGCGGCGCACAGGGCCTCCTTGCGCGCCGGCTCCAGGTTGAGCACGTCGCCCTGCTGCAGCAGGCGGTCCAGATCCCGGTGGGCGTGGCGGTCCACATGCTCGGCAAAGGCCAGCCGGTCCACCACGATGCCGAACAGGTTGAAGTCCGGCGCGGTGAGCAGGTCGAACTCCGCGCCCCCATCGCGGATGCACACCGCCCGCGACGACAGGGGCTTGCCCCCCAGGGACATCATGCCGTCCCGCGCCGCCGGAATGCCGAACCACACCGAGCGGGGCCACGCCGCGCAGGTCTGGCGCAACTGGCGGTTGGCCGTCTCCACGAAGACCTGGCTCCTGGGCAGCCACAACTCCGTCACCGACCCCTCGAAGTGCCCCGGCGAGAGCTGGTCATAACGCTGGTCCCACTGGGACAGGTTGTGCGCCTGCTCGTCGGCGTCCCGGGCCCGGGTCACGCGCCGCAGCGGCCGGGGCTGGGCGGATGGAGAGAGGAGGGTGGCGCTCATGGTGGCGTCCTGCAAGGGAATCATCCTGCCTGCGAAGCAAGCGCCGTACCGCTGGAAGGATGTGCACGCCGGCGCGTGCTTCAAGCCCGCCGTCCGGGATGACCCAGGCCCGGAAATGATCTGTGTTGGTGCGTTGCACAAGCCCCGGGCACAGGCCTGGTGCAAGGGGCATGACAGCTTTCGGCAGCTTTCCGCGGGGGTGCCGAATAGTGCTATCGGCGTGCCGAATCTTGATAGATGCACCCCCTGCCGGTGAGCCACGATGCAGTCATCAAACCTCCCGGAGTCAATCATGAGCGCATCCAATCAAGCCCCGCACGGCCTTTCGGCCAGTCTGGGCACCTGGCAGTTGTGGGGCATCGCCGTCGGCCTGGTCATCTCGGGCGAGTACTTTGGCTGGAGCTTCGGCTGGGCTTCAGCCGGCACCCTCGGCTTCCTCGTCACCACCATCATGGTGGCCGTGATGTATGGCACCTTCATCTTCAGCTTCACCGAACTCACCGCCAGCATCCCCCACGCCGGCGGGCCCTTCGCCTACAGCTACCACGCCTTCGGCCCCACCGGCGGCTACCTGGCGGGCATGGCCACCCTCATCGAGTTCGTCTTCGCGCCGCCGGCCATCGCCCTGGCGATCGGCGCCTACCTCAACGTGCAATACCCGGCGCTCGACCCCAAGCTCGCCGCGGTGGGCGCCTACATCGTCTTCATGGGCCTCAACATCGTCGGGGTGACGATTGCCGCCACCTTCGAGCTCTTCGTCACGTTGCTGGCCATCTTCGAGCTGCTGGTGTTCATGGGCGTGGTGGCGCCGGGCTTCTCCCTGGCCAACTTCACCAAGGGCGGCTGGAGCGGTGCCGACAGCTTCTCGATGGCGGCCATCCCCGGCATCTTCGCGGCCATCCCGTTTGCCATCTGGTTCTTCCTGGCCATCGAAGGCGTCGCCATGGCCGCCGAGGAAGCCCGGGACCCGAAGCGCTCCATCCCCATCGCCTACACCGGCGGCATCCTCACCCTGGTGGTGCTGGCCGTGGGCGTGATGGTGTTTGCCGGCGGCGTGGGCGACTGGACCAAGCTGGCCAACATCAACGACCCGCTGCCCCAGGCCATGAAGACCATGGTCGGCGAATCCAGCGGCTGGCTGCACATGCTGGTGTGGCTGGGCCTGTTCGGCCTGGTGGCGTCCTTCCACGGCATCATCCTGGGCTACTCCCGCCAGATCTACGCCCAGGCCCGCTCCGGCTACCTGCCGGGCTGGTTCGGCAAGATCCACCCGCGCTTCAAGACGCCCCACCGGGCCATCCTGGGCGGCGGCGCGGTGGGCATCGCCGCCATCTTCAGCGACGAATGGCTGTCCTTCGGCGGGCAGAGCCTCACCGCCAACATCGTCACCATGTCGGTGTTCGGCGCGCTGCTGATGTACGCCCTGTCGATGGCCGCCCTGTTCAAGCTGCGCGCCAGCGAACCGCGCCTGGCGCGGCCCTACAAGGCCCCGTTCTACCCCGTGTTCCCCGCCATCGCCCTGGCCGGCGCCCTCATCTGCCTGGGCACCGTGGCGTGGTTCAACCCGCTCCTGGCGGGCCTCTTCGTGCTCATCCTGCTGGTCGGCTACGGCTACTTCCAGCTCACCCACAAGCAGCGCGAAGAGCTGCCCTTCGCCGCCCTGGCGGAGGCCGAAGGCTGATCGATCGATGGATGGTATGCAGGGGCGGCTGAAGCCGCTCCTGCATACCCCCACAAGCCCCCCACGCG
>WBTZ01000253.1 GCA_009026175.1 Zoogloea sp. | reverse complement strand
CTCGCCGACCTGCCTCTCGTCCCCCCCCTCGAACAACGCAACGGCATGCGCCACCTGGCCGCCGCCGTGTCCATCATCACCGCCACCGACGGCACCCACCGCGCCGGCCTGACCGCCACCGCAGTCTGCTCGGTCACCACCGACCCGCCGCGCCTGGTGGTCTTCGTGAACAAGAACGTCTATGCCAACAACCTGATCCAGACCAGCGCCGCCCTTGCCGTCAATGTGCTGGCCGGCGAGCAGGAAGATGTCGCCCGCGTCTTCGCCGGCATGGTCGAGGGTGTGCAGGGTGAAGACCGCTTCGGCACCGGCAGCTGGACGACCCTGGTGAGCGGCGCCCCGGTCCTCGAGAACACCTTGTCGAGCTTCGACTGCCGCGTCATCAAGATGTTTGACGAGAGCACCCACCACGCCTTCCTGTGCGAAGTCCTCGCCGTGCGCGAGCGCACCGATGGCGAAGCCCTGGTCTACCTGAACGGCGCCTTCCGCCGCGTCCCCCAGTAGGCCGGCAGCATGCAGCGCCGGGGCCCCGGCCGGACAGCCGGCGCCCCGCACAACAATAAAGGCCAGCCATCGCGGGCACGCCACGCGGGCGGCAGCGCATTCCCCCAGACGCTCCCGAAAAGAGCAGGAGAGAGAAGACAATGGATTTACGTGAAGCCATCCTGACGCAGCCCATGCGTCGCTTCCAGATGGGCATGATCGCCCTGTGCATCGTCCTGTGCATGATCGACGGCTACGAGGTGCTGGTCATGGCCTTCGTCGCCCCCCACGTCGCCAAGGCCTGGAGCCTCGGCCCGGTGGAGGTCGGCTACCTGCTCAGCGCCGGCATCTTCGGCATGGCCATCGGCGCCACCTTCATCTCGCCCCTCGCCGACCGCATCGGCCGCCGCCGGCACATCATCCTGTGCCTGAGCCTGATCATCATCGGCATGGGGCTGTCCGCCGTGGCCACCGACCTGTGGCAGCTGGTCGCCTTCCGCGCCTTTGCCGGCCTGTTCATCGGCGCCATCATCTCCAGCCTCAACATCATCGTCTCGGAGTACAGCTCCGACGCCCGGCGCGGCACGGTGATGGGCATCTACGGCATGGGCCTGCCCGCCGGGGTGGCCATGGGTGGCGCCCTCACCAACCCGCTGATCGCCGAATTCGGCTGGCGTGCGCCCTTCGTCTTCGGTGCCGCACTCACCGCCCTGAGCCTGCTGTGGGTGCTCGCCGCCCTGCCCGAATCCATCGAATACCTGATCGAGAACGCCCCCGACGGCGCCCTCGAACAGTACAACAAGATCGCCGGCAAGCTCGGCTACCCGCCGGCCAAGGCCCTGCCGCCCCCCCTCGAGAGCAGCGAGATGCATGTCGCCAGCAAGGCCTTGTTCAGCGGCATCATGCTGCCACGCACCGCCCTGCTGTGGCTCGGCTACGCCAGCCTCACCGCGGCCTTCTACTTCGCCAACACCTGGACCGCCAAGCTCATCGCCGACGCCACCGGCAACGCCGCCCTGGGCGGGCGCACCGGCGTGCTCATCGCCATCGGCGGCGTGCTCGGCTCGCTCCTCTTCGCCGGCCTCACCCTGGTGATCCGGCCGCGCATCGTCACCGCCCTGATCATGTTCGCGGGCGCCGTGGCCTACACCCTGTTCGCCAACAACTTCAACGACGCCGGCCTGGCCGTCGTCCTCGCCCTGTCGGTGGGCGCCTGCGCCAACGGCGGCCTGGCGGCCTTCTACGCGATCAGCCCCTTCATCTACCCGACCTCGGTGCGTGGTACCGGCGTCGGCCTGATGATCGGCTTCGGGCGCGGCGTGGCCATCATTGCCCCGATCTTCACCGGCTACCTGCTCAAGTCGGCATGGACGCCCCAGGACATCTACCAGTTCTTTGCCGCCGTGCTGGTCGTCGCCGGCATCGCCGTGATCCTGCTCGACCGGACCTACCGAGGCCTCACCGAGAACCCGGATCTCCCGCCCGAGACACCGAAAGGGGCCGAGCACCTGGCCGCCCACTGACCGGAGGGCCGCCCAGTGACGACCGGGAACCCTGCCGCCCAAGGGCGCTTCCTGCTGCTGCTCGGCATGCTGGTGGCCTTCGGGCCGCTCGCCACCGACCTCTACCTGCCTGCCCTGCCCGCCATCCGGGCTGGCCTGGCCACCACAACGGAAGCGGTCCAGCTCTCCATCACCGTGTTCCTCGGCGGCTTCTCGATCGGCATGCTCGGCTATGGCCCGATCTCCGACCGCCATGGCCGACGCCGCGTGCTGCTCAGCGGCATCAGCCTCTTCGTGCTGGCCAGCCTGGCCTGCCTGCTCGCCACCTCGGCCGAACAACTGATCGTGGCGCGCTTCATCCAGGCCCTCGGCGGCGGCGCCGCATCCGTGCTGGCGCGGACCGTGGTGCGGGACGTGTTCTCCCAAACCGAGGCCCTGCGCAAGCTGTCCCTGCTGGCCATGATCACCGCCATCGCGCCGCTGCTGTCGCCCCTGCTGGGCAGCGTGATCCTCGACCTGGCCGGCTGGCGGGGCACCTTCGCCGCCATCCTGGCGTGGGGCATCCTCAGCCTGGCCACGGTGTACTTCCAGCTCCCCGAGACCCTGCCCCCCGAGCGCCGCGGCCAGTTGTCGCTGGGCAAGGCCTTCGCGGCCTACCTCAGGCTGCTCGGCGACCCGGCCGCCATCGGCCTGCTGCTGGCCGGTGGCATGTCCTTCGCCGGCATGTTTGCCTACATCACCGCCAGCCCCTACTACTTCATCGAGATGCAGCAGTTCTCGCCGCGGGCCTACAGCGTGCTGTTCGCCTGCAACGCCCTCGGCATCTTCGCCGCCAACTACGCCAACTCCCGGCTGGTGCGCCGGGTCGGGGCCCTCCGCATGATCGGCGCGGCCTGCCTCACCGGCCTGACCGGCGCCCTCACCCTGCTGTCCGGGGTGTCGCTGCACGACCTCCTGCCCCTGGCCATCACCGGCCTCTTCCTGATGGTCAGCGTCACCGGCCTGCTCGGTGCCAACTGCGTCGGCCTGCTGATGGAGCGCTACCCCCTCAACACCGGCGCGGCGGCGGCCCTGTTCGTGTCGGGGCAGTTCGGGCTGGGCATGCTCGCCAGTGCCGGCGTCAGCTATCTGCATGACGGCAGCGGCCTGCCCATGGCCGGCGTCATCGCCGCCACCTCCACCACCTCGGTGCTGGGCTTCCTGCTGTTCCGGCATGCCGACCGGCCCGCTGCCTCTCCCCGCCCCTGAACACCCGGTCCGGACACAACAACACCAAGCCTCGTCACCAGGACCGCCCCTTCAATGAATAGAGAGAAAGGACATCCGATGTCATCGACAGTAAAGACCAACCCATTCACCCAGGAGACGGGGATCATCCACCTGGGTGGGATCGACGCGATCGTGCGGCTGACGCTGGACCAGGTGCGCACGGACGCGCGCCGGGGTCTGAAG
>WBTZ01000076.1 GCA_009026175.1 Zoogloea sp. | reverse complement strand
CAGGGACAGGTCGAGCACGCTGCAGCTCAGCGCGGTGTCCTTGATCTGCAGCGTGCAACCTTCCTGGAAACTGACCCGGGAGAAGTTTCTGCGTTGTTCGCTGGGCATGGTGTCGTCCTCGGAGAAGTGGGGGCGGAGGCGCTCGGGCGTGGTTGCGGGTACTATCCGCCTCTCTCCATTCAACACATATCCCGCACCGCATGCAAAGAGACGTTAAAGAAAAGCCCGTATACGCCGTGGTCGCCGCGGTCCAGTTGCCCACCGTCAGCGATTTCGAGTTCGAGTCCTCGCTGACCGAGCTGCGCGAACTGGCCAAGACGCTGGGCCTGGAGGTGGTGCATACCTTCGTCCAGAAGCGCCCCGGTTTTGATACGACGGCTTACCTGGGCGTCGGCAAGCGGCAGGAAGTCCGCGACTTCGTGAATGGCGATGATGGCCAGGAGATCGAGGTGATCCTGGTGGATCACGAGTTGTCACCGTCGCAGGCACGCAACCTGGAGGTTGAGGTGGGCTGCGAGGTGATGGACCGCACCATGGTCATCCTCGAGATCTTCCACCGCAACGCACGCTCCCGTGCGGCCCGGGCCCAGGTGGAGATCGCCCGGCTGGGCTACATGGCGCCGCGCCTGCGCGAGATGGCCAAGCTGGCCGGCTCCCAGGGGCGCCAGCGGGGGGGCGGGGGCGGCCGCGGCGCCGGCGAATCGCTCACCGAACTGGACCGGCGCAAGATCCGCGACCGGATCGCCGAGCTGCAGCAGGACATCGATGCGATGGAGGCGGAGCGCGCCACCCAGCGTTCGCGTCGGCAGGGGCGCCAGGGTCTGGCCGGGGTCGCGCTGGTGGGCTATACCAACGCCGGCAAGTCCACCCTGATGCGTGCCCTCACCGGCAGCGAGGTGCTGGTGGCCAACAAACTGTTCGCCACGCTCGACACCACGGTGCGCGTGCTGCACCCCGCCAGCGTGCCGCGGGTGCTGGTCAGCGATACGGTGGGTTTCATCAAGAACCTGCCCCACGGCCTGGTGGCGTCCTTCAAGTCCACCCTCGACGAAGCCCTCGACGCCGAGCTGCTGCTGCATGTCATCGACGCCAGCGACCCCGGCTTCGAGCGCCAGCGCCAGGTCACCGACACGGTGCTGGAGGAGATCGGCGCCAGCGAGGTGCCGCGCCTGCGCATCTTCAACAAGATCGACCACGTCGGCGATGCCGAGGCCCAGGCCGCCCACACGGCGGCACTGCAGGAGGCCTACCCGGACTGCATCGTGATGAGTGCGCGCCGCCCCGAAGACGTGGCCCGCCTGCACCGGGCGATCGTGGCCTTCTTCCAGCGCAACCTGGTGGAGGGGGAGCTGTTCCTGCCCTGGTCGGCCCAACAATGGCGCCAGGACATCTACGCCAACTGCGAGGTGCTGGAGGAGCGGGCTGACGAGGACGGGGCCTTCTTCCGGGTGCGCGGCGAGGCCGACACCCTGGACAAGCTGCGCGAGGCCTTCAGCCAGGCCTGAGGTCCGGCCACTGCCGGGGCTGGATGCTCAGCTGACGTCCAGCCCGTTGAGGAAGCTCCCCAGCGGCTTGTCCGACGTCTTGATGTGGTTGACGAACAGGTCCTTCACGACTTGCAGGGCCAGCAACTCCTTGCCTCTCCGGAAGTCCAGGGCGGTCCGCTCCAGCAGATGCAGCAGGTCGTCGTGGTCGTGGCGGTGCGTTGCGTGATCGGGGTAGTCATATTCCTTCATCAGGCGGTCCTCTGCATCGAGGTGAAAGCGCACGAAGTCGATCAGGTCCTTGAAGCGGGGCAGGAAGTCGGAGGCGCTTGCCTCGAGCCGGGTGGCCTGGTTCAGGCTGTTGATCATGTGGGCCAGCTGCCGGTGGTGGGCGTCGATCTCTGCCACTCCCACCAGGCAGGTGTCGTCGAACGACACCCACTGCCGCGGTTCAGGGTGGGCCGACGAGAAGGTGTAAGTGTTCTTGCCCCTGGCCTTGCTCTGGTACATCGCCCAATCCGCCGCTTCGATGAGCGAGTCGATCTCCAGCGCGTTGTCGGGATACATGCTGATGCCGACGCTGGCCCCGATATGGCAGAGCTTGCCGCCGGGGAGCGGAATGGGGGCAGCGAGGGCGTCGAGCAGCTTCCGGGCGACGCTGGCCGCTTCGCCCTGTTCGATCAGGTCGCCGGTCAGCACGGCGAATTCATCGCCCCCCAGCCGGGCCACCGTATCCGACTCGCGTACGCAGCCGACCCAGCGCTTGGCCACGGCGGCGAGGACGATATCGCCGGTCTCGTGACCGAACCGGTCGTTGATCGGCTTGAAGCCATCCAGGTCGAGATACAGCAGGGCGGCGTGACGGCCCTGGCGCTGGGCCAGCAGGCAGGCCTTTGACAGGCGGTCGAAGAGCAGGGAGCGGTTGGGCAGGTCGGTCAGCCGGTCGAAGTTGGCCTGGCGCCAGATCAGCTCGGCGGCCTTCTTTTCTTCGGTACGGTCCTTGATGAAGACGAACAGGCGGCCACCCATCATGGGCGAATAGCTGGCCACCACTTCGGCCGGCCAGACCTTGCCGCTCCGCCTGCGGTGGGTGGTCTCGAAGCGGGCGTAGCCGTCGGCCAGGACCTTGTCGGTCAGGGCGGTGATCCGCTCCGCGCTGTCGCTGGCATCCAGGTGCTCGATCGACATGCCGAGCAGCTCGTCGCGGGAGTAGCCCGAGAGCTTGACGTAGGCATTGTTCACTTCGAGGATGCGGCCCGCCGTGTCGGTGATCCAGAAGCCGTCGGTGGAGGTTTCGATGGCCAGGCGGAACTGTTCGTCCTTCTCGCGGGCGGCCGTTTCCGCCGACACCTGGCGGGTGATGTCGCGGGCGCTGGTGGACGCGCCGATGATCTCGCCGCGGGCGTTGCGGATCGGCGAGATGGTGATGCTGACGTTGATCGGCTCGCCATCCTTGCGGATACGGATGCTCTCGAAGTGTTCGACCTTCTCGCCGCGCTGGATGCGGTCGAGGATCTCCTCTTCTTCGTGGCGCAGCGCGTCCGGGAACAGCCGCAGCATCGACTGCCCGATCATCTCGGCTGCGGTATAGCCGAAGATCGATGTGGCGCGGGGGTTCCAGGTGGTGATGACGCCGTCCAGCGACTTGCCGATGATGGCGTCTTCCGAGGACTGGATGATCGCCTCGCTGGCCTGCAGGGCCGAGTTGGTCTCGAGCATCTGCACCCGGGCCAGCCCCATCTCGCCGATGACCCGGGCCAGGCGGGTGAAGAAGGCCATGGTGGACTTGACCTTCTCCGCGGTGAAGACCGGGGTCTTCTCCAGGGCCTCGAGATAGGCCTGCTGGTCGAAGCGGAACTCGTCGGCCTGGCGGACGAAGTACTGGGTGTCCGGCTTGTCGAAGAAGAACTGGCCGGTGAACAGGTTGGCGACGTGCTCTCCGCCGATGTTGATGGGCACGGCCACATCGACCAGACCGTTCTTGCAGCGATAGACGTTGTAGTCCTCACCCAGCTTGAGCTGGTCGGCGAGGATCGTGTCACTCTCCAGGCAGCGCGCCGCGGTGCCGGGATTGACGCGGTGGAATTTGGTGCAGATATCCTGCCAGCCCGTGGCGATGAGGATGTTGCCCTCCAGGTCGAGGATCGCCGTCACGGCGCCCGTGATGTCGGAGAACTCTTCGCACAGACCGCGCAACTCATCGATGTCGACCAACTCGGTGAATCTCACTCAACCCCCTACCGCCGCCATCGAATCAGGAATGCAACAAATGTTGTCCGATCACGATAGCCGGACATTCGGGGGCTGGCAACTGAAGCGCAAGCCCGGTGTGGCGGGCTTCACGGGCCGGTGGCGGTGGGGCGGGTCCGCTCATTGCCAGCCGAAGCGCCTGTCATACCAGCCCTTGATTCCCTGCGTGACGCCCATGTAGGCCAGCAGGATCAGGCCCAGCCAGCCAAAGTAGGCCATCGGCAGGGCTTGCAGCCGGAAGTAATGGGCCAGCGGCCCCATCGCGATGGCGATGCCGGCGAGCATGGTGGCACTGGTCATGGCGATCAGCGGCAGGGAGGCACGGCTCTCCACGAAGGGCAGCTTGCGGGTGCGGATCATGTGTACGACCAGGGTCTGCGACAGCAGCCCCTCGACGAACCAGCCGGACTGGAAGAGGGTCTGGGTGGCCGGGGTGGTGGCGTGAAAGACGAAGGCCATCAGCGCGAAGGTGAGCAGGTCGAAAACCGAGCTGACCGGCCCGAAGCAGACCATGAAGCGGCCCAGCCCGTCCACGTTCCAGTGCTGCGGGGCGGCCAGGAACTCCTCGTCCACGTTGTCGAAGGGAATGCCGGTCTGGGACAGGTCGTAGAGCAGGTTCTGCAGCAGCAGGTGCATGGGCAGCATCGGCAGGAAGGGCAGGAACACGCTCGCCACCAGCACCGAGAAGACATTGCCGAAGTTGGAGCTGGCCGTCATGCGGATGTACTTGAGCATGTTGGCGAAGGTCTTGCGGCCTTCGCGCACGCCCTCGCCGAGCACCAGCAGGCTCTTTTCGAGCAGGATGATGTCGGCGGCCTCCCGGGCGATGTCCACCGCCGTATCGACCGAGATGCCGATGTCGGCGGCGTGCAGGGCCGGCGCGTCGTTGATGCCGTCGCCCATGAAGCCGACCACATGGCCCCTGCTGCGCAGGGCCCGCACCACCCGCTCCTTGTCCAGCGGGGCCAGCTTGGCAAAGAGGGTGGTCGCCTCCACCGCCGCCGCCAGGCGGGCGTCGTCCATCTCCGCCACCTCGCTGCCCAGCAGGGTGCCGTGCACGGCCAGCCCGACCTCCTGGCAGACCCGCAGGGTGACGGCGGCGTTGTCGCCGGTCAGCACCTTCACCGTGACACCCTTCTGGCGCAGGTTCTCGATGGCCGGCGCGGCGCTGTCCTTGGGGGGATCGAGGAAGGCCACGCAGCCGACCAGGGTCAGCCCGCTCTCGTCGGCCACGCTGAAGGCGCGTGCTGCGGCGGGCAGGCTCTTGATCGCGACGCCCACCACGCGCAGGCCGTCGGCGTTCATCCTGGCGGTGGTGGCGAAGAGCTGGGCCTGCAGCGCCGTGCTCAGCGGCTCCACGGCGTCCCCGCGCAGCACCTGGCTGCACGCGGCGAGGGTCTCCTCCAGGGCGCCCTTGCAGATCAGCAGGGGCGCGGCGTCCCCGTCGGCGACCACCACCGACATGCGGCGGCGCTGGAAGTCGAAGGGGATCTCGTCGATCTTGTGGTAGCGGACACCCGGCGCGCCGTCGCCGAGCTCTCCGCCGCGGGCCAGCACCGCGACATCCAGGAGGTTCTTGAGGCCGCTCTGGTAATGGCTGTTGAGCCAGGCGTACTCCAGCACTTTCAGGGAGTCGTGTCCGTCGATGTCGATATGGCGCTGCAGGACGATGTGGTCCTGGGTGAGGGTGCCGGTCTTGTCGGTGCACAGCACATCCATCGCGCCGAAGTTCTGGATCGCGTCCAGGCGCTTGACGATCACCTTGCGCCGCGACAGCAGCACCGCGCCCTTGGCCAGGGTGGTGGTGACCACCATGGGCAGCATCTCCGGGGTCAGGCCGATGGCGACCGACATGGCGAACAGGAAGGCCTGCAGCCAGTCGCCCTTGGTGAAGCCGTTGATCAGGAAGACGATGGGGGTCATCACCGCCATGAAGCGGATCAGCAGCCAGCTGACCTTGTTCACCCCCAGCTGGAAGGCGCTGGGGGCCGCTTCGATGGCGGTCACCCGCGCGGCCAGGGTCCCGAAGTAGCTGCGCGCCCCGGTGGCGATCACCACGCCGGTGGCCGAGCCGCTGAGCACGCTGGTGCCCATGAAGGCGATGTTGTCCAGGTCCAGCGGGCTGGCCGGCGGCGGGCCGCGCAGGCGGGTGAATTTCTCGACCGGCAGGGCTTCGCCGGTCATCGCCGCCTGGCCGATGAATACATTCCTGGCCGACAGGAGGCGCAGGTCGGCGGGAATCATGTCGCCCGCCGACAGCAGCACGATGTCCCCCGGCACCAGCTCGTGGGGGGGCACCTCTTCGCTGTGCAGGCTGCGCCCATTCACCTCCACCTGCTGGCTGCCGGTCGGGCGCAGCAGCGTCGTCTTGTTGCCGACCATGGCTTTCAGCGCATCGGCGGCGCGGCTGGAGTGGTACTCCTGCAGGAAGCGGATCAGGGTGGACAGGGCCACCATGCAGCCGATCACGCTGGTCGCCTTGAGGTCGCCGGTGCTCCACGACACCACGGCCAGCACCGTGAGCAGCAGGTTGAAGGGGTCGATGTAGCAGTGCCACAGGTGCAGCCAGCCGGGCATGGGCTTGTCGTGGCTCACCAGGTTGTCGCCGCTGCGGCGGCGGATCTCCGCCGCCTGGCCGGCGTCGAGACCGTCCGGGTGGCTGTGCAGGCGGGCGAGCAGGGCCTCGGGCTCCTCTGCCGCAGCTGCCTGGAGGAAGCGGGCCAGGTCGGGCGGCACCTGCTTGCTGACCGGCGCGTGGCGGAACAGCTCGAAGCTGAAGTGGCGCAGGAAGTGCCGGGCGAGGCGCCGCCGCCGCAGGCGCGACAGGAAGTGGGCGTGCAGGACTGGATGGGGCATCGGGCGGCTCCGGTGACGCGGCAACATCCCGAGTATCCGCCTACTTGAGCTGCACGGCGGCGCGGGCAACAAATCCTCTCCCTGGCGGGGACTTTGCTGCAGAATTCCGTCCCGGCCTGATTCGTTCAGATACGGCGGTCTGTGTACCTCCTGCCGATACCGGTTCGTCCCATGGTGGATGGATATTAAGTCCGGGCGACTCCGCGCCCGGGCGGCTCGTTGAATGGAGAAGTGATGAACAAGCCTGCAAATCCGCTGGCAGAGGCGCTCGCCGCCAGCCTGAAGAAATTTGACGAGGTGGTGGCCGAGGTGATCACCCCGGCCGCCGGCGACGTGGATGCCGATGGCAGCTATCCCCGTGCCGCCTTCGATGCGCTCGGCCGCCACGGCCTGCTCGGGCTGATCAGCAGCGCGGAGGTGGGGGGCCTGGGCCTGTCCCACCGTGCCGCCGCCCTCGCGGTGGAGAAGGTGGCCCAGGGCTGTACGTCCACGGCCATGGTGCTGTGCATGCACTATTGCGCCACCGCGGTCATCGAGGCGTTCGGCAGCATCGAGGTGCGCCGCGCCATCGCCGCCGGCAACCATGTGTCGACCCTGGCCTTCTCCGAAACCGGCTCGCGCAGCCACTTCTGGGCCCCCGTGGGCACGGCGGCGGCCGTGGAGGGGGCGATCCGCCTGGACGGCAAGAAGAGCATGATCACCTCCGCCGGAGAGGCCGACTCCTACGTCTGGTCGAGCCGTCCCGCCGCCGCGGAAGGGGCCAGCACCCTGTGGCTGGTGCCGGCCGATGCCGCCGGCCTGACGGTGGTCGGCAAGTTCGAGGGCCTGGGCCTGCGCGGCAACGCCTCCTCGCCGATCACCGCCGACAATGTGCGGGTGGCCGACAGCGACCGGCTGGGGGCCGATGGCGGCGGCTTCGACATCATGATGGGTACGGTGGTCCCGTACTTCAACCTGATGACCGCCGCGGTGTCCCTCGGCAACATGGAGGCCGCCCTGGGCAAGGCCATCGCCCACGTCAGCGCCACCCGCTTCGAGCATCTCGGCCAGTCCATCGCCGACCTGCCCACCGTCCGCGCCTACCTGGGCCGTGCCCGCATCAAGGTGGACATGGTGCGCACGCTGCTCATGGACACCCTGGACGCCGTCGAGCAGGGGCGTCCCGACACCATGCTGCGCCTCCTCGAGGTGAAGGCCGCCGCCGCCGAGACCGGCACCGAGGTGACCGACCTGGCCATGCGCGTGTGCGGCGGTGCCGCCTTCCGCAAGAGCCACGGGGTGGAGCGCCACTTCCGCGACGCCCGGGCCGCCACCGTGATGGCGCCCACCGCGGACGTCCTTTACGACTTCATTGGCAAGGCCGTCTGCGGCATGCCTGTCTTTGGCTGAGGAAACACCATGTCCCCAACACTTGTGATGGGCGCAGTCGCCTACGCGCCCAAGGTCGTCACCATCTGGGAAGGCTTCAAGGCCTGGTTCCGCGAGCAGGGCCTCGAGTTCGACTTCGTGCTGTATTCCAACTACGAGCGTCAGGTGGAGGCCCAGTTCGACGGCACCCTCGATCTTGCCTGGAATTCCCCGCTGGCCTGGGTGCGCGCCGAGCGCATCGCCCGCGCCAGAGGCCTCCAGGTGAGCGCCGTGGCCATGCGCGACACCGACCAGGACCTGTCCTCGGTGCTGGTGGTGCGCCAGGACGGGGCCGCTGAAGTGGCTGCGCTCAAGGGCCGGCGGGTCGGCTTCGGGGCCATCGATTCGCCCCAGGCGACTCTCATCCCCCTCGATCACCTGCGCCAGGCCGGCCTCGTCGCCGGGCGTGACTACGCCGCGCAGCGCTTCGATGTGCTCGGCGGCAAGCACGGCGACCACATCGGCGGCGAGCGCGATGCGGCGGTGGCCCTGATGGCCGGCGAGATCGACGCGGCCTGGATGATAGACGGCAACTACATGGCCTTCGCCAACGAGGGCGTGCTGCCCAGCGGCGCGACCCGGATCCTCACCCGCACCGGCCTCTACGATCACTGCAACTTCACCGTCAGCCCCGGGGCGCCGGCCGAGCTGATCGGGCGCTTCACCGAGCTGCTCCTCGGCATGTCCTGGGACGACCCGGCGGTGCGCCCGCTGCTCGAGCTGGAAGGCCTGCGCGCCTGGCGTCCCGGCCGTACCAGCGGCTATGCGGCCCTGGCCCGGGCGGTGGATGACGAGGCCTTCTACGATGCCGGGGGAAAGATCCTTGCCGCCGATTATCGATATTGAATCGGTCGGCTTCGATGCCGGCGCCCACCTGCTGGTGAAGCTGGCCCTGGGCCGGGTCGCCGTCGGCGAGGTGCTGCGGGTGCGCAGCCAGGGGGAGGGCTGGGAAGGCCCCCTGGCAGCCTGGTGCCGCAGCCAGGGCCATGCACTGGCGTTCGATGCCACGGCGGGCCGCAGCGAGGCCTGCATCACCCGGGGTGCAGTGCAGGCCGGCCGCTGGCGTGCGGCGGCCGTCACCGGCGCCATCGACCCGCGCGAGGACCACGCGGTGTGGCCACAGGCCGAGGCCCGCTGGGGCCTGGCCGCCCGTGGCGCGACGGTGGAGGCGGGCAGCCCCGCCTTTGCCTTCCGCCTGAGCCGCAAGGACGAGGTGTGGGCCGACAGCGCCGCCACCCTCTATGCCGAGGCCGCCGCGGCCCAGTGGAACGCCGATACCGCCATCGACTGGAACACGGACTTCGCGCTGCCCGACGAGGTCGAGGATGCAGTGGTCCAGGTGATGACCTACATGGTGGAGAACGAGAACGCCGCCCTGGTGGTGCCGGCCCGCTTCCTGGGCCAGTTGCATCCCCATTTCCGGGAGGTGCAGGCCTTGCTGGCCATCCAGGTGGCCGACGAGGCGCGGCATATCGACGTGTTCACCCGGCGCATCGCCCTCAAGGGGCGCCAGCCCGGCCTGTCCACCGCCGGCGGGCAGACCTCGCTCAAGACCCTGGTGGATGAGCCCGACTTTTCCGTCGCCCAGTTCCTGCTGGCGGTGCTGGGGGAAGGCACCTTCGTCAGCCTGCTGAACTTCCTGAACCAGCACGCGCCCGATCCGGTGACCCGCCAGATCGCCCGCCTGGCGGCACGGGACGAAGCCCGCCACGTGGCCTTCGGCATGGCCCACCTGGGGCAGAGCATCGCCCGGGAGCCGGCCCTGCTGGCCCGCCTGGGCAATGCGGTGGAGGCGCGCTACGAGCACCTGGCGGGCACTTCGGGGCTCAACGAGGAGGTTTTCGACGCCCTCATCCTGCTGGCCGCGGGGGGCACGCGCCCGGCGGACATCGCCGCCGGCTACGGGCGTGTCCAGGGCCTGCTGCAGGACATGGCCCGGGGCCGCGAGGCGCGCCTGGCCAAGCTCGGCTTCAAGGGCGAGGCGGCGCGCCGCCTCGCCTCCCTGCATACCCGCAACTTCATGTAGGCCGCCGCCGCGTCACCGAGCCTCGCCACGGGGGGCGGCGTGGCCGGCCGGGCCGCGCACGAGCAGGGCGAGGGCCAGGGCCAGGCCGATCAGGGCCGCCGCCACGGCGAAGGTGATGTGCAGTCCGCCGGCGGAGAACACCGCGCCGAGGGCCGAGGTGCCGGTGATGAGCCCGAGATTGCGCGACAGGTTGAGCATGCCTGACACCAGGCCCCGCTGCGCCGGGGCGCTGGCGGCCATCACGCCGGTGTTGTTGGCGGTCTGGAACAGCGCGTAGCTGGCCGTGAGGACCATGATCGGGCCCAGGTAGGCGGGGACGCCGAGCTGCGTCGGCAGCACTGCCAGCAGCACGCAGGCGCCGCCGATGCCGGCCAGCCCGAGCAGGCTCATCGGCCGGGCGCCGAGGCGATCCACCAGGCGCCCGGCGGGGGCCGCGGTGAGGGCCGCCACCAGCGGCCCCAGCGAGATCACCAGGCCGACGGCTGCCGCGTTGAGCCCGAGTGCGCGGGAGAGATGGAAGGGGCCGACCACCAGCGTCGCCATCAGCACCGTGGATACCAGGGCGCTGCCGGCCAGGCCTGCGCTGAGGGGGAGGTCACGGAATATCCCGGGCCGGATCAGCGGAAAGGGGGCCTGCGCCTCCACCTGCAGAAAGAGCGCCACGCCCAGCGTCGCGCCGGCCAGCAGGGCCAGGCTCAGGTAGCCGAAGTGGCCGCGCCCGATGGTCAGCGCGAGGGCGTAGGCGGCCAGCGTCACGGCCAGGAGCAAGGTGCCCGGCACATCGAAGCCGGTGCCCTCCTGCCGCCTGCTTGCCGCGCTGGCGGGCAGGTGGCGATACACGAGCACGAAAGCCAGCGCACCGAGGGGCAGGTTGATCAGGAAGATCGCCGGCCAGCCCGCGGCTGCGATCAGCGCACCACCCAGCGCCGGCCCCAGCGCGGTGCCGATGGCCGACATGCTGCCGAGCACACCCATCGCGCTGCCGGTTCTTTCCCGGGGGAGGGCTTCGCCGACACAGGCCATGGCGAGGGCCATCATGGTGGCCGCGCCGAGCCCCTGGACGGCCCGCGCGGCGATCAGCAGCGGCAGCGCCGGCGCCAGCCCGCACAGGGCCGACGCCACCGTGAACACGGCGATGCCGGCGAGCAGCAACTTGCGCCGCCCCAGCAGGTCGCCCAGCCGCCCGACGCTGACGATCAGGGTGGTGATGGCAAGCAGGTAGGCCAGGACGACCCACTGCACCGCCTGGAAGGAGGCGCCGAAGGCCGCCATCAGGGTCGGCAGGCCGATGTTGGCGATGCTGGTGCCGAGGGACGGCAGCAGGATGGACAGGGCCAGGCCGGCCAGCGTCCAGGACATCACGGGGCCGGCTGGCTGAAGGTCTTTGGCTTGGGGCATGGGGCGCTCTCTGCTTTCTGTGTGCGGCGTGTGCCGGATGAGCCCACTGTAGGTGCTTCCGATATGTGGCGGAAGACGCACGGTTTGCACTGTATCCATGCATGCGACGCCATGTGTGAGTGCTCCATGCTATGGTCCGGCGCATGACGGATCCTGATTTCAACCTGCTCGCCACCCTCGATGTGCTGCTCAGCGAAGGCAGCGTGGCGGCGGCGGCACGGCGTCTGCAGCTCAGCCCCTCGGCGATGAGCCGGGCCCTGGCACGCCTGCGCGAGACGATGGGCGATCCGCTGCTGGTCCGGGCCGGGCGCAATCTCGTGCCGACGCCGCGTGCCCTGGAGATCCGCGAGCAGGTGCGCCTGCTGGTGAGGGACGTGGAGTCCGTGCTGCGCCCGGCGGGGGGGTTGGACCCTGGGCTGCTGGTGCGCACCTTCTCGCTGCGCACCAGCGATGGCTTCGTGGAAAACTTCGGGCCGGCGCTGCTGGCCCGTGTTGGTGCGGAGGCCCCAGGTGTCCGCCTGCGCTTCGTGCCGAAGGTGACCAAGGACAGCGGCCCCCTGCGCGACGGCACGATCGACCTGGAGACCGGCGTCATCGGTGAATCGACGGCCCCCGAGTTGCGCGTGCAGGCCTTGTTCCGCGACCGCTTCATCGCTGCGGTGAGGATGGGCCACCCCTTGAGCCGCGGCGAGATCACGCCGGAACGTTATGCCGCGGCGGGGCATATCTGCGTGTCGCGGCGGGGCAATGCCAGGGGCCCCATCGACGAGGCCCTGCAAGCCCTGGGCCTGGAGCGGAAGGTGGTGACCATCGTCGGCGGTTTCGCCACGGCGCTGGCCCTGGCCCGCGCCTCCGGGCTGGTCGCCAGCGTGCCCGAGAGGCATACCGGCAACCTGCGCGACGGCCTGTTCTGCTTTCCCCTGCCCGTCACGGCGCCGCAGATCACCGTGTCGCTGATCTGGCACCCGCGCCTGGACGCCGATCCGGCCCACCGCTGGCTGCGCAGCTGCGTGCGGGAGGTGTGCGCGGCGGCGCTGGGGCCGGTCGGCGATCCGCAGGGGTGATTACACCGGCGGGCCGGTCCGTAGCTCCGGGGCGAGCGTCCAGGCCATCACCTGGCCCGGCACCGGGCGTACCGCAAAGTCGCAGCCGGTCTTTTCCCGCACTTCGTCCAGGCTAGCGCCCGGCTGCAGTTCGATCAGGGTCAGGCCGTGGTCGGGATCGACCTCGAAGACGCACAGTTCGGTGATGATCATGTCCACCACGCCCTTGCCGGTGAGGGGCAGGGTGCAGCGGGGCAGGATCTTGGGCGAGCCGTCGCGGGCGGTGTGTTCCATCAGGACGATGACGCGTCCGACGCCGGAGACCAGGTCCATGGCGCCGCCGGGGCCCTTGATCATCTTGCCCGGCACCATCCAGTTGGCCAGGTCGCCGCTGGCCGAGACTTCCAGGCCGCCGAGGATGGACAGGTCCACGTGGCCGCCGCGGATCATGGCAAACGAGTCGGCGCTGGAGAAGAAGCTGCTGCCGGGCAGGCTGGTGATGGTCTGCTTGCCGGCGTTGATGAGGTCGGGGTCGATCTCTCCGGCCGGCGGGAAGGGGCCGATGCCGAGCAGGCCGTTCTCCGACTGGAGGGTCACCTGCATGCCGTCGGGGATGTAGTTGGCGACCAGGGTCGGGATGCCGATGCCCAGGTTCACGTAATAGCCGTTGCGCAGTTCGCGGGCGGCGCGGCGGGCCATGCTGTTGCGCAGCGGGTCGTGCTTGCGCGGCGCCGCGGTGCCGGCGGCGGTGGGGAATTCGATGCGCTTCTCGTAGCCCCGGCCCTGGAGGATGCGGTCCACGTAGATACCGGGGGTGTGGATCTGGTCGGGGTCGAGTTGGCCGGGCTCGACCAGCTCCTCGACCTCGGCGATGGTCGTGCGGCCGCAGGTGGCGATCATCGGGTTGAAGTTGCGGGCCGTCTTGCGGAAGACCAGGTTGCCGGCGTGGTCGCCCTGCCAGGCCTTGACGATGGCCAGGTCGGCGCGGATGGCGGCTTCGAGCACGTAGTCCGAGCCGTCGAAGCGGCGGGTCTCCTTGCCGTCGGCCAGGCGGGTGCCGAAGGCGGTGCGGGTGAAGAAGCCGGGGATGCCGGCGCCGCCGGCCCGCAGCCTTTCGGCCAGGGTGCCCTGGGGCACCAGCTCCAGCTCCAGCTCGCCGGCCAGGACCTGGCGCTCGAATTCCTTGTTCTCGCCGACGTAGGAGGCGATCACCTTCTTGACCTGCCGGGCCTTGAGCAGCAGGCCCATGCCGAAGTCATCCACCCCGGCGTTGTTGCCGACGATGGTCAGCCCGCGGGTGCCGGCGCGCAGCAATGCGGCGATGAGGTTCTCCGGGATGCCGCACAGGCCGAAGCCGCCGGCGGCGATGGTCATGCCGTCGCAGAGGAGGCCGTCGAGGGCGGCATCGCTCGTTGGGAATACCTTGTTCATGGGGTGCAGTCCCTGCTGTGCTGTTGTGTGTGTTCCGCTGCGGGGCGGTTGCCGGGTGATCCGGCCGCCGCCCCGGTACAGGCCTTAGGGGGCCTCAGTCAGCGCGTTCGGGGACGGGCAGATGCACCCATTCCTTGTAGAAGGCTTCGATGTCCGGCTCGAAGTCATGGATCACCGGATACCAGGGGGTCGGTGCCTCGACGTCGTGCAGGGTGCCGCAGGTGGGGCAGTAGTACTCCCGGTAGACCTGCCACTGGGTGTCCGGGGCCATCAGCTTGGGATAGACCTCGGTCATCGCCTCTTCGGTGTCGCGCACGTAGATCGAGGCGTGCAGCTTCCAGTTCTCCTTGTAGTCGCAGAACTCGTGGCCGCAGTCGCACTTGATGATCCACTGCTTGGTGGCGGCCGACTGCACGATGTACATGTGCGGGGCCAGGGGCAGGACGATGCGGTCCTTGAAGCCGACCTTGGCCTGCAGGGCGGCGACGTATTGCTCGAAGCGGCTGTTGTCCTTGGGCATGGACAGCATGCGGAAGGTGGTCTCCCAGTCCAGCGTGCCTTCGACCAGATGGCTGACCTGTTCATTCGTGTATGACATTGCGTGCTCCTTGATTCGGGGTGTCGATGGGGCGGGAGGTCACTCTTCGACCTGGACCACGGTGGTGACGTCGGGCATCAGCGAGAGATCCATGCGGTGCTTGGAACCGTAGGTCGGCACGCCCAGCTCCTCTTCCAGCACCTGCCAGTCGGCCGGCAGGTTCCAGAAGTCCTTGAACTGCTTGGTGAACTTCTCCGACAGGGCGAAGCTGGTGGCGAACATGTGCTGCACCTGCACGGCGGCGTGCTTGTTGAGGATGCGTTCGCGCTCTTCCTTCATCCACTCGCGGGTCGGCAGGGCGCGGGCCAGGCGCTCCTTGCGGATCTCGGCACGGCGGGCCTGGGTGCGGGCCGGATCGACGGTGAACACGCCCCTGGCGTCCTGGGTGAACACCGCGCCATAGACCTTCTGCGCGTACTCCGGCAGCAGGAACTTCTGGTTGAGGTCGTTCTCGATGGCCTTCGGTTCGCGGTCGATGGGGTCGCCGAAGCCGGGGCCGCCGCGCAGGTAGTTGAGGTAGAGGTCGTGGTTGTCGTAGCAGTCTTCGGTGGTGATGCACTGCTTGTCGCGCTTGACCACGGCGGTGGCGTCCAGGTGGCGCTCGTAGTCGGGACGGGATGGGTCGAGGTCGCCGCCCAGCGGCAGGGAGTCGCCGATGGCGATGCGCTCCTTGAGGCCGGTCTTGTGGGCTTCGAAGCGGTAGCCGGTGGCCGACGGGTAGCCGCCCATCATGCCCCAGTCGCTGTTCATGAAGCCGTTGCCCATGAAGAACATGGTCCAGTCCTGGGCGTTCCAGACCATGCGCAGGGTCTCGAAACCGCAGCCGCCGCGGTACTTGCCGTAGCCGCCGGAGTTGGCCTTGACGTTGCGGCCCAGGTACAACAAGGGCTCGGCCATCTCCCAGATCTCGATGTCGCCCATGTCCCCTTCCGGGTTCCAGATGGCGGCGGCGTGGTTGAGGCCGTCCTTGACGGCGCAGGCACCGGTGCCGCAGGAGGAAGCCTCGAAGCTGTTCACCGCGTGGATTTCGCCGTCCTGGTTGATGCCGCCGCCTTGCAGCCAGTTGGAGGTGTTGGCGTTGCCGGCGTTGACCTCCTCCAGGTAGCCGCGGCTGAAGTAGGACTGGGACAGGCCGCGCCACAGGGCGGCCCAGCCGGAGACCAGGAAGTGCCAGGCATAGGCGTGGCCGGTGCGACGGTCGTCCGGGTTGCACCAGGTGCCCTTGGGCAGGCGGAACTCGGTGGCGTAGTAGGCGCCGTCGTTGATGCGCTGGGTGGGCACCAGGGTCTGGCACATCATCACCCAGATGCCCGAGGTGAAGGCCACCTGGTGGGCATTGAAGGTGTGCCAGCCCCAGCGGCTGGCGCCCTCGAAGTCGAGCCGCCACTTGCCGTCCGGCTTGATGGTCATCTCGCAGGGCGAGTGCATGATCGAGTCGAGCTTGGCGAAGGCGTTGGAGACCTGCACGTCGTCGTGCTTGTAGGGCACATCGACGAAGGACACCTTGCGGTACTTGCCGGGCAGGGTCATGGCCTTGATGCGGCTCATCAGGCCGCGGCGGCCTTCCTCGATGACCTCGTGGGAGAACTTCATGTAGGCGTCGAGGCCGTCGGCGCGGATCACGTCCTCGACCAGCTCGCGGATCATGTGGCAGCCGGCGATGCGGGTCTTCTCGTCGAGGATCCAGTACTTGGGGGTGCGTACCGAGCGCTGGGATTCGTGCAGCCAGTCGCGCAGGGGCTCGTCGTTCACCCCGGTCTTGCGGCAGGTGATCATGTAGCCGTCGCCGAAGCGCTGGGTCTGGCCGGTGGACATGGAGCCGGGGGTCACCGAGCCGGTGTCGATGACGTGGGTGACGCCGCCGACCCAGCCGATCAGCTTGCCGTCCCAGAAGATCGGCACGATGGTGGCGATGTCGCAGGGGTGGACGTTGCCGATGGCGCAGTCGTTGGTGGTGAACATGTCACCGGGGTTGATCGTCGGGTTGGCCTCCCAGTTGTTCTCGATCATGTACTTGATCGCCGCGCCCATGGTGCCGACGTGGATGATGATGCCGGTGGAGGTCAGGACGCAGTCGCCGGCGGCGTTGTAGAGGGTGAAGCAGAGCTCGCCTTCCTGCTCGACGATGGGGCTGGCGGCGATCTTCTTGGCGGTTTCGCGGGCGTGCACCAGGCCGCCGCGCAGCTTGGAGAACAGCTTCTCGTAGCCGATCGGGTCGCTGTCGCGCAGTTCCAGCTTCTCCAGCCCGTTGTAGTAGCCGCTGCTCTGGGTGCGTTCGATGATGGTGTCGCGGTGCTGCTTGAGGGTCAGGCCGCTGGCCAGCAGCTTGCCGATGCCGAATTCCTTGTTGCTCATCATGTTCATGATTGGTCTCCTCACTTCACTTCTTTGAGATGGAACAGGCGGTGCTTGTCGATGGTGGTTTCAAAGCCATCGGGCACGACGAAGGTGGTGGCATCGGATTCGATGATGGCGGGGCCGGTGATGTGGTTGCCGGCCTTCAGGGATTCCATCTTCCACAGGGCGGCCTCGACCCACTTCTTGTGGCGGTAGAAGGGGCGGGTGCCGAGGAAGGCCTCCTGCGGTGGCGTCGGGCCGGCGTCCGGGTCCTCGGGCAGCACCGGCTTCTGGGTCACGACCATCCCGCGCAGGATGGCGCCGGTGATCGAGAAGCCCAGCTCCGGCGAGCGGGCCGAGCTGGCATAGACGCGGCCGTAGGTGGTCTCGAAGCTGTCGACGATCTTGTCCCAGTCGGCGGCCGTGCCGGCGCTGCTCACCGGCGAGACGATCTCCAGGTCGTTGAGCTGGCCCATGTACTGCATCTTGTAGCCGGGGATCAGCAGCACGTCCTCGGCCTTGAAGCCGTTATTGACGAACTCGTCGATGACCTTGACCGCCAGCTCCTCCCAGGCCGCCTGCAGGGTGGTGCAGGCCGCGGCCTTCTGCGCGTCGGGGGCGAACTGGGCGACGCCCAGGTCCACCGACTTGTCGTAGCGGTATTCGAAGTCGGCGCAGGCGCAGCCGAAGGCCGAGAAGCCGGCGGCCCAGGCGGGGACCACGACATCCTTGAAGCCGACACCCTCGGTGTAGCCGTAGGTGTGCACCGGGCCGGCGCCGCCGTAGGAGAAGCAGGTGAACTCGGCGGGGTTGTAGCCCTTGGCGCTGATGTTGGCGCGCAGGTATTCGGACAGGGTCAGGTCGAG
This sequence comes from Zoogloea sp., assembly GCA_009026175.1. Classification (GTDB taxonomy): domain Bacteria; phylum Pseudomonadota; class Gammaproteobacteria; order Burkholderiales; family Rhodocyclaceae; genus Zoogloea. Next base: position 6,831 of record WBTZ01000076.1, on the reverse strand, counting down.
CAGCTCGATGACGCCGGCCGCCGCGTCCTCGACCGACAGGCCGAGCGGATCGGCGATCTGCGCCTTGATGTGGTCGCGGGCCCGCTGCACGTCCAGCTTGATCGCGCCGCCCAGGAAGTTGTCCGGGTTGAGGTAGCCCAGCACCACGTGGCAGTCGGATACCGACACCGTGTCCAGCCCGCTCTCCGGCCAGCAGGTGCCGACCCGGTAGCCGGCAGAGTCGGGGCCGAGCTTGATCGACTTGCTGTAGGGGTCGAGACGCACGAAGCTGCCGGCGCCGGCGCCCACCGAGTCCATCGCCACCAGGGGCAGGGACAGCACCAGGCGGGCCATGTCCGGGTCGGACTTGATGGCGAAGCTGCCCTTGGTGATCAGCGCCACGTCGAAGCTGGTGCCGCCGATGTCCGAGCAGGCGATGTTCTCGTCACCCAGGTATTCGCCGAGCAGCCGGGAGCCGATGACCCCGCCGATGGGGCCGGAGACGATGGTGCGGGCCAGCTCCTTGGCCTTCCAGCTGATCGTGCCGCCGTGGGTGGCCATGACCCGCAGGTCGAACTTGGCGCCGTGCTTCTTGAAGCGGTCGCTGACCTTCTTCAGGGTCTGGCGCGAGGGCTCGGCGCCGTAGGCCTCGAGGATGGTGGTGTTCATCCGGTGGCTTTCCTTGCGCGACGGGTAGTAGTCCACCGACGCGAAAACGGGAATGTCGGATTTGAGCTTCTTCAACTCGTCACGCACCAGATCGCGGGCGCGTTGCTCGCTGATCTCGTTCTTGTGGGATTGCAGCAGGCAGATGACGATGGCCTGGGAACCGGCCTCGACCAGCTCGCGAGTGGCCTGACGCACTTCGTCCTCGCGCAAGGGAATGACGATCCGGCCCTGGACGTCGGTGCGTTCGGTGACGCCGCGGGTGCGCGACACCGGCACCAGCGGCTCGTCGTAGCGGTGGGTGTTGAGGTGGATGCGGTCTTCCAGGGCGTAGCCCAGGTAGCTCTGCAGGGCGCGGCCCATGGAGTGGATCTGCTCGAAGCCGCGGTTGCAGATCAGGCCGACGTCGAGGCCCTTGCGCATCAGGATGCGGTTGAGCATGGCCGTACCGGAATAGACGCAGGTGACCAGTTCCGGATAGACGTCGTCCACCTCGCGGCCCCAGTGTGCCAGGGCATCGACCGAGGAGTTGTAGATGGCCAGGGATTCGTCGCCGGGATTGCTCTGTGCCTTGCCGACCACGAAGCGCCCATCGGCGCGGACGAAGAAGGTGTCGGTCATCGTGCCGCCGGCATCGATGCCCATCACCTGTACGCTTGACTGCTGGACTTGCATGTCTTGTCTCCTGTCATTGGTGTGTGTGGTGAGAAGCCCCACGACAGTCCAATGGCAAGCGCCGGGCCAGGTCCCGGAAATTCAGTTGTTCTTGTGGCGAATCAGCGGCTTGCGATCAGGGCATGCATGAAACGGGGTGTCCGGCGGCGGGGCCGGGCTTGTCCGGAAGCTCGACACAAGGCGGGATGTGTCCGGAAACCGGACACATTTCCTGGATATGCTGCTTTGCACAACGCATTGATATAAAAGACTTTATTTGACTTGCTGCGGTCTTCTGGCTACGGTTACGCGTATGTGAAAAAGCCTGTTCCCTGAAGGGTTTTCGGAGTCCTAAGCGAGCACGATGTGACGCCTTCCAGCAATCCCCTGATTCCCCGCATTGGCGACGAGCAAGCTGTCGCGATGACCTGGGAGCGCTTCCTTGCCGACCGTCCGGTGAGCGGTGGCGGCGTGCGTGACGTGGTGCTCGACTCGTGGCGGCGCAGCCGCCAGGGGGCCGTGGACCCTGCCTTGCCCTGTGCGCCGGCCGCCGACCCGCGCAAGGTCGAGCAACTGCGGCAGGGGTCCGGCGACCTGTATGTCGCCGCCCGGCCGGTGCTCGAATCCCTGCGCGACATCCTGTGCGCGTCGGGCACCCTGATCATGCTCAGCGACCAGAGCGGCACCATCCTCGACCTCAATGGCGAATCCCGGGCCCGGGATGCCGGCGAACAGATCAACCTGGCGGCGGGCGGGCGCTGGAGCGAGGAGCTGATCGGCACCAACGCGATCGGCACCGCCATCGCCACCCAGCTCCCGGTGCAGATCTACGCCAGCGAGCACTACTGCATCGACGTCAAGCACTGGACCTGCGCGGCCGCGCCCATCCTCGACCCGATGGGGCGGACCCTGCTGGGCGTGGTCGATGTGTCGGGGGTGAAGGAGACCTTCCATGGTCACACCCTGGGCCTGGTGATCGCCGCCGCCAAGCAGATCGAGGCCGTGCTGGCGCGCCGTGATTACGAGCGCCATGGCCGCCTGCTGGCCCACACGGCGGACAGCTTCACCCGTTATGCCAACGACTGTGTGGTGCTCTTCGACCACCTCGGCCGTGTCGTGAAGACCGGTGGCAGCGTTCAGCTTGCCCGCGAGGCCTTCGGCGTCCGCCTGCCTTTTGAAGTCGGCGGCAGGGTGGCGGCCCTGGACACCAGCCTGCCGGCCGATGAGCGGCAACGCCAGACGCCGGCCTGGCTGCGCGGCGAATGGCTGCATCCGGTGGACACCCGCGAGGGCATCCTCGGCAGCCTGCTGGTGATCCCGGTAGGGGCGCGGGCCCGGCCGACGACCCATCTGCCGCCGCGCGGCGAGGCACCGGGCGCGTGCCCAGGCGTCGATCATTTTGCAGACATCATCGGCACCAGCCAGGCCATCACGGTGGCCAAGGCCAGGGCGCGGCGGGTGGCGCCCCTCGACCTGCCGGTGCTGCTGCTCGGCGAGACCGGCGCCGGCAAGGAGATCTTTGCGCGGGCCATCCACAAGGCCAGCGCCCGGCCCGGCGGCCCCTTCGTGGCCGTCAATTGCGGCGCGCTGACCCGCGAGCTGCTGGCCAGCGAGCTCTTCGGCTACAGCGAGGGGGCCTTCACCGGCGCCCGCCGCGGTGGCTTGCCGGGCAAGTTCGAGCAGGCCGATGGCGGCACGCTGTTCCTCGACGAGATCGGCGAGATGCCCCTCGACATGCAGCCGCACCTGCTGCGGGTCCTGCAGGATGGTGTGGTGGTGCGGCTGGGCGACACGCGGGAGCGCAAGGTGGCGGTGCGCATCATCGCGGCCACCAACCGCGACCTGCAGGCGGATGCCGGCGCGGGGCGCTTCCGCGAGGATCTCTTCCATCGCCTGTGCGTGGTCAGTCTGAGCCTGCCCGCCCTGCGCGAGCGGCCGGACGATATCGAGGCCATCCTCGACTGCCTCAACCAGCGTTTTGCCCGGAAGTACGGCTGCCCGAGCAAGACGCTCGACGACCCGGTGCGCGACCAGCTCCTGCGTTACCGCTGGCCGGGCAACATCCGCGAACTGCAGAATGTTTTCGAGGCGATGTTCGCGCTGAGTGACGGGGACCGCATCGACAGTTCGCTGTTGCCGCCGCATATCGCGGCCCTGCCCGAACATCTGGCGATGCCCGAGCTGGTGAGCAGGCCGCAGCATGCGTCCGGCCGGCTCGAGGAGATGGAGCGGGCTGCCATCGATGCTGCGGTGGCCAGCGCGGGGGGCAACCTGTCCCTGGCTGCGCGCAACCTGGGCATCTCGCGCAGCACGCTGTACGTGAAGCTGGCCGCCATCCGCAGCAGGTCGCAAGCGGCGGGGCCCGAGCGGGGACTCCAGTAAGCGGGTACGCGGCGGCTGGGAGCGGCGCCCTTGCGGGATGCCGCTCCCAGCCTTGCTTCTCCCCAACCCTGTTCAGTCGCCGGGCAGCTCCACCGGCCGCAGGTCGAACAGCAGGACTTCGGCCTGCTGCCCGCCCGAGAAGCCGATCTCCTGCACGTCCCGCAGCCGCGCGCCGTCACCGGCAGTCATGGGCTGGCCATTGACCTGGAGCGAGCCCCGGGCGACATGCACATAGGCATGACGTCCGGCGGGCAGCGTGATGCGCTGCTGTTCGTCGCCATCGAACAGCCCCGCGTAGACACGGGCATCCTGGTACACCGACAGGGAGCCGTCGGCACCGTCGGGCGAGATGATCAGGCGCAGGCGTCCGCGTTTGTCGGCCTCACTGAAGTGCTGTTGCTGGTAGCGCGGGGCCACGCCGACCCGGTTGGGCACGATCCAGATCTGCAGGAAGTGTACCGGGGCCTCCTGGGAACCGTTGTACTCGCTGTGCAGGATGCCGGTGCCGGCACTCATCATCTGCACGTCACCCGGGCGGATCACCGAGCCGGTGCCCATCGAGTCCTTGTGTTCGAGGGCGCCTTCGAGCACGTAGGAGAAGATCTCCATGTCCCGGTGCGGGTGGGTGCCGAAGCCCTTGCCTGCGCTGACGCGGTCGTCGTTGATCACCAGCAGGTCGGAGAAGCCGACTTGCTCCGGATCGTAGTAATGGCCAAAGGAGAAGCTGTGTCGCGAATGCAGCCAGCCAAAGTTCGCGGTGCCTCGTGCAGCGGCGGGTCTCAGTTCCAGCATGGCGATGCGTCCTTTCCTGTTTGGGTGAAGGCGCCGCAGCGTTATGTCCGCAGTGCCCATGTGCAGACTTTAGTCCTGCCGGATGATCCGAAATAGTGGCAAGTCGGCAAACCAGTGTTGCGATATGGGCAACAATGAGTGGGGCCTGCGGCCTGCGCTGCCATGGGCGCAACCCAACCCCCAGCGTCCTGCAGATGCAACAACGCCCCGGCCTTGAAAGGGCGCGGGGCGCTGGGCGTGGTGACGCCGCCTACTGCGGGCGGTCGGGGCTTACCAGGTGTAGCGGGCGTTGACACCGACCATGCCGTTGCGGCCGGGGGCGCCTTCGTAATACCGGCCATTGGTGTCGCCGACCACCACCGAACCCACGTACTGGCGGTCGAACAGGTTGTCGAGGCGGGCAAACTCGGTGAAGCGCCACGGCCCGACGCGCTGCTCGGCGGTGACCCGCAGGTTGGCGATGGCGTAGGACGGTGCCGGGGTCTGGGTGTTGGTGTCCTCGACGTACACCTTGCTGCGGTACACCCCTTCCACGGCGGTGCTGAGGCCGGGCATGATCTTCCAGGCCAGGTCGCCGAAAACGGTGGTGCGGGGGATGCCCGGCATCAGGTTGCCGGCCGCGACCACGGTGTTGGTGCTGCCGGTGCGGAAGCCCTCGTCGTAGATGGCGCGCAGGTAGGAGGCGGCGAAGCGGCTGGTGAGGTCCTTGCGCCAGGCCGTGTCGAAGGACAGCTCGACGCCCTGGCGCTGGGTCTTGCCGGCGTTCTTGTAGCTGGTGCGGCCGCCGATGGCGGTATCCACCACCAGTTCGTCGTCGGTGGTGATCTGGAACACGGCCAGGTTCACGCGGCTGGCGTCGCCGACAAAGGCCTTGGCGCCCACTTCCAGGTGCTTGCTGCGGGAGGGGTTGAGGCCGAAGTTGAAGCTGCCGCCGCTGCCCGAATAGAACATCTCGTTGAGGGTCGGCGTCTCGAAGCCCCGGGCCGCGCTGGCGTAGAGGTTCACCGCCGGGTTCAGCTTGTAGACGACGCCCAGCACCGGGGTGGTCTTGTTGTAGTCGCGGCGGCCGCTGTCGTCGCCGTTCAGGCCGACGATGTACTGGTCGTCCACCTTGAACTTGACCTGGCTGTGGCGCAGGCCCGCGGTAAGGGCCCAGTTGCCCCTGGCCCATTCACTCTGCACGTAGGGGTCGAGGCTCTCGACGGTATCGGTTTCCTTGCGGCGCAGTTTGCCCTTCACACCCAGGGTGTTGCCGACGAAGTTCTCGTAGCCGTTGCGCTGGTCGGTGCTGCTGTCGAAGTCGGCGCCCACGGTGGTGGTGAGCTTGCCGCCGGCCACTTCGCGGATGGCGATGTAGCGGGCCCCGAAACCATAGAAGCTGCGGTCGAAGTCGATGATGCCGCCGGAGTGGCGGACGTTGGCCTGGACCGACTTGGGGATCGACTGGTACTGGATCACGCTGCGCTGGCCCGAGTAGGTGGACAGCTGGAGCAGGTCACTGCCGAACTTGCGTTCGTAGGCGATGCCGGCCTGCAGGTGGTCGATGCTCTTGCGGGTGTTGTAGTCGATGGCGGCCTGATCCACGCCACGGGGATTGGACTTGTAGCTGCTCCAGGACAGGCCCAGCGGATCCTGGGTGTTGTGCTGCCACAGGCCGTTCACGACGAAGCTCAGCTTGCTCACGTCGTCGGGCTTGCCGGTGAGCTTGAGGAAGGCCTGGTCGCGGGTGGCGGCGGAGTGGTCGCGGTAACCGTCGGTGTCGAAGTGCGAGGTGCTGAACACGTAGCCCAGCCCGCCGGCCTTGCCCTGAGCACCCAGGTCGGCCTTGGTGGTCCCGTAGCTGCCGACCGCCAGGCCGCCCTCAACGCTGGGGCGGTCTTCCGGCTCGCGGGTGAACAGCTGGATGACGCCGCCGGAGTGGTTGCCATACACGGCGGAGAAGGGGCCGCGCAGGACTTCCATGCGCTCGGCCACGTCCAGGTTGAAGGTGGCGGCCTGGCCCTGGCCGTCCGGCATGCTGGCCGGGATGCCGTCGGTGATCAGCTTGACGCCGCGCACCCCGAAGGCCGAGCGGGCGCCGAAGCCACGGGTCGAGATCTGCAGGTCCTGGGCGTAGTTCTGGCGGTTGTTGGCGACAACGCCGGGCACGGCGAGCAGGGCTTCGGAGGCATTCACCCGCGGCTGGCCGGCGGTGATCTGCTCCCGGTCCAGCACGTCGATGGCGGCGGGCAGGTCGAAGCTGGCGGCTTCCGCACGGCTGCCGGTGATCACCACCGGATTGAGGGTCAGGCTGGTATCGGTGGCGGAGGCCGTCCCGGCGAGGGGTGCCAGGGCGGCGAGCAGGGCCAGGCTGAGCGG